>JBBQLD010000071.1:0-13999 GCA_038327555.1 Chitinophagales bacterium
GAAACTTGACGATTGTCCAGGATCTCCACTTTTGACCCCAACGAACCATATTGCCCACTGAAAACATGGCCTGTTTGCACATCGGTGACTTGTATGTTGACCCCGGGATTGAGGTATCGCAACTGCTCCACCCGTATCGGAATTTGTACCACATATTCGTCGGCTCGCTGAAGGGTGAGCAATTCTTCTGGCAAAGCAGAATTTACAATCCAGCCAGAAAATGGCGCACGGATTACAAACGCCAAACCTTTCTGTTTCAGAATATTGAGGCGATTTTGAAGGCCACGCAACTGCGCTTCAGTGATTTCTACACTTTCGTTCTTGATCCCTGTTCCCACATTTTCCAGGTATTTGCGTGCAATTTCCACTTGTATTTTGGCAAGATTCCAATCGTTTTCTGCCGTTTGATATTCTGTTACAGCGATTAGGCCATCGTCTTTGAGTTTCTTTTTCAGGTGATAAAAGTTTTCTTTCAGTGTAAGGTCTTGCGCTGCAAAATGCAGTTTGTTTTCTGCTTCCTGCACAATTGGTGGTTTGTCGCCTGTTTTGTCAGATTGCAATTGGGCAGAATACAACGAAAGTTGAGCCTCAATCTGCTGAATTTCCTCACGCTGACGAATGGAATACATCCGTACTACCGTGTCGCCTATGGTTACGAAAGCACCCGGTGGTATTTCAATTTTGATACCCGAAAAATCGCCTTGTTCAAACTGAAAAGCATCAATTTGTTGTGCCGCGCCCAATTTATGGTCGCGCACAACAGAGGTGAGACGGCCTGTCTGGTCTTGTACCAAACGCCATTCTTGAGCTGGCAAAACGCGCCCGATGCTTTCTGCTGCAAAGGGTATTTGCATCGGAATATAAAGTGCTGCCACTAATACTGCCAGGATTATGAGACCCCCCAAAATTCGTTTCAGATCGTGTCGCAAGGTCGTAGTTAAAGGTTAGGATTTTTCAAGTCAAAGTCTATGAAGTTGTTTAAAAATCAATTTGCCCGCACCAACTTAACTGTTTTTTCAAAATCGTCCGCAGAACATTTCAGGAAATAAACGCCTGCTGGAAGGCGGCTATTATTCAGATTAAATGGAGTACTTCCTTTGCCTGCCATTTCCCCTACAAGGTATTCCGCCACCTGATTGCCTAAAAGGTCAAAGAGGCGTAGCATAACCTTAGATTTCTCTGGCAGGAAATAGTTTACGGTAATCGATTCCGTAAATACGGATGGGAATGCTGAAAAGGCAGTTATTGCTTGATTTCCAGGTTCAAAAACCGGGCTGCTTGCTTTACTAAAGTGCGCCACCAGGGTGTCTGCAGATGTCAAGTTCAAAAAGCCAAAAGTCGAATCCGGGTCGGCAAAAGTATGATTACTTGCGGACCAATGGTCAAATTTATAGCCCGCTGTTTCATCCGCCAAAGCCCAAAGACTAATACCTGCATCTGAGCCCCCAAAATAAGGTTGCGTGTGGGGGAATTGATTGGCCGTGTACGTCAAGGTATTAATGTTCACCGTGCCCGCCAGCGGCGGATCTACCCTTACCACCGTCTGGTATGGGCCCGTCACGGTATAGCAATCATCCATTAAGGCAGGCAAAATGTTGCAGCGATTGGTGATAAAGTCGCGCAATCTATCCACATTAGTTTTCCATTCGGTGTACGTCCCATCCCAACGTTGGGCATGGCGTGTCATCTCGGGATCTATCAGGCCTTCTATAGTGTCGAGGTAGTTGAGCATATTCTCACAGCCAAACACCGTATACATCAGGTCGGCCTGACGGGTCACGTAGTAGCGTTCTACGGCTTGATTGGTGCGGAGTTTGTTCAGCACCTTAATATGTTGTTCGGGGTCTGAGCCACCAGTAAGGCCCTCAGGATTGCATGGTTTGGCCGTGTATTGTGTGGAGGGAAGGCCCGTGTAATTGATGTAAAAATCGAATGTCGCGTCGTTGTCCCAGAGAATGTAGCCCCATTTTTGGTGGGTGCCCTCCGGATTCAGCCCTCTCCAGATGCCCGTATTGTAATTCAGCCAGTCGGTACAAACCGTGAATGAATTGACAATCACATAGTCAATCAAGCTTTTATAGTCGTATCGGTCATCCACATACTTGAATTTGTCAGGGTTGTTCATGTTATTCCCCATTATGTATGCCCGCATAGCGTGCCAGTTGTTGATTGCTGGGTCGCCACCGTATTCTGCCCAGGTATCGCCCCAGGTCAGTACATATTCGAGGTCGTATTTCCCCTGGCCATAATAGTAATCCGTGTAATCGTGGTCATCCGGGATTTCACGCATATCATATACGCCCCAGTATTCACCATTCAGGTAGACGATACACTTTTCTGCGACGCGAACATCCAAATTTAGTTCGCCCCGTTTGGCCAAATTTTGAACGTAGGCGTCCCTAACGTGCGCACTTCCCTCATTTGCTGGTCGGTGGGCGGCAGGGTAATTGTCGTCGCCCGAAGCGCGGAGGATGATACGCTGGAATTCATCGCGTTCGGTGAGGGGGAAAAGTTTTTCCTGCAAGGCGTAATTATAACCCATTTCGTCGCGGCTCACCCAGTCGAGGCTCCGCTGGTCGTTGGCCCAGGAATCCTGGCCATGACTGTTTAATTCACCGTAGGTGCGGGCTTTGCGCTCCTTACTTTTGTCAAAAAATTCAATGCTCCCCAAAGGCCTCAAACTTTGATCCCCATTAGCCAACTCAAGCACCCCGTCCGAGGCTACAGATACCACCGCTAACGTGTGTGCTTCGTTTACAAAATAGGTATTAAACTGAACAAAACTTGGGTAAATCAAAGGATTATTGCTAAAAGCTGCTGCCTTCAGCACCGTAGTATGCGTCAGTACAATCGGCTGGGTATACACCGGCGAATTGCTATTGGGTTCTGTTCCCGTCAACGTGTAGCGAATCACGGCATCTGGTTCGGTACTGCTTATTGCCACCGTCAATTCGCCCGTGTAGAATCCTGCTACTTGGCTCATGATCGGTCGCGCTGCATAAGTTATGGCGGTAAAGGCATTGTCATTAGAGCCACCCAAAGACGGTTCGAGTGAGATTCGCCACTCATTTGAGCCATCCGGGAAACGAGCCCATGATTGGTGGGTTTGTGTTTTTTCAACCTTAATATCTTGCAAAACCGTCCCATTGGGGTCGGCAAAAATGATGTGCTCCGCATTGTTTTTTGTCTGCGTCATCTTGAAATTCGCGTGTAGTTCCCCTTGTGGATCTTTCAAATCGCGACCGGAGCACCACACAATTAAGTAGCTATTGGCATTGATGACTGAATTTGCAGGGAAAGGCCATTTCGTTGGCTTATTGTCGTTGTCACTGAGGTGGAATCCGGTCAAATTCACGGGGGAAGCTGATGGATTGTATAGTTCGATCCAATCCTCGGTTTCTTGATAAAAATCATAAAATTGCCTCCAATTGGCACAAGAATATTCGTTTACCACGACTTGTGCTGGGAGCAAAGTCGAACTGGAAATTGCCGTGAGGGCAAAAAAAAGGCGTAGCTTTTTTGTGTTCATGGATTTGACATGGTTGATGTGTTAATTCTATAGTAGAGACTTCATAGTTTTAAAAAACCTCTGAGGCCTAGCAGAAAATCACTGCTTTACCACCCGAGCGACCGCATTTTCCGTTTGAATAAAATAAAGTCCTGCAAGCAAGTTTTCAAGGTGTAAAACCGCTTCCGTTTCGCTGCCAAAATCTTCTGAATAGGCTACTTGCCCCAAATAATTCAATACCCTCAAGGTGCCGAGCGGGATGTTAGACCTCAGTCGAAAAACGCCAGAGCATGGATTGGGGAAAGCACTCAAATAAGCATCCGAATAAGGTTCTGATGTATTGATTGTCAAAGAGTTAATCGCATTAAACGTAGGTGGCATAAACGTAAATCCTCCTGTTCCATTTGGATAACGACCGAAAGTAACATCGGGTAATTGCTGGCCAAAAGTGATTTCGTCAAGTACAAGAGAAGCCCCATCGGAAAGGAAAAGTGTCTCGCCTCCAGCACTGAGTTTGAAATTTGCGTGAAAGGGGCCTTGCAAATCATCGTTATCGAGCCACACGACAAGGAAGCCTTTTGCCGGAATACTCACATTGGCTGGAAAGGCCCACTTGTTGCGATTGGTATTGTCGTCAGAAAGATATAGTCCGAACAAACTGATGGGGCTATTCGTATTGTTGTACAGTTCAAGCCAATCCTCATTTTCACCGGCTTCGTCTAGCTCTCCCGTTTTGTTGTCGGCCATAAATTCATTGATTACAACTTCACCAAGATTAGGCAAATCAGGGGTTGCGAGATAAAATTCGTGCTCCGCGCGGGCTGGGCTAAAGGTTCCGGCTTGCGCATTTTCAGCATAAATGTAGTATTGTCCTGTAGGATCGGTGAGCGCGAAGGATGCGCCAAAAATGCCGTCGCCCGCTGCGCCGTCCTGATGTTGGCCGTCGTCGAACATGGCCGTTTTCTGGAACACATTAGAGGTATCAGCCCGCCATGCAAGCGTAACCGTGGTGGCATTTTGCACCTGAGCTGTCATGGCAAAATTGGTAATTCCACTCCCGGAGATATTTGTAATACTCGGCGCAACCGGGATAATGTTTGCGTTGGCAATCAAAAAACTGTGCCGAGCATTCATCAAATCAGCAATACCAGGAATCGTTGAAAAAGGGCCTCCACCGCCTGTGGTAATGGTACTGGTTACGTTGGTTTGGAAGTTAGCGTAACTATAAAATTTCTTAGTGTCAGCCTGCACCGCCGCATCAATTACGGCTTGGAGTTCGAGGGCTCTATCTTTGTAAGCTGACTCGGAAGCAAAATTTTCAAGCAAGATGGTTTTCAAGTGGGCGAGGTACATTCGCTTCCAGGTTGGGTTGGCGAGCAGTTGTTTGATGAGCGGACGGTTGGAGTTGGTGGACTGCGCAAGCGGGTCCATTTGTTTCATCTGCGTGAGCGTGAGCATCTGATTGGTGCTAAGCATTGGGAACGCGCCGTAGCTCATGTTCAAATCCCAAACCGTGCTCAACCACCGATCATTTTTGTCGTGGTAGAGGTAATAGTTTTGAGCAAAGGCTCCGGTGTAGGAGTCGAGGTTCACTAGTACGTTGTTGAACGCGAGCATCCATAGTGCGCGGTCTACATCAAGGATATTGGCTGCGGAGTTTGGGTTATTTTTGAGGGTCTCCATGAGTTGGAGCAGCTCGGCCCAGCCGTAATCAGACTGGATATCGTATTTTGTAAAGTAAAACGCGCTATCCGCACTGGAATAAACGAGGTCGGGGTAGTTGCCGCCCGTACCCGGCCCGCCAAAGTCTTCCGGATTGCATTTAAAAAATGAGCGATTGCCGTTGGTATAAAAATGTTGCTGCAGGAACTGCTTATTGATGCTTTCTACATTTCCATACAAGCCCCAATAGGTGCCATTCATCCACACTTTGGCGTGGTTGGCGCGGGGCGCGTCCATGTATTTCCGGGCGATTTCGTAAGAAAGTGGCTCGCGCACGAAGGTCGGATCAGAGAAGCCATTGCCTAGTTTGATGTCCTTCACGCCTTTGTAATTTTGTCCTTTTTTGACAAAATTCAATTCTATATGTAAAGGATTTTTGGCGTTGTTTGCGTTATACGAACTGTTCCCTTTGTACTTTACACCAACAGAGTCAAATAGTTGGCCGTTTATTTCAACAGATTTAGCCAGGAGATAATCGCCGTTGTCGATCGCTTTGAGGGAATCAAGCTTGGTATCCCAGTTCGTTTGGAAAAACGTGAGTTTGATTTCCTGCAAGCTTGCAGGTTCGTAGAAGCTTTGGGCGAAAAGCGTATTCGCAAGGCATAGGAATGCCAAGGGAAATAGTCGATTAAGCATGGATACAGATTTGGATACTAGACTGACGGACTTTAGACTGCGGCGAATATAAAGCCTAAGGAGGAAGTACTAACAAAGAAATCCGTGAATTCGCTAATATTTGCCGTAAAACTACAAGTCAACCCCGTTTCAAAAACCACAACACCGCCAACCGATATCCTTCCAAGCCCAACCCGACAATGCTCCCGACACAATGCGCCGACAAAAAAGAATGGTGACGGAATGGCTCTCTTCGGTGTACATTGCTGATGTGGACTTCAATTACAGGCGTGGAAATGGCCGCTATAGCATCAGCTAAGGCAACTGAAGTATGGGTAAGTGCACCCGCATTGAGCACGATGCCGTCGGCACTAAAACCTGCTTCATGAAGTTTATCGAGCAATGCGCCTTCATGGTTGCTCTGGAAATATTCGAGTGCTACTTCGGGCAGGCTGTTTTTCAGAGATAAAAAAAAATCTTCGAAACTTTGATTGCCATAAATATCCGGTTCGCGCGTTCCAAGCAGGTTCAGGTTTGGGCCGTTTAAGAGGAGAATTTTCATGGGTGCAAATTTCTCTTTAATTTTGGAACTATTATGCCTCTAAATCATTGAACTGAATCGACCAACAGTCTTCTATTATGCAAAAACTATTGCTTACGCTGCTTTTTTCTGGCCTGGCCTTCAACGCCTTATTCAGCCAATCAGCTATTGTGTCTGACCCGCTTTTCATCCGCTCGGATTATGGTTATGAACTCATCGGGCGTATGCGCGATCGTATTTTGGTTTTCCGCGACCGATATGATGATTTCGTAGTGCAGGCTTTCGACACACAAATGCGCCTCAGTTGGAGCAAAAGTCTTGATGACCTCGACCGAAGAGGTATGCGCGTATTGAGCGTAGTGCCTGGTCGAAATGATTTTTCGGTGGTGTACCAGATGCGACGCCGAGGGCACACTTTTCTGCGTGTACACAAGTACGACCCAGAGGCCAACCTCATCGATAGTATGATGCTCAAGGACTATGGTGAAAGACTTTTTAATACGCCTGTCCTTGATATCGTCCGCAGCGACGATCGAAATTGTGTGGTCGTCTACAATACTGCTGACCGCGACAGAATCGAGGCCACCTGTTTCCACCTGGACAAAATGCAACTGTTGTGGGATACTGCTGCGGTGGTAGAGCCGAGCGCCGATCTTTTTGAAGACCGGCAACCCGAACTGGCACTCAGCAATGCTGGAGCATTCTTTTGGGTGACTGAAAAAAACAATCGACGAGGTAAACTTGACAAACACGAGTTCAATATTCTCCGTTTTGATGCATCGGGGATCCGAACGAATCATGTGCCGCTTGGAGGGTACCTGACTGTCAATTTCAAATTTATTTTTGACAATCAAAACAACCGCCTCAGCGCAGCAGGACTTTGGGCAGAAAAAGGTCGGGAGCGCGCAAATGGAGCGTTTTATTTCAGCACTACTCCGGGTTCAGACTTGGCGCAAGTGCTCCGTTATGAACCCTTTGATGAGAAATTTATGTCCATTCTTCGGCAAAAAGATGTTGGAGAAGATTCGCGAGGAGTTTCAGATGCAGAATTGCGCGAATTGCTTTTGCGACAAGATGGCGGCATCATCCTGGTTGCCGAACGGTATCACGAAGTACAACGGGGTGCCGCAGCCGGCCGTGGATTTTTCCGGGATGGAATGCGGATGATTGTAGACTATTACTACGACGATGTTTTTGTTGTAGGATTTCAGCCCGACGGCCAGGCACAATGGAAAACCGCTTTGCACAAAAAACAGTACTCACAAGACGATGAGGGCACTTTTTCCTCCTATTTCCTCATGCGCAACGCAGAACGGATGCGCTTCTTTTTCAACGATGAAATCAAGTATGAAAACACCTGTAGCGAATATGTAATCAATCCAATTGGCGTATTTGACCGCAACAGCTTGCTCAATACTTTGAACCAAAATCTTCGCCTGCGTTTTAGAGACTCTTTGCAAATAAATGCCTCGGAATGCCTCGTGCCATCAGAGTTTCGGGGCAGGTTGAGGTTGGTGCTACTTCGGTTTTAACCTGACGTTTTGTCGCGCTCACACCTTTCTAATCTGCCAAAGCCTGCAATTTTTCGGGCTGGCAGGTTGTTTGCCATGAAGGATAATGGTCGTAATTGGACAAATTTGTTGGCAATTTGACACAAACCCATTTTTCCCACCCTATTTCCCAGCTTTATTTCCCATGTTTGCGTCATTGAAAAACGCGGCGTTTTCAACCCCTCTTCCCCCACTCGTATCTATCCGTATGTTTGATAACTATTTAATGTCGCAACAGTCAGACGATGAGCCTGACTTCGTGCCTCTTTTCTCGCTTGAAGAAGACGACGAAAAAGCGGGTGAGGTGTTCCCGGACACCGTGCCGCTTCTTCCGTTAAAAAATACTGTGCTGTTCCCCGGAATCGTCACACCCATCACTGTGGGGCGCGACAAAAGTATCCGTGCTGTTCAACGGGCTTACGAAGGCGATCGGTATATTGGTGTGCTTTCTCAAAAGGATCTCAAAATTGAATCGCCCTCTGCCCGCGACCTTTACCGGGTGGGTACCGTGGCGCGTATTTTGAAACTCCTCAAAATGCCCGATGGCTCCACAACGGCTATTCTGCAAGGCCGCAAGCGTTTTCACCTCGACGATTTGATGCACGACGACCCTTACATGGTCGGCCAAATCAGCACGCTCGAATACGATCCGCCTAAAAACAAACTCGAATTTCGCGCCATGATCAGCAGCGTTCGCGATGCTGCACGCCAAATCATAGAGCTCTCGCCACAAATCCCTTCAGAGGCCGTTGTGATGTTGAAAAACATTAATAACGATAATTTTTTGCTCAATTTCATTGCTTCCAACCTGGGTATCCCGGTCAACCACAAGCAGGAAATTCTGGAGATCAACAACCTCAAAGACAAGGCCAGTGCCATTCTCCAACACATGGATTCGGAACTGCAACTCCTTGAACTGAAAGATCAGATTGAGTCGAAAGTGCGGGTCGACATCGAAAAGCAACAACGCGATTATTACCTCAACCAGCAACTCAAAACGATTCAGGAAGAGCTCGGCAACAACCCGCAAGAGGAGGAAATAGATGCCTTGGTTCGACGTGCCAAGAAGAAGAAATGGCCAAAGCCCGTAGACGAAGCTTTCTACCGGGAAGTGAATAAAATGCGTCGAGTGAATCCTCAGATTGCTGAATATGCTATTGGGATAACTTATCTTGAAACCCTGCTGGAACTACCCTGGCAAGAATATACGAAAGACCAGTTTGATCTAAAAAAGGTGCAATTTGTACTGGATCGCGACCACTACGGGCTAACCAAGGTGAAAGATCGCATCATGGAACATTTGGCCGTTTTGAAACTCAAAGGAGATATGAAGGCGCCGATCCTTTGCTTGGTAGGCCCTCCCGGGGTAGGCAAAACCTCTCTGGGCGCCAGCATTGCCCGCGCATTGAAGCGCAAATACATCCGCATGAGCCTCGGTGGCCTGCATGATGAAGCTGAAATTCGCGGACACCGCAAAACCTATATCGGGGCATTACCGGGCAGGATCGTTCAGTCTTTGAAAAAAGCCAAAGCGGGTAACCCTGTTTTCATTCTGGACGAAATTGATAAAGTAGGCAAAGATTTTCGGGGCGACCCATCTTCTGCGCTTTTAGAAGTGCTTGACCCGGAGCAAAATACATCGTTTTACGACAACTACCTGGAGCTTGAGTTTGACCTCTCGAAAGTCTTATTCATCGCCACCGCCAATACACTTAGCACCATCCAGCCAGCCTTGCTTGACCGAATGGAAATCATCGATATCGCGGGCTATTCTCAAGAAGAAAAGGTGGAGATTGCCCGGCGGCACCTGGTACCCTCGGAGCGAAAAGGTCACGGCCTCAAGCCTGGACAGATTAAGATCAATGAAAAGACCTTGGTCAAAATAGTGCAGAGCTACACCGCAGAGAGCGGGGTTCGGAACCTTTCTCGAGAGATTGGCTCTGTTATGCGCTCTATTGCTAAAAAAGTAGCGATGGAAGAGGCGTATGACCCGACCGTGAAGCCGGAGCATTTGAGTGCCATACTTGGCCCTACCAAGTACGATTCTGAAGTGTACAAGGAGAAACAGTCTTCTGGCGTAGCCATAGGTCTCGCCTGGACTTCGGTGGGCGGCGAGATTTTGTTTATCGAAGTCAGCCTCAACAAGGGCAGTGGTCGCCTACAGCTAACCGGTAATCTCGGTGATGTAATGAAAGAAAGTGCTACTACTGCGCTGAGCTACATCCGGGCCCACGCCGAGCAGCTGGGTATTGAGAACGAAGCATTTGAAAAGAATGACATCCATATCCACATCCCGGAAGGTGCTATTCCAAAAGATGGGCCTTCGGCAGGGGTAACGATGCTTACCGCCATCACTTCGGCCTTTACGAACAAACCGCTCAAGCCTTTTTTAGCTATGACCGGCGAAATAACCCTGCGTGGCAAAGTGCTTCCAGTGGGCGGGATTAAGGAAAAGATGCTTGCCGCCAAACGCGCCGGCCTCCGCGAAGTTATCCTTTGCAAGGACAACAAAAAACACGTAGAGGAAATCGAGCAAGAGTACATCAAAGGGCTGAGCTTCCATTACGTAGACCGTATGTTTGAGGTGCTGGAAATTGCGATTGGGCTTGAAAAAAAGCCAACCGGTAGTGGAAATGGGGTTACCAAGGTGAAGCGGGTGAAAGCGGAAGCATAAATCTTTCTGGATCTTTTAAATCAAAAACGGCGCAATGGGAGGAATCCTGTTGCGCCGTTTTTTCAGGCCGATGTGCTTCTTAGAGAGCTTAGGGGCCTGTTTGTAGGGTCAAGGGTTTTGCATTACTTTTGCGTTTAGGTTTAATAGGTTCGGATATTTACGAGTTAACGGTAATCCAATTGCGACATTACAAACCATAAACGAAAGTGCTGAAACAGATCTGTTTTTATTATCTTTGACACATACAAAATCAATGACAAATTACGTAAACTACATAAACGAAACGCTCAAGCCTGCTTCCCAACAAAACTTGACCTTGACTTTGAATATCCACAAGCAGACATTGTAATTGGCGGACCACCTTGCCAACCTTTTAGTGTTGGAGGTAACCAAAAAGGTATGGAAGATGCCAGAGACGGTTTTCCTATTTTTATAGACGCAGTTAAGAAGTTACAGCCGAAAGTTTTTATGTTTGAAAATGTTCGAGGACTTTTATATACGAACAAATGGTATTTCGATTTAGTGCTGACAGAACTTCGAAAATTTGGTTATATGATAGACTTCAAATTGCTCAATGCAGTGAATTTTGGTGTTCCTCAAAACAGAGAAAGGCTTTTTGTTTTCGGGCATCGAGCAAAATTAAATTTTCCAAAACCTAATTACCATAAAGTAACAGTTGGAAAAGCTATAGGCGACACAATGTTTACTACTCCGCCCGAAAGTAAATTTTTTACCGCATCAATGGACACTTATGTTGCTAAATATGAAAAGGCATCATCGTGTATCAATCCAAGAGACTTGTATGCCGACAAACCAGCAAGAACGTTGACTTGTAGAAATCTTGCAGGTGCAACAGGTGATATGCAACGAGTAAGATTAAAAGATGGAAAAAGAAGAAGGCTTTTACATAGTGAAGCTGCTAGACTACAAAGTTTTCCAGACTGGTATGAGTTTGTCGGTAACGAAACACAAAGATTTAATCAAATAGGAAATGCTGTCCCTCCCCTTCTAGCATATCAAATGGCATTAGCATTGAAAGAATGTTTTCAAATGGAAGAGCTTTACTCAGCAGAAGAAATTATAGAAAACAATTTACAGCCTAATCAAGTGCTGACACTTTTTTAATATGAAGAATTACATACCCAAAAGCACTAAATCAAAGGCTGTTCAAAAAATCATAAATGAAGCACTCGACATTTTGGAGAGCGTTGGTATTCCTATGACAAAAACCGAAAGAGGTTTTGAAAGAATGGCTGTTTGCTTTCTTGCTGGTGCTGGTGTAACAAAAGACTGGAGCGATGCGAAAGAAAACGCAAATCTTAAATCACGTGACATAATAAACCTTGTAAACAAAAACTTCGAAGAGAAAATCTCATCAGGCTCTTATGACGATATTAGAAGAAAAGATTTAAAACTTCTTGTGCTTGCCGACATTGTTGTAAACAGCGGCGTAAACAAAGGTTCTGCCACAAATGATCCAACAAGAGGTTACGCATTGCATCCAGATTTTAAACATCTAATAGTAACATACAAAAGATCCAACTGGACAAAGAATTTAAAGTCATTCAATAAAAACAAACCATCACTTACTGACATTCTTTCACGTAAAAGAGACCTTGAAAAAATCCCTGTAAAACTTCCGAACGGCAAACCAATTGAACTATCACTTGGCGAACATAATGTTTTACAAAAAGCAATTATTGAAGAATTTCTTCCTCGTTTCGGAGGTGACTGTTCTGTGCTTTATATTAGACTTGTTGCGGTGGGTGGCTTTGGCGGGTAAAAAGTCCTTTTTCCGAATGCCTTCGTTAAATTTTTCGCCGAATGTGCCCGATTTCGACTGCAAAATTTGCCTAGGCATTCGAAAAAATGACAAATTTCCCCACTCAAAGCCCTCCACCGCAACAAGTCTATTGGTGACACATCCAACAAAACACTTCACATAGAATTGGAGGAACTCAAAAAGTTGAAATTCTTTGAACTTTCACACGATGAACTTCCTGACATAATCGCTTACAGCAAAAAGAAAAATTGGCTTTATTTAATCGAAGCAGTTCATAGTTCCGGACCAATGAGTGAAACAAGAGTTTTAGGGTTAAAGAAAATGCTTAAAGACTGCAAAGCGGAATTGATATTTGTAACAAGTTTTCTATCCTGACCAGACTTTAAGAAATGGATGTTAGATGTTGCATGGGAAACTGAAGTTTGGATTGCTGATAATCCAGACCATTTAGTTCACTTCAATGGACATAAATTTTTAGGAGCATATTAGCCAATACATTTGTTGGCACATTTGTATTTTTTTTGAAGTCAAACGAGTTGAAGAGATGGCCAATGCATATTAGCGAATTGGCAATATGACAACTGACTTGCTCCGAAAAAACATTTGCGTAAGGTTCAATATTTGTTCTCAGAATGATTCCGCCACCTCAGTAAGCCCCAAAACATTAAAAGAAGACCTCAAGACACCATTATTACGGCACAGGGTTTTTTAATTTACCAATTTTGATAAATAGCAAAGCATGTTGAAAGTAGCCATTGAAAACCTGACTTCTAATCCAAAGAGACTTTTCCTGATAGACAGTATTGGTGCATTTTTAAGCGCTTCTTTTTTATTTGTTATTCTATCCTTTTTTGAACAGGAATTTGGTGTGCCCCAAAAAACACTTTATCTCTTGTTTGGAATTGCTTGCTTTTTTTCAACTTATTCAATATTTTGCTCTATTTTTGTTGACAAACAATGGAGCGTATTTTTGAAAATAATTTCAATAGCCAACTTATTTTACTGTCTACTTACAATAATATTTTTAATAATTAACCACAACAGTATAACTTTATTAGGGCTCATATATTTCATAATTGAAACGATGATTATAAGTTGTTTGGCATACATAGAATTTAGGACAGCAAACAGAAAGCGTAAGTAATGATTACAATTAAACAAGGAATATTGGGCGAAAGGGGGTGCATTTCAAATTGTCGCTGTTGCGTATAGTGGAATGGTATTCTGCCCGGGCGTATGTAAAAAGCCCAGATTGAAAACTTGTCGCGGAATTGTATTTTGAATTGCTCGAAATCCTATAATATTTTTAAAACCTTACAGGATTCAATTAGCAGAAACACACAATATTATTTCACGAAAAATTTTCGAGATACCTTTTAACGCAACCTTTTACAACAGCGACAATTTGAAATACACCCGGCGAACGGTTACCAAAAAGCTTTTATCAAAAATGCGACAAACACTTATGAGCTTATTTTCCCAAAGCCATAAGAATATGCAAAGAAAATAAGAGCATGTTGGGGATTTTAAAACA
Organism: Chitinophagales bacterium; assembly: GCA_038327555.1. Lineage (GTDB taxonomy): Bacteria > Bacteroidota > Bacteroidia > Chitinophagales > Saprospiraceae > M3007. The sequence goes on from JBBQLD010000071.1 coordinate 13,928, forward strand.
ATACGACTATAAACACTGACAATATAATTAGTAATGACATTGGACAGCAGTAATAAGCACTTTGACGCTTAT
>JBBQLD010000072.1:0-13989 GCA_038327555.1 Chitinophagales bacterium
GCATACGGTGCAACTGCTTCGCCGTCATTGGTTTATCACAGATGGTGCTGCTCAGGTTCGAGAAGTTGAAGGCGAAGGCGTCGTGGGTGAACAGCCTATTTTAGCCCCTGGTGAGCGTTATGAATATGCCTCATTTTGTGATCTCAATACCGAACTGGGCAAAATGCGCGGCAATTATCTCATGTCCCGCTATCACGAGGGCGCGCTTTTTGAGGTAGAAATTCCTGAATTTAGGATGATTTTGCCGAGTAAGCTGAATTAGTTGGCTACGTTATTTTACGTAACACGACGCCACGACGCTCGTTGTTTCCTTGATTGTCACTATTGCGCTTGATTAATTTATGACCCCATGAAATCACCCCTTCAAAAGCTCCAGCTGCCCGGCTGTTTTTAAAAGTTTCAATACCGCAAGTTTGTAACTAAATACCTGCTGCCAATAGTTTGTCTCCGCTTCAGAGCGTGCTGTTTGGGCATTGAGCAGATCGGTCAATGACGCAACCCCTTCTTTGTATTGCAGCACGAGTTTATCGGTAATTTCGCGTGCCAGTGCCACATTGTCGCTTTGAGACCGCAGCGTGCGAAGGCTGGTGCCTAATTGCTCCCGAGATAGTCTGAATTCGAGTGTTTTGGCATTGTTTAGTTGTCGGTGATCCTCTTCCAGCTTTTGTTCTTCCAGTTTGTACACCAGAGCCTTATTGCGCACCCGGAACCCATCAAAAATCGGTATTTTTAAGCGCACGCCTGCGCCTGCCACACCGTACCAGCGCCGATCAATATCAAAAAAGTTGATGTCATCCCGGAATCCCTGTGCCGAAATCATCGCATAGGCTTTGAGACTGGGAAGGGCTTCTGCTATGGTACTCCGATGCTGAATGCGCAACAGTTCGCGATTATCCGCGATCAATCGGCTTTCTGTAGTAGTTGAGGGGTCGAGACTGAGGCTTTGCCAACGCGCTGAGTCTGCGGCTGGCGAACCAATTTCTGCACTAAGGTCGAGGGCTTCGTCAAAGGGCAGCCCGCATAAGAATTGCAAAGTTTGCCTTAAACCGCTGATCCCGGTAAGCAGGTTTTGGCGCTGCGTTTCGAGATTGGTTTTTGCCACCCGGATACGCTTCACATCCGTCGGAACCGCGTATCCATTATCTAGCTGAAGTTGTGCCATGCCCTGAAGGGCTTCTAATTTCACCAGATTAGCATCCACAGCACGAAGCAATTGTTCCATCTGCAGGGTCTGATAAAAAACAGTAGCCGTGCTGAAAATCACCTCATATTCGGAGCGCTCTATCATCAAATCACTGATGCCGCGTGTCGTTTTTAGTGCGGGTACATTGCGCCGTGCGGATTCATTGATGAGGTTTTGTTCGAGCATCACATTGCCACTGAGCTGCCACGGCCGACCAAATTGAGCCGGAATGAACGTACCTTCCGCCAAGTTAAAAAGTTCCCCAGGCAACAATTGAGTCGGTAAAAGGGGCCAATAATCAAGATTTAGGCCCGCCGTGATTTGTGGAAACCCTTCACTTCGCGCTTCTTTAACTCGGCGTTCCAGTATTTGGCGGTCTATTTTGTTCTTTTTGATTTGAGTACTGTACACAAGCGCCAAAGTCAAGCTTTCGCTCAGCGAGAGTGGACGAGCGGCTGGGGCGGTAGGTTGCGCCGATATTTGGCCCAAAAAAAGAAAACCTAGCAGGAAGGATATCAATTTTTTCATGACGAAAAGGTAATGCCAGATTAGTGGCAAGTGTTTATTGGCAAATGTTTGGTAATGTGCTGTAAAGTTAGCCTTTGCATCATAAAAAAACCGCTATGACTAAAACCGCAAATGCTTCACCGTCATCCTGTGGTTCATCAATTGCTTCAGCGAATCCACGCCAATTGCCAGGTGGGTTTTGGCAAATTGAGTCGTCACCATCCTATCGCTGGCTTCGGTTTTGATCCCGTCGCGGGTCATTGGCATATCGCTCACGAGTAGCAAAGCGCCAGCAGGCATCTGATTTTTAAAGGCCGCTACAAAAATGGTGGCCGTCTCCATATCAATAGCGATGCAGCGCAGGTCGCGAAGTTTAGCCTTGAAATCTTCCCGGTGTTCCCACACACGTTTATTGGTGGTGTATACTACGCCTGTCCAGTAGTCGCGCTCGTACTCACGGATGGTGGTTGACACTGCTTTTTGCAAGGCAAAGGCGGGTAAAGCGGGCACTTCGGGGGGTAAGTAGTCATTGCTCGTACCCTCGCCCCGGATGGCTGCAATAGGTAGGATTAAATCGCCATTGTGGTTTTTACCTGTTTTTAGTCCGCCACATTTGCCCAAAAACAGTACAGCTTTGGGGTGTATGGCTTCCAGAAGGTCGATCACGAGGCCTGCGTTAGGACTTCCGATGCCAAAATTTATAATCGTAATTCCGTCGGCCGTTGCGGCTTGCATCGGACGTTCAAGTCCATAAATTTCCACCCCATGCTGGTCCGCAAATTCCTTGACATACCCACCAAAGTTGACCAGCAGGATGTACTCGCCAAATTGATCCAAGGACATCCCGGTGTAGCGTGGCAGCCAATCTTTCACAATGGAAGCTTTCGAGGACTTTTCGATTTCAAAATTTTCCTGCCACAACAAATCCAATTCTGCTTGGGAAAGTTGGCGGGGATGATTTTCGTTGTTTTTCATGGTATTGAATATATTTACCGTTCATAAGTTTTGTTTGAGGATGCGAAAGTCCTGTAAATCTACGGGTTAAAAAAAAGATTTTTAAAGAGTGCATACTTTGATGCAAGGCAGTTTTTAACACCATTACTGCAAATTCAAAAACCGCTCTATCTTTCGCCCCACGAATTTCAAAACTAAAACTCTATCTTATATGGCAAATCTTTGGGTACGCAAACCCCTTTCTCAACTTTTAGCGCAAGCAGATGACTCTGAAAAAGGGTTAAAACGTACGCTTGGTGCCTGGAATCTTGTGGCACTCGGTATTGGGGCCATCATCGGTGCGGGCCTTTTTGTGCGCACCGCTGCTGCTGCTGCTGAGGCTGCCGGGCCTTCCGTCACACTTTCATTCATTGTAGCTGCTATTGGCTGCGCATTTGCGGGACTTTGTTACGCAGAGTTCGCTTCAATGATCCCAATTGCAGGAAGCGCCTACACTTACGCTTATGCCACAATGGGCGAGTTTGTGGCTTGGATCATTGGTTGGGCACTGATTATGGAATACGCACTCGGTGCTGCCACGGTTTCGGTAGCCTGGTCGGAATACTTGAATAAACTCCTTGGCGGGGCCATACCTTATGAATGGTGTCACGGCCCGATGGAAGATGGTATTATGAATGCTCCAGCTTTGGTCATTCTTCTCATCCTGACCTTGGTGCTGATCAGAGGCACACAAGAATCAGCCATGCTGAACGCCGTTATCGTAGCGATTAAAGTATCTATTGTACTGATTTTCATCGCAATCGGCTGGCAATTTATTAACCCTGCCAACCACACGCCCTACATGATTCCTGAAGGCACAGCTGGGCACGAAGGCTTTTTCAAGCATGGTTGGGGCGGTGTACTCGGTGGTGCTGCCATTGTATTTTTTGCCTTTATTGGCTTTGATGCGGTGTCTACTGCAGCACAAGAAGCCAAAAACCCCGGACGCGATATGCCCATTGGCATTTTGGGTTCATTGGCAGTTTGTACGGTACTTTATATCCTTTTTTCCTATGTCCTCACCGGGGTAGCCAACTGGACAGAATTTGGTGGCGCAGGAAAAGAAGCTTCCGTAGCCTATGCCATTCAGCATCACATGCCAGGCTACGAATGGCTTGCTACGGCAGTTACCGTCGCTATCCTGGCAGGTTTCTCGTCTGTAATCCTGGTGATGTTGATGGGGCAAAGCCGGGTATTCTACTCTATGGCCAACGACGGGCTAATTCCGAAAGTCTTTGCTGAGTTGCACCCGAAATTCCGCACCCCTTACAAATCCAACATGATTTTGTTCTTTTTTGTAGGGGCTTTTGCGGCCTTTGTACCCGGAAGTGTGGCTGGCGATCTTACTTCATTTGGAACCCTGTTGGCTTTTGTACTGGTAAGCCTTGGCGTGTTGTTTATGCGCCGTTCCAACCCAGATCAACATCGCCCATTCCGTACACCACTGGTGCCTTTGGTGCCAATTCTTGGAGCCCTCATTTGCCTGGGTATGATTGTGGCCATTGATCCATTTACGCTCAAAGCGGCACTGGTATGGATGGTTTTGGGCTTTTTGGTATATTTTGGCTACAGCCAACGTAACAGTAAGCTGCAATCTTAAAGGATGAATGATAAACATGAGTCATCTCGAATTTCTCTTTTTTGATACCCAAGAAAAAATTCGGGATGACTCATGTTCACAACCACTTACCACTAAATGATCATTTCAGCTATAGTCGCCACAGCTAAAAACAATGTGATCGGCAAAGACAATCAGATCCCTTGGTACCTGCCCGCCGATCTGTCGTACTTCAAAAAAACGACTTTGGAGCATCATATCATCATGGGACGCAACAGCTTTCACAGCATTGGCCGTCCGCTTCCGAAGCGCACAAATATTGTGGTGACCCGAGACCCGTTTTTTACAGCCGATGGCATACTGGTCGCACACTCCGTGGAAGATGCCCTTGGAATGGCGTTCGATGGCGATGAAACCGAGGTTTTTATCATCGGAGGCGGTGAAATTTATAGAGAAACCGTTGACCTTTGGGATCGAATTTACGTCACAGAAGTAGCCTTGGAGGTAGAAGGAGATGTATTCTTTCCTCAAATCAACCCCGATGAATGGGAAGAAATTTGGCGCGAAGCCCATCAGCCTGATGAGAAGAACGAATATGCCTTCATTTTCCGTGTTTTAGACCGAAAAGGAGAAGATTGAGGTCACTCAAAATTTTGATTCAAACTCTTTGAAAATAAAACCTGCCTTTTTTTATACTTTTGCACCCGAATTTCGTGGAGCAAGGTATTGATAACCCTTCCGCGTGCGCTTCCCGAATTTCGGTTTTGTAATAATATCGTGCTTTACACACACCAATCAAGTCTGGTTTTTTGACACATGGAAAAGAAGCGACTGCTCCTTATCACGCAAGAACTCGCACCCTACACCGAGGGTACCGACATTTCTGAGCTCGTGGGGAAACTTCCCAAGTATTTTGCCGATCAAGGTTTCGAACTACGCATCCTAATGCCACGCTTTGGTGTGGTAAACGAACGCCGTCACCGCCTTCATGAGGTCGTGCGACTTAGTGGGATGAATATTATCGTGGACGATGATGACTACCCATTGCTCATCAAAGTAGCCTCCTTGCCAGGCTCCCGCCTTCAGGTCTATTTCCTTGACAATGAAGAATTTTTCAAACGCAAAATGGTGTTTGAAGACGACAAGGGAGTACCTTTTGAAGACAATGCGGATCGCGCTGCCTTCTTTTGCAAAGGCGCCATTGAGACCGTGAAAAAATTTGGCTGGCCACCTGATTATATCATGTGCCAAGGATGGATGACCAGTTTATTGCCACTATACCTGCGCACCGCTTACAAAACGGAGCCGATTTTTGCCAATGCACAGATCATTTATGGCGCATACGACACCCCTCACGAACACGAGGGTGGTGAGCGTTTTTTCCAAAAAGCGGCCATCAACAACCTGACTAAAAAGCATCTTGAGCCTTATCATGATGGTGATAAGGTTTCGATGCACAAGGGTGCTGCACATTATGCAGATGCTGTGATCATCGGCAGCGAATCGCTCGATACCAGCGTTCCGTATTTTTCGGCGGCAGGCGAAAAACCTGTGCTCCCTTGGCAACCTGCTGATGAGGCGCTACCCGGCTATCTCGACTTTTTGAAAAGCCTGACTGAAGGGGTGACCGCATAAGTGGATTATTGGTTTATGGGTTGGCTGGTTGATTGCTGGATCATTAGATCTTCTTATTTTTTCTTGGAGCAACCAATCTTCAAGATTGTCCACCACCAATAAACTAGTCACCAATAAACATTTTACATGACCACATATATGAAGCAAAAATTACCTGCCATAGTCGGCATTTTATTTGCCGCCCTTGCGATTTGGGCTGGCTGCAAAAAACCAAGCACTTTAGGTGCTGACTTGCTCGACCAGGAAGGTTATGACAGATTTGTATTCACGGATACTGTAGAAGTCCGTTGTACTATCGAACGAGAAGACAGTTCCTTGACCTCTGACCGTGGTTCTACCGCTGAATATTTTCTTTGTGGTGAACTCAATGACACGGAGTTCGGAAAGTCCTCTTCAGAAATCTTCGCCCTCATGCTGGGTGAAACCCTGAACCCTAACTTTGACCCAATTACTCAAGAATTTGACAGCCTAATTTTATACTTGCAATATGCCTCAGCAGGTATTTATGGGGACACGCTTTCGACGACACAAACCTTGAAAGTGCTTCGTGTAGATGCTGGGCAATCGATCAGTGATACCAAAGATTACTACTCAACGAATACAATTCCAGCGACTGAGGAATTGGGTAGCGTCACTTTTTTACCCCGACCTACTACGAATGACAGCCTCTTTGAAGGAATCAAAGGGTCTTTTATAAGAATTGCGCTTAAGCCAGAATTTGGACAGGAAATTTTCACTCTGGACAGCGCTTCATTCTCGCTGGACTCCTTTTTTTATAACAAATTACGTGGATTGAAAATCATGTCTTCTTCGGGAGGAACTAACCCGGGCACAATGCTGGCTTTCAATCTAAACAGCAACTCATTGAGCCGTATGCGGCTTTTTTACCACGAAAAGGTAGATACTACAGCCAAGAATTTTGACTTCTTTTTTGCAGGTGCAAACAAATTTACGCATTTCAAGCACGAACATCAAGGCAGTCCTGCCGGGCAAGCCATCGGACAACAATTCGCTGATGAAAAACTCTACCTACAAGGCATGCACGGTCTTCGAGTAAAAGTTGAATTCCCGAAGGCACAATATTTGGACAAAATTGCCGTGAATCAGGCCCAACTCGTGCTTACTGTTGTTGCCGACGACAATCTATTTCTGAAGCCAGCCAGTCAGTTGTTTTTCACTCAATTGCAAGGCGATAGTGTTTTTGTCTTAACCAGTGATGTACTTTATTCTTTTGGCCCCAACTTGACGGGAGGCTTTTTGAATTTTGGCGGAACACCTAAAAAAGTGGTAGATAATGGCACTATCGTTACAAGGTATCGGCTTACACTCAGCGAACTCTTTCAGCACATGGTTGACGACGACAATAGTACAGATACCAAAAACAGAACCGTGTATCTCGGTGTTTACCCTAGAAGCAGAACAGCCGAACGTTCAGTGCTCTATGGCCCCAAAAGCCTGACCTTCCCAGCTAAACTTGAATTAACTTACACCAGAGTAAATTGATGGAGTGATAGAGTGATGAAGTGATAGAGTGATGAAGGGGATGGAGCGATGGAGTGATGAAGCGATGGAGTGATGAAGCGATAGAGTGATGAAGGGATGAAGTGATGAAGCGAGGCACTGATTACTTCATCACTTCATCGCTCTATCACTCCATCGTTTCATCGCTCCATCACCCCATCACTCCATCAAAATTCCCAATACCGCGACAATCCCTGCTCCTTAGCCAACACGGCTGTTGGCCGAAACCCCCAAATATGTTCCAATAATTCTTGAGCATCACGGCGGAATTCGATAAAATAATCTTCATGGAGTTTTTTAGCTTTTCCTAAAATAGTAGCGGTGCGCTTCACCACATAAGGTGCCAGGGTGTCACTGCGCCTTTCGGGAAATTTTCGCAGCATGTCATGATGTAGCCTCATGCCTTCGGCAAGCATAAAAATCGTAAGCGAAACCTCCCCGGATTTATCTTTTGTTGCCAAAACATGCTCATTAATCCGGGCATTCCAGTGGCGTAGATCCAGAAGCAGATACCCCGGGGTGTTGTGGGCAGAGGCGGCAGATTTAGCGAGGTACTTTGCTATTTCCTCCCGAAGTGCTGAAGCACGGTCGTCGCGGGTTTCACCGGCCTCAAGGAGTTCAAAAACTAACCTGCGCACGAGTTTCTGGTCTTTTGCTACCAGACGCAGCAGTATTTTATCCTTTTCGGCTACCGGCATTCTGGCGATTGCGGCTTTGAGTTGTTCGTCGAGTTTGGGCATGGCGAGCAATTTTGTAGGGCTAAAGATCGGAATTTCTTCCTTTGCCCTGCTCTTCCCTAAGCAATAAGCCTGTTTTATTATCCTCCATAGGTCGGTTTTCGCCCTTTGGCCAAACCTTTTTGGCAAAAATCCGTTCGGACAAATCGATAGTTACCAAAAAACCAATAACCAATTAATGCATGGCTATAGGAATTGACGACATGGCGTTTTACGCGCCCAATCATTATCTTGACATTCGCACCCTGGCGGAAAAACGGGAAATCCCTTACGAAAAGCTGTCTCAAGGCCTAGGACTCTATAAAATGGCCGTGTGTGATGTCCACGAGGATGCAGCTACCATGGCTGCTGAAGCGATCTCGGAATTGATTGAGCGCAACAACCTAAATCCCCGCCAAATCGGGAGGATTTACCTGGGCACCGAAAGTGCATTGGATATGTCAAAACCCACAGGTACTTACGCGGTAGAAATGCTGGTGCAGCGCTTGGGTACACGTTACGGCGCCGATTGTTTCCGACATTGTGATGTATTGGATATGACCTTTGCCTGTATCGCTGCCGTAGATGCCCTCCAAAACACCCTCGATTGGGTGGCTGCTGATCGCACTCGTATTGGAATCGTAGTGGCCAGCGATATTGCCAAATACGAACTCCAGAGTACAGGTGAATATACACAGGGTGCAGGAGCGGTAGCGATGCTGGTTAAGAATGCGCCCCGGCTGTTGGCCATTCGTCCACTATTTGGTATTGCGATGGAGAGTGTTCATGATTTTTTCAAACCTCGCCGGGAGCGTTTTTCAGAAACCCCGGTTTTTGATGGTCAATACTCCAACCTGTGTTACCAGAATCGCATGACCGAGGCTTTGGCAGATTTCCGCCGTAAAGCTGTGGCTGCCAAGTTGTTCCGTGAAGATCAATATCTGGCACTTTCTGAACGCTGGGCACGCATGGTTTTTCACCTGCCTTATGCTTTTCATGCAAAACGGATGTTCGTGGAGGAGTTCGTAGACGAACGGAAACGCAAAGGAGTTTGGGAAGCAGATGTTGCAAAATTTGGCTTTGCGGAGCCCATTGCAACACAATTTGGCGATGCGAAATCTTTGGGCAAAGCTCAAGCCGGTTTTTTAAAAACAGTATCAGAATCAACACTTTACCAGCGTTTTGTAAAAGATAAACTTGAACGCGCCCAACGGGCTAGTCAGGATACAGGCAATTTGTATACCGCGTCTATTTTCTTGGCTTTAATGAGTTCGCTCGAATGCGATGCCAAGGAGCATTCCCCGATCGCAGGAAAGCGAATTGGATTCGTAGCCTATGGGAGTGGCTCTAAAGCGAAGGTTTTTGAGGCCGTGGTACAAAAAGGTTGGGAGGCTGTTGCGAGCCGTTTTGGGGTTTTTGAAAAGTTGAATAACCGTCGTGTCATAGATTATGACCAGTACGAATTGTTACATACGGGCGAGCAACAACGATCGGTATTCAAAGATGAAAACCGTTGGGGATTGGAACGTATCGGTCAGGAAGGGGTGACGCTGGGAGCGCGGTATTACGGGGTGTAGGCTATTGTACAACGACCTTCCGAACTGCGACACCCAACACGCCATGGATGTGAAGCGAATACATTCCTTTTGAGAAATTTTTTGTTGAAATCATGAAAATGGTGGCAGGACTCCAAGTCATGCCACCATTTTCATGATTGCGCTCGTATAGAATACGGCCGGACGAGTCAATCAGCTGAATTTTAAGTATATCTCCCGCTTCGGGCACTTGAATATTTAAATAATCCCCGGCAGGGTTTGGGTAAACAGCAATTTGACTATCCCAATTCGTATCAAAAATGACTGAGGTGCAACCCTGAAAATCAGTTGCTAAAGCAGTTTTTAGTACACCATTTTCACTCCACCAGTTTTGCCACTCCCCACCTGAATCCGTGTGCCAATCGCGTAGGTCAAACGTATTTGAACCATTAGGCGTACCTTTTATTTTGCATACTTTCACGGCCTGACTGTCTCGAACCCAGTGCAGTGGGGTAGAGGGGGAGCATATTTCTGGAGCAAAAGGCAAGGTGCAATTGACTTGCAAAAAGTAAGCAAAATCGGGCGAATTCTGCCCACCAAAAACCCGTGCTATCCCAACCGTATCTATACAAACGGCTGTGTATTCTTCAGATGCAATCCCGCGAAAGCGTGTACCTGTAGATTGCGTAAGCCGGGCAAGAAAGGCAAAATGCCTGCCGCGGCGGTCTGGGTCGTCATAGTGGGTATCTGTAATCGTATTTTTGAGCAAAGGGTAGTCGAGAAAATCGGCATTCCCGATATCAACCTTAGGATTAAAAGGGTTGGCCAAGGCTTCAGCGGAGGTGATGGTTCCATTTGCAGCCCTAAAATATGCCTCCCCCAGCACAGCCATTCCAGCACTTGTACCACCTATTACCGCCTTTTTTTCGTGAATAAGATAGCGGATGGCATCTTCCACGGGTTTATCTTTCCAAAAATTGACATAATTAGTCTGGTCGCCACCCGCAATCCAAAGTGCTTCAGCATTGCGAATTTGCCGCACGATATAAGGATCCAGGGCAGATGCGGCATTGGGCATCAAAATGGTTTCTACCGAATTAACAGGTATGCCAAGGTCACTGTAAAAATAATCATTGTAGCCATCAGAACCACTGGCACGAATGACCACAACATCGCCCCCGCTAGCTCGCTGTAAAAACCAGCGCATAGCATTATCATCTTCCGTAGCACCGCCCATTAAGCACACACCACCTTGCGGAATAGGCTGTACATCAGAAGTGTCGCCCTTAAAATAAGAGGTAAAGGCTTGGGCGAATAAGAACTGTGGGAGTAGGAGCAAAAAGGAGAGCTGTTTCATGTCAGGATCGTTAGTTGTACTCAAAATCCATTATTTCATATGTGGCTGCAAGGTTATCAACTCTGATGTCTAAGCGCAGCTTTTTCAAGGTACTTTTTGATAAAAAAGGCAACGGGCGACCAATTTTGGCCACCCGTTGCAATGTTTAGGAACGCGAAAATAATAACGTGGTCATTTCAGGTCACGTTCCTTAAAGAAAAACGAAATGGATTAGGATTTGCCCGCATCCAATTCATCTTGCCATTTTTTAAGTTCATCCCACTTGCCCTGATCCGCAAGCCCTGCCTGCTGCGCCCAGGTGCCAGGATCATGGATTTGAAAAGTCGGTCCAGCTGCGATAAGGATTTCCTGGAGGTGGTCAGCAGAGGTTTCCGAGAGCTCCTTCCAAGTTTTAATGCCCGCATTATGGAGCAATTCCTCAATTTTCGGACCGATGCCCTCTACTATTTTTAAATCATCTGATTTCCACTTTTTACCGGCAAACATAAAGCTGGTTGCGGCTACTGCTACAGCGGCTTTTTTAACTGATCCAGCAGCACTACTGTCAGCCTGCTCGCGAAGTGCCATGCGCTCTCCTTCGCACATCATTAGATCGCTTTTCAATTTCCGAATTTGTTCACTCTTCGTTTCGCTGTCGGACTCTGCAGCAGAAAGTTTCATACGTATGTTGGTCAAATCTTCAGTGAGTGTACTAACGCGTCCACTAAGTTCGGCTACTTGATCGCGCAACCAGCCTACTTTGTAATAGGCACGGGCGGCAAGCCAACCGAGGAGGAATGGGATAAGACAGAGGGCAAGTGCAGTGGGGAGATTATCCCAGATGCTACAATTCAATAGAATATGTGAAAGCATGGCTAGTTTTATTTTGAATGTTTAACGGTTGGCAGTGATGACAGCGCGGCGGTTTTGCTGGCGGCCTTCTTCGGTGTCGTTAGAAGACGCAGGCTCGGATTCACCTTTAGATTGCGTACTGATACGAGAAGCAGCTATACCATTGGCGGCCAGGGTTTTGGCCACAGTTTTGGCGCGCGAAAGGCCGAGTGAGATGTTTTCCTCGTCCGTACCCACGTTGTCTGTATGACCCGTGACCACGAAGGTAACGTTGTCAGCTTTGTGCTTCTCGCAGAGGTCTTTCAGATAAGCATCCACTTTCGGGTCGCTTTCCTTTTCTGTCGAATTGTAAGGGAAGAGTAGAATCACATCTTTGTCTGATTCAATAATAGCACTATCCTCTTTCTTAAGTATCATTTTAAGCCAAGAGAATCCTGCGCTTTCTTTTGGACTGCCACCTTCTGCCAGGCCGTCATCTACCAGTTTGGCAGATAATTTCACGCGATTGGCTGGAAATTCAGGAGCCAGCATATCGCGGATAGCAGCGGCACGGGCTAAAGCAAGTTTTTCACCATTGGCTTCATTAGCTCTGTAATAGCCAGTAACCATTAAGGTGTCGCCTTGACCACCCTTAGCGAGCAGGGCTTTCTTCCAGTCGGGGAATTTTGCATCAGCAACGGGCTTGTCAGCGTTCCAATTAAAAAGAGGGACGCCGGAAGTTCCCGTGGCAGGAGTAGCAGCTGAGGTGTCGTCGCAACAGTGGCATACATTGCAATGCCAGTAGTTGATGCACCAAGCTGTGTAGCCCGCGAAAAGCAGGCCGATAAGCCATAGTGGAATTTTCATGTGAAATTGATTTTACGTTTTGTACTGTTTTGTTTTGACAAAAGTCTGAAACAAAAAACATTACAAGTACAATTTCCACAAAAACTTTTTTTTAAATTTAATCACAGGATTTTAACCGAAAAAAAGCCCTCCCGAATCTAAGAATCGGGAGGGCCAAAAAAAGTCAGATTCGCCGGATCTACTTCTCGTCGTAGTTGAAAGGCAAAAGTTTTGCGTCTTTAACTGTCGAAAGGGTCATCAATGTTTTCAGACGTTCAATTTCTTCGATCTGGCTGATCGTCTTGAAGAGCAATTGCTCATAAGTTGGAATGTCCTTGCAAATGATCTTCATCAGGAAGTCTGCTTCACCAGTAATAATGTAGCATTCGGTCACTTCATCGATCTTTCCAATTTTCTCCAGAAAGCTGTTAAGGGCATTTTCCCGTTTCCAGGCCAAAGACACTAGTACAAAAGTTTTGACATTCAGCCCCATTTGTGTAGGGTTCACGTGAGCATGGTAGCTCTGAATGATATCGCTCTGTTCCAATTTCTTCACGCGCTCCAAAGTTGGAGCAGGCGAGAGGCCAATTTTTTTAGAAAGGTCGAGGTTTGTGATCTTGCTGTTCTCTTGCAAGATTTTCAGGATCTTCAAATCAATTTTATCCAATTTCTCAGACATAACACGTAGTTTGGTTGTGAAATATTATTTCGGCTCAAAAAGTTGGGCAAAGGTAGCGTGTGACAAAATGATTTGCAAGAAATATGAGGTCAAACCTCCGTAAGTTTTGTTAATAAACCGTTTTTGTCAGGTAGTGGCATGAAAATGAAAGGGTTCGGTGGGAAGAGTTGGGTGTTTTGCCAACAATTATTTCCCAAAATCGTGAAATCCAGACAATCTCACGGGTTCGGGGCGAAAGGTCTGATCCAAGGTTAAAATTGCCAAATAAAAAAAGGGGCATAGCCGTTTGGGGTGTTGGATCAGCTGCGCAAGTGGACGTGCCATAGGACTTTTGCCCATTTTTGGCAAACATCCATAATGACGGTCAGGGCAAACAGGGAAGTAGTGTACTTTTCGGAGAATATTTTTGTTCAATAAAAACTTTCCAACCATGAAACACCTGATGCTTGTATGCCTGACGCTTTGCTCCTTTTTGCCGGTTCTGCCTGCTCAAAACACCGACTTCGCCCCTGTCGGCGCCAAATGGTATTACAGTCAAATATCTTTCGACTTCCCATATCCAGAGGAATACCACTTGGTAGAAGTGACAGAAGAAGTTGTTTTTCAGGGGAAACTATGCAGGAAGATTGAAGGACTTACTATAAATTGT
>JBBQLD010000073.1:0-13951 GCA_038327555.1 Chitinophagales bacterium
ATCGGGCGACTTATTTCTAATCGCGCGCTTGGCGTAGAAGTGCCAGGCATGACGGTGAATCGCTACTGTGCTTCCGGGTTGGAGACCATCAGCATTGCGGTGGCCAAAATCCGCGCAGGTATGGGTCAATGTTACGTAGCAGGTGGTGTTGAAAGCATGTCGCTCATCCCTATGACCGGCTACAAACTCGCCCCCAATTACAATATCGCCAAAGATACGCCCGATTATCTTGTGGGTATGGGCCTTACCGCTGAAGCGGTTTCAAAAAAATGGGACATCAGCCGCGAAGCCGCCGATGAGTTTAGTGTGCGTAGCCATCAAAAAGCCGCAGCAGCCATAGATGGAGGAAAATTTAAGTCCGAAATTGTACCCGTTCATGTGCCCGAAGTATGGGTCGAAAACGACAAACGCAAAGAACGGATGAACATCGTGGAAACAGATGAAGGTGTTCGACGCGATACTACTGCTGAGGGTTTGGCAAGACTTCGTCCGGCCTTCGCGCAAGGCGGCGTGGTGACAGCGGGCAACTCCTCGCAGACTTCAGATGGGGCCGCGTTTGTACTGGTCATGTCAGAGGACATGGTCAAATCGCTTGGCTTACAACCCATTGCACGGCTTGCGGCCTGTTCTGTTGCCGGAGTGGAGCCGATTTATATGGGTATTGGCCCTTGTGCGGCGATCCCCAAAGCTCTCAAACAAGCGGGCATGAAACTCGGCGATATCCAAGCCATTGAGCTTAATGAAGCCTTTGCAGCGCAAGCACTTGCGGTGATCAAAGAAGCTGGATTGAATCCCGATATCGTGAACGTGAATGGAGGAGCTGTAGCGCTTGGACACCCGCTAGGCTGCACCGGAGCAAAGCTTAGTGTTCAAATTCTCAACGAAATGCGCCGGAACAATCAAAAATATGGATTGGTAACCGCCTGTGTAGGTGGTGGACAGGGTATTGCGGGTATTTGGGAGCGTTTGAATTGAGGGCATTTATTTGATTTAACCCTTCAAAAACGCCCTAAACACTTCTAGCAACTCCCTCGGCTTATCAGCATGCACCCAGTGCCCTGCATCTTCAATAGTAACAAGTTCAGCATTTGGGAACAAAATTTTTACATTTTCCCATTCACTATCTTTCATATAATTCGAGCGGCTTCCACGCACAAAAAGTGTAGGCTTTGTAAAGGGTTCTCCCGTTACGGCGGCTAAAATGTCAGGAAAGTGTTTCCACAAGACCTGAAGATTCATTTTCCAGCTGAACGTGCCATCCTCTTCTCGAGTGATGTTTTTTAGCAAAAATTGTCTTGTGCCAAAATCTGGTATTCTTTCTACCAAATAGGCTTCTGCCTCACTGCGCTCCATTATTTTTGACAAATCTAAGCCAAGAAGAGCTTCGATAATGCCGGAATGATTGTCGACAGCCAGGCCAGGCTCCATATCCACCACCACCAGTTTTTCTACCATATCAGGATGTGTCAGCGCAAGTTGCATGGCCACTTTTCCACCCATGCTGTGCCCGATGACCGCTGCATGAAACATCCATTTTTCTTCCATGAAAAGACGGATATCCTCTACCATTTCGGGGTATGTATGGGTGGATAGGTGCGGAGACCGTCCGTGGTTGCGCAGGTCTGGAGTGACGACTAGGTAGGTCTCGGCCAGGCTTTTGGCTATGGTTTGCCAATTGTCGGAAAAACCAAAAAGGCCATGTAGGATGAGTATCGGAGCGCCGACACCGAATTCACGGGAAAAAAGTTGGGTCTTTATTGTCATTTTTCGTCATTCGTCATTTATCGTCATTCGTCATTAGGGTCATTCGTCATTTATCGTCACTGTCGTCATTCGTCATTTATCGTCATTAGGGTCATTCGTCATTTTTTGTCACTGTCGTCATTCGTCATTATCCTCATTAGGCATAATCTCCTTAATCGCCCAAGCAAATCAATGACGAATGACCCTAATGACGAATGACGACAAATGACGATAATGACGACAAATGACAACAATGAGATCAAGTAGGAAAAGTCAGTGTAAAACTACTCCCTTTGCCCAATTCACTTTGCACATCCACCAATCCTTTGTGCGCGGTCATAATTGCCTTGACATAACTAAGACCAAGCCCAAAGCCTTTCACGTCGTGCACATTACCCGTATGTTCGCGGTAAAACTTATCAAAAATATGTTTTAGAACCTCCTTGCTGATGCCCATTCCTTTGTCGGTCACGGTAATTTCCACACCTATCGGCACCGTCCGTGTGCTGATCGTAATATCTGGTTTTTCGGGACTGTACTTATTGGCATTGTCCAAAAGATTTTGGATTATGCTGGCAATATGCGTTGAATCGCCCTCAATCACAGGATTTGTAGCTTGCAAATCTGTGTGCAAGGCTCCTTCGCGGCGCTCTATCTGTAGGCTAAAATTGTTGACGGCTTGTTCAATTACCTCATGTAGGTTCATATCTCCAAGGCTCAATTCGAAGTCTTTTTTGTCGATTAAAGCCATTTGTAACACCCGTTCCACCTGGCTATTCATGCGGCGGTTTTCCTGTCGAATAATGTCTACGAAGCGTTTGATCTTATCAGGATTTCCTAAAATCATAGGGCTACCAATGCTATCTGCAGCGAGTGATATGGTTGCAATAGGGGTTTTGAATTCATGCGTCATGTTGTTGATGAAATCTGTTTTCATCTCTGACAATTGTTTTTGGCGGTAAATCACCTGGATGGTATACCAAAAACAAAATAGCACAATGCCCGTAAACACAATGGAAAGAGAGAGCATCCCTAGCACAGAACCCAACACGATTCGAGTCCGGTTTGGAAAATAAAGGGATAAATCGCCTGGCGAATCAATGTCCTGGGTAAAAAGAGAGACTTTATATGGCGAGTTGAAAAGGGTAGGCGCGCCCCCTTGCGCAATTTGTGGGCCACTGTCTTCTACCACAAAATGGTCGTTTACAATAACATAACTGCCTCGGGCTTTGGAATAAACGCCATATTGGTAGGCCGAACGGATGCCACGGCTTTCGATTTCCTCCTGAATTGATTTTGCCAACAAATCCAAAGGCACACGCTCTGCCAAAGGTTTTGAGTAAACCAATTGGCTTACTTTCATATATTCCCAAAGCGTCACGTTGCTTTCAAAACCCTGTCCGCCATCACCAGGATTTGGCAGGGTGTCGGGTTGTTGCGCACCCAAACGCCGCTTTGAAAATCCGTTCTCCAAGTGTTGTGCGGCCCTTCGAATGTTTGGAGTGGCCTCGCTACCCTGATCACGCGAGGGGTTTAGAGCTTCCAACACCCGTACTTCTTCGTAGTATTGAAGTTTGCTCCCCACGCGGTTGAGTGCGGCATACACATTTTTATCAAACTGTTCTTCGTTCAGCCGAATGTTCCAGCCGATCCAATAAATCTGTAGACAGATGATGCCCGCCAGCGAAAGCGTCATCAGTCCGATAATCAGTTTAATGCGGCGTGGATTCATAATGGATGTAAATTTTGAACGGGAATAGCGCGTGTGAGAACTCACCTTAGCTTTTTGTAACGGGGAAAGGCTGCCATAAACGAGCACAAAAGTAGAAACCATTGGGCATTGCCCCGCTGATTAACTTGAGCTTAAACAACTTCGGTAAAATTCATTTCTACGCACCAAGCTAGTTTTAGGTTTTGATGGAGAAATAAATTTTGCCCTAGCTACCTTCGCAGCCATGAACTGGCCTTCCGCCATACAATCCTTTCGAGATTACCTCTTATTAGAACGTTCGATGAGCCACCATACCATCGAAGCCTATCTCAACGATGTGGGAAAATTCGTGCAATGGATTGAATTGGAAGGCCGAGTGCTGCCACCATTGTCGGTTAAGGCAGCTGATTTGACGCAATTTATTCTATGGGCCAACCGATTGGGCTTGGAGGCCAGCACACAATCCCGGCTTATTTCGGGGTTGCGGGCTTTTTACAAGTACTTATTGGTAGAAGATATGCTCGACGACGACCCAACAGAGCTGCTTGAAAGCCCACGAATGCGACGCAAAATTCCGGAAGTACTAAGTGTTCATGAAGTGCAGTCCCTGTTGAATTCAGTCGACCTTTCGGACCCTCAAGGCCAGCGGAATCGAGCCATATTGGAGATGTTATACGCCTGTGGCCTACGGGTTAGCGAGTTGGTCAACCTCCGCTTAACGCAACTTTTTCTTGAAGCGAACTTTCTAAAAGTGGTAGGGAAAAATAACAAAGAACGCCTTGTGCCTATCGGTGCGGAAGCCATAAAACACTTGCGAATTTACCTCGAAAACATCCGAAATCTCCAAAAAAATATAAAAAAAGAAGCAGAAAACGTGGTGTTTCTTAATCGGAGAGGCGCAAAGATGAGCCGGGTAATGGTGTTCCTGCTGGTCAAGGAATTTGCAGCAAAAGCCGGAATCGTGAAAAATATCAGTCCGCACACCTTTCGACACACCTTCGCTACACATCTCGTGGAAGGCGGTGCCGACCTTAAAGCGGTGCAGGATATGCTTGGCCACGAAAGCATTACCACCACAGAGATTTACACCCACCTTGATACCGAGTACCTCAAAGAGACGATCTACCTTTACCATCCCCGATTGAAAATGGGAGGGCATCATCCATAAACCAATCACGAATCACCAATTACATGAACTATTGGCTAGTTAAATCTGAACCTGATGTTTATAGCTACGATCAACTGGTGGCTGAAGGCCGTGGTCGTTGGGATGGAGTGCGCAACTATCAGGCGCGCAACAACTTGCGTGCCATGAAAGTAGGCGATCTTTGTTTTTTCTATCATTCTAACATTGGTCTGGCGGTGGTGGCTGTCGCTCAGGTAGCAAAGGAATATTACCCCGATCCGACGGCTGAAAAGGGCGATTGGTCTTGCGTAGAATTGGAGCCTGTGAAGCCCTTTGTGCGCCCGGTCACACTCGCTGAAATCAAAGCTAATCCTGACTTGCAACAACTACTTTTGGTGAGAAACGCGCGTTTGTCGGTAATGCCCGTGTCTTCCGACGAATTTTCTACCATACTGGCCATGGGAGAGACCCAACTTTGAGCTATGATCTACAATTATTCTTTAGGTGGCCGCAATCTAAACCAGTTTCCTGGCGGCGGGCTAGGGTGCCTTATTTTTTCCGTCCTGATACTCGTAGGAGGCTATTACCTTTTACAAGGGCTCTATTATTTGTTGCTTTGGGCGGCGCCCGCGCTACTTGTACTTGCGCTTATCATCAACTGGCGTGTATTTCCTGACACCATAAAAAGTTGGGTCAAAAGCCTGGAAACCAACCCTTTAAGTGCACTGCTCTACCTGGCAATTGCGGTGCTGGTATTTCCATTTTTTTCGCTGTATATGTTTTTAAAGGCAATTGGTTACCGCAAAATGAAGCAATTGCGCCAGCAGTTTGGCGAACCGGAAAAAGCAAGCAAGGAAGAAGAATTCGTAGAATTTGAAGAACTGGAAAGCACGCCCAAACGATCCTTCGAGCAGGAGACCGAAATCCCAGAGTTGCCGATCGAGCCAGAAAAGGAGCGGCCCAAAAAGGATCAAAATCCTTATGATTCGCTTTTTGGGAACGGGTAAATAATAACCCGTTCCTTAATTGATCAACTAAAAATTACTGCCCAAAGAGCTGTAACGCACTATTATTGTTGGAAACCAAGAAAGTACGCTTTCCTCCAGCACCTTTAAGCATGGCCAGGCCGCGGGCATCTTTCATGGCCCAAAAACCGCTTTGAAGGTTGTTGACCCAGGAGAAATTACCTTTCCCATCTCCTGCCAGGAATACACCATTGCCAGCATCGTAGCGGCCAGTTCCTACTTCCATGCCATATTTATTACCGGCCATGAGTAGGTCAAGGTTTCCATCACCATTGAGATCTTCTGCAATAATACCTTGTATGGCAGAGCTTTGAACTTGAAAAGGTAGACGATGCTGCACAAATTTTCCGCCCTGATTCTCCCACCAGCAGGTTTCTAAAGTATATGCTTCGAGATGCAACGCATCATTTAGGTCATCGCCCCACATTTTTTCAATGGTTGTTTCAGCATAAACAGAAGCATATAGATATTTCTTTTTAAGACTTGGCATTTGCTTCACCATAATCTCCTTTTGAACGAGCGGGAAGCTATTTTTCCCTTCATATAGCGTAACAATCGGGTCGAGCGTACCGTTGTTGTCAAAATCTTTTGCGTAGCAGCCAAATGGAGCCTCCGGGCTAGTCGTAAAACGCGTGTTTAGTCCAAAATTGCCCGTCACAAGATCAAGATCACCATCTTTGTCGAGGTCGGCAAGTTGAAGGCTGAACCAAAGTCCATTGCTTTTGTCCAGGCCAAATTGTGCGGTTACATTGTTGAGCTTCCCGCCGGAAAGTTTAAAAATAGAGACTGGCATCCATTCGCCCACGGCAATGAGTTCAGCTTGACCATCTTTGTCAAGGTCGGCCCAGGCGAGATCGCTAACCATCCCGCAACGCGCAAAATCACCGCCAACTTCGGCAGTTACATCGGTCAAACGGTTTCGGTCATTGCGCAATACCAGGCTGCGTGGTGTGAGCGGCCATTTATCCGGCACCAGTCGTCCTCCTATGAATAGGTCTTGATCTCCATCTCCATCGTAGTCGTGGGCAACTACTCGGAGACCGATGTCTGCGATGTTGGTAGGCAATGCAGTACTCGCGCGAGAAAAATTGCCTTTCCCATCATTGAGGTAAAGCCGATTTTGCCACAACTTGTCGCGCCCTTGGGCAGGGGCATCAAAACCACCACTTACTACGAAGAGATCTTGGTCGTTGTCCCCGTCAAAATCAAAAAAGACAGCACCGTGGTCTTCGTAAGCTTTTTCTGCCTCCCAGAGCGCAACATTGCTGGGCTTGAATTTGCCATCAGGGGTTTGTACAAAAAGTGCAGCAGCGGAATTGAAAGAATTACCTACAAAAAAATCATCCAGGCCATCACCATTCACATCAGCTTTGGCCGTAAGCGGGCCCAACTCGCTTTCCATCCAAGGCATGAGTGGAAAGTTTTCGAAGTCGTTGTATTTGTTTTCTTTATGTACAAAATTGACGCCTGACGTCGCAGTCTTTTCAGTCATCATGGTTGGCCCGTTGGTCGTACTTGGTACCAAGGATGCGACGTAACCCGTTGCATTTTTATAGTCCAGCTGAAGGCGTTGATTGATTGGGACGTTGGTAAAGGTTTGAGTTTTGCCATCGGGCCAGCGTACGCTTAATTTGTTTATTTGAGCAACCTGCCCCATACCAAAATGGATGAGGTGTTCGGAACAGGAGAAGATGCCCCGGTTGGGGCTAATTTCTTGATACTGTTTTTCACCGTTGCCGTATTCAATGAGTACAGATGCGCCAACAGCGAATGGGTTTTTAGGGCTGCCCTGAAGTTTGGCTTGGATATAATTGCCTTTGTTTTGTTCGCGGCTTTGGTTTTTGAAAATGAAGGCGGGATCTTCTAAGTTATTGACAACCAAATCCAAATCGCCATCGGCATCCAAATCTGCCCAGGCAGCACCACAAGACCAGGTGGCTTCCATCGTGGCCCAGTCGCCGCCTTTATCTTCAAACTTCCAGTCCCCTTGATTTTGATACAGGAAATCGCGGATTTTGAAAGAGGGAATTGTGTTGAGGTAGTCATCAATAGTTTTATATTGTTCCAGGATTTGCTGGTTGCTCTTACTTTTCCTCAATTCTTTTACAAATTCAGCATGGTCTAAATGGTGCGTTTCGCGACGGTATCCATTGCTCACATAAATGTCACGTTTGCCATCGTTGTCGTAATCAGCTACAAGGCCACTCCAAGACCAGTCCGTTCTGTAAATGCCCAACTGACAAGCCACTTCGCTAAATGTTCCGTTTCCGTTGTTATGTTGCATAACATTATGCGTCACGGGTTCAAAAACACCGTTTTGCACCAAGGACAAATACAGGCTGTTCGAGTTTGCAGTTTTGAGTGATTTGTGGCGATAATTTGTGGCGGGCATCATGTCTACCGCAAAAATATCCAGCAAGCCATCATTATCGAAATCTGAAATATCGGTGCCCATCGTGAATTGGGAATTATGCCGAAGGGTTTGATCCAGGCGATCTGTGAAAGTGCCCTTTCCGGAGTTGATGTAGAGGCGATCTGGCTGCAAGAAGTCATTGGCGACGTATACATCGGGTGCACCATCTTGGTTAAGATCAGCAACCGATACACTCAGGCCAAAGCCTCTATTCCAGATGCCAGATTCTTGGGAGACATCGGTGAATTTTCCATTCCCGTCATTGCGATAATAACGGTCAGTATCCAGCGGGTCTTTAGGCGAAAAGTTGGCAATTTGCTTGCCATCTGGCCCAGCCCTCGATTCAATTCTATTGGCAAAACTGAAGTCTTTAGGGTAGTTTAGCACATATAAATCAAGATCACCATCGCCGTCTCCGTCAAAAAAGTTGGCTCCCGTGGTTGCGCTCATGTCATTGATACCGTATTCTTTAGCGCGTTCGGTGAAGGTAACCGCTCCGGAGGGGGATTTGCCATTGTTGATATAGAGCTTATTAATACGATCCTCATTTTCAAAAGGCCCAGCACGACCCACGTAAAAGTCCAAAAATCCATCGGCATTAATGTCTACTGCCGCTACAGCGGTTTCAAACCCTTCCTCGGAAGTCAGGCCAGCTGATTGGGTGATGTCCTTGAACTTAAAATTGCCTTGATTGAGATACAAGCGGTTTTGACCGTTTGTGCACACAAAGTAGATATCTGGCAGGTTGTCGTTGTTAACATCAGCAATGGCCACGCCGCCACCGTTGTAAATATTGATGTTCGTTATCAGGTTGTTAGCCTTTGTTTCAAGAATTACATTTTGAAAATCAATGCCGGTCTCTTCGGAATTCAGCAGTTGAAGCAAGGGGTTTTTGGCCGTCAGGGTTTCTTCGACCCCGCGTATGGAGCCGGGTTCGTAACTGGCAGCTTCACCTGGCCAAAACTTCCAAGCCGCAAAACCGCCGACCAAAACGGCGAGCAGAATCCAAATTAGGCGCTTGGGCAATGGCTTACGTGCAGCAGCCGCAGGTTTAATGGCTTGGGTTGGTTTATTTTGTTTCTTACTCATGGTGTGATAGCCAGATTTAGTGCGAAAGGTAGGGCAAGGGCTTGTTTTAAAGATACATTTCCTCGATCTGCTTGCTGCATTTCTGTACAATCACCCTGCGTTTCATTTTAAGTGTTGGGGTAAGTTCGGCATCAGATCCATCAGCCTTCACGGCCTCCCAGGATTCAGCGACGAGGGCGAATTTTTTTAGTTGGTCTACATGACTGAAATGCGGATTTACGCGCTCAAGGAGCATTTCATATCGATGGAGCACTTTTGGGTGTTCAATCATTTGCGCTAAGGTCGTCCATTCCACATTGTGTTTTTTGCACCAATCCCGCAGACCTTCGGTGGAGGGTACGATGAGCACGGATACAAATTTCATGTTCTCGCCCACGACCATGGCTTGTTCCACAAGAGGGTGTTCTTTTAGCATAGATTCGATGGGCGTGGGTGCCACATATTTGCCTCCACTCGTTTTGAGCAATTCTTTTTTTCGGTCGGTTATTTTCAAGAATTTACGACCGCCGGAACCCAGCACAAAGGTTCCAACATCTCCCGTTGCGAGCCATCGCGCGCCGTTGATTTCTCGAATCATTTCAGCCGTTTGTGCGGGCTGTTTATAGTAGCCCAGCATGAGACCGGGAGATTTAGCCAATATCTCGCCTTCTCCAGGCCGAAAATCAGGCCCTTCCTCGATTACCAGTTCTACCCCTTCAATGGCCATGCCTACCGTACCAAGCATTGCTTCGCCTGGGTTGAATCCGTTCACACTTAAGCCTGGTGCTACCTCACTAAGTCCATAAACCTCCCGCACAGGGATACCCGCCGCATTGAAGGTGCGTAGTACCCTAATTGGGCAAGCGCTTGCGCCAGTAGTCATTCCTTTTATAAAGCCCCCAAGGCCTTCGCGCCATTTGGAAAAAATGAGTCGATCTGCTATTTTCCATTGAAAAGCTTTCCAGCCCGAATATTTTTTGTCAAACGCCCAATCTTCCGCAAGGCTTAAGGCCCAGAAGAAAAGCCAGCGTTTCAACCCAGACAATTCTAGCCCTTTGTTGTAAATCCGGTCGTACACTTTTTCCAACAAACGTGGCACACAGGTAAAAAAATGAGGTTTAATGGCTTGAAAATCACCAGATTCGCCGCCTAAATTATCCGTACTTGTAAAAGAAACACTAGCTCCAGCAGCAGTGAAAAGATACACCGCAACACGCTCGTAAACATGGCTGACGGGCAGAAAACTCAGCACACGATCGCCGGGCCCAATAGGCGCAAGCTTACCAACAGCATCCACATTGAAAGCAATATTTCGATGTGAAAGCATAACCCCTTTCGGATTGCCAGTTGTGCCTGAAGTATAAATTATGGTCGCTAAATCATCAGGTTGGATGCCGCTTTTAATCGCCTCCACGGCTGTCAAATCTGCATTTTCCGCAGCGAGTAAATCTGTCCATCTACGTATCCCGGGTTGTTGATGAAATGAAAAAACTTCGACTAAACCAGGGGATTTTGTCTTGGCTGCCATGACTTTATCGAGCAAATCGCCTTCTCCTACAAAGCAGTATTTTGCTTCAGACTCGTTTAAAATATATTCATATTCCCGGGAACTGATGGTGGGATACATGGGTACATTGATTACGCCAATTTGGAGCATGGCATAGTCGAGTGCAACCCATTCCGGAGTGGTTTGGTACACCAAGGTAGAGACTTTATCGCCAGGGCGGAGGCCAAGTTGAAGCAGTCCGAGGCTGGCACGATTGGCGAGCGAGACTACTTCCGCGGTGGACAAATAGCGCCATTCACCTGCCACTTTTTGGCCAAAGGCTTTGTCGAGCGGGTTATTTTGGAGCTGTTCCTGGAGATAATCGAATAGGCGTTTGTCAAACATGGCGGATATTGTTTTTTATTCTTGCTTTAGTAACTTGTGTCAGGATATTACAAATAACGCGTTTTAAGCACATTAACATGGTGCATCTGATGCCCAATGATAATAAAAAAAAGTGCTCGTACGGATATTTTCCAATTGCTGGCGGTAACCAAAAACTTTGATTGTTCTTCCGAACATTGCCCTAAGAGTGCAAGGGTGTTTTCTCGCACGATTTTCCATTCTTTCATCAAGTCTTTAATGCTTCGCTCATCTACTTTGGCTTCCTCCATCCAAAAATCCTGATTGAATCCTGGTAAGGGTGCGCGATCCCCGCGAATCCCCCAAAAGGCGCGAAATGCAAACACGCGTTCGGCATCAATAAGGTGTATGAGCATTTGTTTGATGGTCCATTTGCCAGGCTCATAGCAATGATCGCCCATTGCTTCAGGGAGGCTGCCAAGCAGTTGTTGCGCTTCTTTAAATATCTTTTTCAACAGGCTTTGTGCCGTTCCACGCGGGGGAACTGCATTTAGATAGCCTTCATAAAATTGAGCGAACTCTCCTTTTTTTGGCCGCTTCATAGTTCAAAATGTGGTCAATTTAAAAATGTTGGTAACTGGTTGTGCCGTTTGACTTTTACCACTAATTGTACTAATTTGCACAAATCAATACAAGTTTGTTATCCAAATTTGTGCAATTAGTGGCAAAAAATACTTGGAGGCGAAGTAGTTACAAACGTAGTCAATTTCAGGTCTTAGCCAACTTGGTCATAAACCAAACCTCGAATACTGTGAAAACCACATAGCAAAGCAAAAATATGCCCACAAACCATTGATTTGAGGGTTCAGCCACTTGTCTATAGAAAAATAGAGCAGATAATGCTACCACCATTTTTCCAAATACAGAGACTGTTATAAGGTTAATAAAAGCAAACTTGTTTTTGCTCTGAGCGGCACTCATCCCGGCATAAAAAAGGCCTATACAAACCAGAGAGAAAAGTATTATCGAGCCTATCGAGAACTTCCAATGTAGCTGTGCTTGGGGTGCAAAAAAATGCAACCCAGTGAGTGTCACAGCAGTGCCGAGCACAACGTAAGACAGGTTTGAAAAGAATGATTTTGGGCGCATAGATTTGAAAAAAACCGTCCTAGAGCTTAGCCCCAGGACGGTTCGGTTTTAATTATCGTTCAATAACTGCTTGTATACCAAATAAAGCGACGCAATCATAAAGAATACGGTGAGAAATACGGCCCACATCGGTCGTTCTAATCCCATCCAATGATCCAGCCAACGGCCGAGGTACGCACCAAGCAAACAAGCCCCAAAAAGTTGGATGGCCATGCCACTGTATTTAGCAGTAGCTTTAATTGCGGACTTCCGCCGTTCCTGCGGCGACTGCTTTGGCTGCGGTACTTGTGGCATCTGTGGCGGATTTGATATCAAAATGTTTCACCGTACCATTTGTTGATGCACCCACCTCCATTTTGCAGGCTACATTGAACTTGGCACCACTTTGTACAATGAGTTTATTTGTCGTGATTTCTCCATCTACTTCGGCTGTTTCGCGCACATTGAGGAGTTCAGTGACGTATAGGTTGCCTTTGAACCGGCCTTCGATGACTGCATTTTGGCAGCGAATTTCACCCTCTACTGCACCAGTTGGCCCAATAATGACTTTGCTTTGGCAGCTAAGTTTGCCCTTAATCGTGCCGTCTACGCGTAAGTCGTTGTCGCAGCGAACTGTACCTTCTATGACAGTGCCTTTCACTAAAGCGTTAAGTGCGCCTGCGGGTGACGTGGTCACAGTTTTTTTGGAGTCTTCTGTTTCTTTTGAATTGCCAAACATAACGTAAGTGTCGGTTTTTAAAATGAATGGTAAAAAGATAATGGATTAAAGATCAACGTGTTTTTACCTAAACGTATTCAAGGATGGAAAATTGGGGATTGCAAAAATGAAAAAGATTCCCGGTGTGGCAAAGCCTCCGGGAATCTTTTTATCCACAGCACTAATGTGGAGCGATGTGGATGAGTGTGGAAAACGCACAAAAACGCAATAACCCCACGCCGAATATTCAAACGAATTTAGAAACTTGGGCAGTAAACGCCACGGCGTTCAGGGCCACAGATTTTGTAAATCAATGAGAATTCAAAAGCTCCATTACCATTGGTAGCAGTGAACAGGCTTGAAGTATTTACGTCGTAGCTGAAGCCAATGTTGAACTGCTCATAATCGAAGCGTGTGCTCACGATTATGGCGTCCATGTGTTTCTTGTCCGTCAATTTGTTAGAAATACGCGCCCATAGACCAAACTGGAAGGCTTGGTTGTAGCGACGGCTATTGCCGAGCAGGAACTTGAAAGAGTTACCCACGTTCACCTGCCAAGATGGACCTTGGAAGAAAGTCACAACACCTGGGCTAAGGCCAAACTTCTGTGCAGTCATAAATTCACCACCAGCGTGGAAGGTAAATTTGCTGTAGAGTGGAATATTCTGGTTCTCGAACGACTGGTTCGCACGGTTCAAGTGACTGAAAGCTCCACCAAAGTAGAAGTTGGTTTCTTTACTCAATACGCTGAACCACAATACGCCTGCCGAGATATCAGCGAATAGGAAGCTTGGGTCAGCGATGACATCGCCTGCTAAGTTGCCATTAAATCCACCATTGCCATCATGTTGGCTTGGCCACTGAAGGTTGTAGCTTTTGATGCTGCGGTTGCTTAGGCCTAGGTCGGCGCCAAACACGAGATAGTGCGCTTTTTTGCGGTAACCGCCCATTTTCTTGGCATAAGAGCCAGAAAGACGGGCTTGAATGGTGGCAAATTCAGAAGTGCCAGCCTTGTCGCCCCATAGCGTACCGCCTACACCGAAGTAGTCATAACGACCTACAGGAAGCTTCTGATCGTAAGAAGCAGAGTAAGTATTATAAGCGCGATTTTTTAGAATTGACGCCCACTGGTTGCGGTAGTTGGCTACCAGACGGTGGTTACAGTTCATT
>JBBQLD010000074.1:0-13944 GCA_038327555.1 Chitinophagales bacterium
TCAAAAGGTGAGCAAATTCGCTGTTGTCATTGCCCATTGCAAGTAAACCACCCGTTGGGGAGAAATCGGGTTCAAGCGTATTGTGATAAATCGGCTTACGGGAAGCTACATCAAAATAATCGGGTATAGTATTGTTTACATTGCCTACACCGGCTCCAAATTGTTGTAAATATTCATATTGCATCTCCAATTTAAGCTGATCGGTCAGCCAAGTAAGAAAATACCCCGGCTCGTTTCTGAACCTGCCAATTTCAGCTTGGGACTGTTTGCCAATTTTGTCCAGAATTTCTTGCTTAAGGTCTGCAAATCCAGCGCCCGAGAGCTGTGCTATAATTTCCTGGATATGAACAAAAACATATTGTTTTACGTCACAGTCATACAGGTCTATGTGTTTGTCCTCCAGTTCTTTCATTTCGGGCTTCCGTTGTTCTGGAGAGAAATGTGTAGCCAGTGGTTCAGGTCTTGCTGAAAAATTTTGATGCATACCAACAGCAAAATATTTGTTTGAAGGACCGAATAAAAAGGTAGGTTCAATATTCAATCCCGTAACCAAGGCACTCATGTCATTGCGAATATCATTACAAATGCTTAATTGAGTGTCAAGGCTGTATATTCCGGTCCATCTGACCCCCCTGTTTCGGTTTCATCTGACCCCCCTATTTCGGAGCTTTGACCCCCCTAAATGTTAGTAACATTTCGGAGGTCTGACCCCCTAATTTAAATGTGGATTTATACGGAAAGAATCGCCAGTTTTCCATCTAAAAAATGGACTGATGGCAAAACAGAAACGTATGGATCAGATCAAAAACATACTGCGCAATTATCTGGTCAGTGGCACAATCAAGGCCACCGCCCGACAATTGAAAGTGTCCAAGAACACGATTCGGGAGTATATTCGGCGGGCAGAAGTGTATTCGACCGATTTAGCCGTAGTTCTGGAATTAGATGAAGAAACCCTGAACCGGATATTTTACGCCGCTGATAGCGACCATTCAAGCGTACGTTTGGCGGTATTCGAACAACAAATCGAATATTGGCTCAAAGAGTTGCGCCGACCAGGCGTTACGCGCGAGTTGCTCTGGCAAGAATACCGGCTGGAACATCCCGATGGCTATGGCTACACTCAATTTTGCGAACACCTGCGTCGGCAGGTTGCTTATCGGGACCTGACATTAGCCCTAGACCACGAGCCGGGCGAAGTACTGATGGTAGATTTTGCCGGCAAGAAAATGGAGTGGGTTGATCCGCACAGCGGTGAAATCCAAGCCTGCGAAGTGTTGGTAGCCGTTTTGCCTTTTTCCCAACATAGTTTTTGTATTGCCCTGGCGTCGCAAAGCCTGGCGGATTTTATTCATGGCCTTAACCAGGCCCTCCTGTTTTTAGGCGGCCTTCCCAAAGTGATCCTTTCGGACAATCTCAAGGCCTATGTGAGTCGCCCGGACCGCTATGAGCCCACCTTTACCCACTTGTGCGAGCAGTTAGGTGCTCATTATCAACTTGATTTGCAAGCCGCACGGGTTGCCACGCCCAAAGACAAGGCCAGTGTGGAGAATGCCGTCACACAGGTATATCGCCGGATTTACGCCCCGCTCCGCCAAGAGGTTTTCCACAGCATCGAAGCCCTCAATGAGGCCATCCTTCGTCAGTTGAGGTGGCACAACACGCAGCCCTACCAGAAAAAAAGCGGCACAAGACAATCCCTTTACGAGCAGTACGAGTTGCCGCGAATGCGGGCACTGCCGGCTGACATATTTGAAATCAAAAAGATTGCCCGGGCAAAAGTCCAGCGCAACTATCACATCTTTTTGGGCGAAGAAAAGAACTTCTATTCCGTCCCCTGGCAATATGCCGGCAAGCAGGCCGAAGTACTTTACACCAGTAGTACTGTGGAGGTATATGTAGCCCAAAAACGCATTGCCACACACCAGCGCCTGTTCCTGCGTGGGCGCGAGTACCGCTACCAAACCCGCGAAGAGCACATGCCGCGCCACCACTTGGAATGGAAAAAAGCCCAAGGCTACGATGCGTCCTACTTCCTTCAACAAGCCCAACTCATTGGCGCGGCTACTGAATGGGCCATGCAGCAGGTGCTCCTCGGCCGAATTCACGAAGCACAGGCGTACAATAGTTGCAAAGGCATTCTGCAACTGGCTAAAAAATATTCGCCAGAGCGACTCGAGCAAGCCGCAAAGCGCTGTCAACCGGCCGGTAAGGCCACTTATACCATGCTCCGAAGAATCCTGCAACTCAACCTCGACCAAGAAGACGAACAAGCAGTACAATTAAGTCTAGGCCTGCATGAAAACATCCGGGGCCCGGAATATTACCAATAACTCATTCAGCATAAAAAAAACATCGCATGAAAAATGAATCGCTGCAAAGCATGAAACGAGTCAAACTTGCCGGGATGGCCTCGGCCTATGAAGCCATCCTTACACTGCCCATTAACCAGCACCCACCAGCTCATGAAATGATCGCTACCCTCATGGACGCAGAAGTGCAACATCGTGCACATCGAAGAATGGAGCTCTTCCTACGCACCAGCAGACTGCGCTACCGCGCGGCTTTGCCGGACATCGAGTGTTCAGAAGAGCGAAACCTCCAACCCCAAACGCTCGCCCAACTCGCTGATGATGCCTATCTGACACGTGCCGAAAACATTCTCATCACCGGCGCCACCGGCTGTGGAAAATCATTCCTCGCTTGTGCACTAGGACATCAGGCTTGCGCCCACGGTCACCGAACGCTCTACTTTAACCTCAACCGACTCAGCGAACAAATTGCAATAGCAAAAACCGACGGAACCCTCATCAAATGGCTCAACCTCCTCAAAAAAGCACAACTCATCATCCTCGACGATTTTGGGCTACAACCCATTACACAGCAGGTCAAACTCATCCTGCTCCAAGTCCTGGAAGACCGATACGGCGAAAGTGCAACCATCATTTGCTCACAACTACCCGTCGCAAAATGGCATGAATATCTGGACGAACCTACCATAGCCGATGCAATCCTTGATCGCATCATACCAAAGGCGCACAGAATCGAATTGAAAGGAAAAAGCAGACGAAAAAATCTAAACCAATTACCTTAACGCCCAACTAATACCGTACTTATCCACATAGGGGGTCAAAGCTCCGAAATGAGGGGGTCAGATACTCCGGAATAAACACAAGGCTGTCTTGTGCCTGATTATTCAGCGTAGTTAAAATGCTTTGCAGGAGGCTGCCAATGGTGTCTTTTACTTCTCCGGCAAATTGCAACCCTTCCTGTGTCGATGAACCGCCAGATGGATTCATCCAGGCATACGGATCAGTGATTGGGTTGCAGGGTTGCCCCAATGAATCTACACCATTTGCATTGCAGCCCTGTGGATTGAATAGTGTACCTGTTATTGCATGAATGCCATCTTCATCAAAGCCATTGGGATCGTATATCATTGTTGAATCGTAAGGGAATCCAGTTTGGTAGCCAGGATAGGGAGGCTGTTTAACGTATAAACCTGTAGGGCCAAATCCCCTTGGATCCCATGGAAGTCCTGTTACATTGTGAATTCCGGCGGAGTCAAAACCGGGAGTCGAAGGTATAGGTATGCAAATTTCCCCGCCGAATGCGGCAGGACCAGGGTTTAGATTCGGATAATTGGCTGGATTATCCGAGACTCCGGTAACTTCTCCGGAACAAACCTGAAAACTTGAGTTTATACGTACATTCTGCCACTCCACTTTAACAAGTGTTCCATTACCGAAAGGTAGGGGTGCCAACCCCGTCCCAGACCAGTAGCTTTCTACAAAAGAAATGGTTTGAACCTCTATTGGAAAGCCTCCGATGTAGATCAAGGATGGATGGGAGCTATTCGGCAAAGCAGGTGAGCAGGATACTGCATTATAATTATAAACAGCACCACAAATGAAAGGAGGTAATGTGGGAGTCTCCGGACTGGAAAGAGGGACTTTTACCCAATCTGATAGTATTATGCTGCCATCCTCCCAATAGCAAACTTTGCAGATTTCTATTTCTAAATTTTGGCTGTAAATATTCGTACCAGAAATACGAACTGAGTTGCCGACAGTTGTAGTTGACTCTATCCAAGCAGCTTTGGTCTGAGAATCCCGATATCTGATTTTGTATTCGACATCCCCTGGTATTGCCGGACGGCCTGCCCAGGCGATTGCAAAGTGGTCTTGGTCTACCTCAGATATTTGTACATTTTTAGGAATTGAGCATATTGGCACATAAGTAAACGATAGCTTGCTTTCATCGCCATATATAATATAAGACTTCTCTTGATCTGTCACATAAGTATTGACAAGTACCGAATAAGAAGCACCTTTGAGCAAAGCAGGCAAGCTTAGATCATAACGGACTGTTGTTTCTGAGGTCTTGGTCGAATATACGAATCCTTTTCCATCGGAAAGCACAAATTCATAGGATGCTACTGCGCCGGCACAAAAGCGGTTGGGAAGCGGAGGAAGCCAGACGCGGTGTTCCGGTGCAGGAGTCTATGGCTACTATTGGGGGGTAGTTTATTGAGCTCGTATGTTAGGGGACGCGTTCACTAGGTCAAGGGATAAACCTTTGACTTTCAGATTGTCGTTTTATCTGCAACGCTGCGCTTCAGACTTGGTCGTTATTCCGAATGCTAGGTTTTTTATTGTATTATTTGCCCGTTCCTTATCCCATTATTCACATAAACTAAGCAATTTTCGAAACCCCTCATAAATATTATTCGATTTTTTCAAATTTTCGCTTAACGTATATGACACCTACACTATGATCTGGGAAAACATGATCAAATTGATGGCCTACTTCCAAAAAGGGAGGGGTGTTTGCTATTATATCCCAAGTGTCAAGTCGATATGCAGTTGGTGAAGCGTCATCTACAGGATATAGCTTTACTTTATCAAAAGTATAGGTAGAGTCAAATGCCCATGTTCCATGGGTGAAGTCCGTCCAGGCATCATTTTGGGCAGTGAATGTATAATCAGCATTAAATTCATAGGTCGCACTAACATCAATGGAATCAATGACAACCCCCATTCCATCAACGACTAGTGCTTTAGGAGCAATTTCATGCCAAACACCTACCAGTGTTTCATCTTCAGGATGAAGGGTTAATTCAATGTCAGACGATTGACCACATGAACATTGAATAAGAAGCAGGCAAAAAAGGAAATTCATTTTCATTGCAATTTTGTTTACTATTTGTTTGAAAATTTGAGAATTTTTTTGAAAAAAGCTTCGCCATTTGATGATTTACATGTGAGTTGGTATAATCCTGATGGAATATTTTTTGTATCAATAATAATTTCTGAAAAGGCGTATCCTTTTGATGTTTTTTGGAAAAGAATTTCAGATCCAAGCATATTAGTTATTTTATATTCGACAATCTCTAAAGGATTTGTTAATTTAATCTTACAGAATTCATTGAAAGGATTTGGATAAATTTCAATCTTTGATTTTTTATTATGCTTTTCCTTTATCATTGAATAGGGTAGAGCTGAATATGATTTGTTTTTTAATAAGCTTTTCTCATATTCGACAAGAGACATTTCAGGAAATACATCAATAGGAACTCCGATTTCTGAAAATCCATATATATTTTTAATCTCCTCTATATAATCATCCAAATTAGATGGAGTTTTGGTTCTGAGTTGATGAGTATTGTCAGATGAAAAAGTACCGCATACCTCGCCAGAATATATACAATCCGATTGAAAAACTACGGGGTCTCCTTCACCTGTTGAGCAACTAAGCATGGCTCGACAATGATAAATGTCTTCTAGACAAACCATCGTGTAATACAGCAGTTCTGGTGCACTAATGATAAGCGGATCTCCTGATGGAAGAAAGTAAGATTCATAAAAAGTACCATTTATGGAAATATTAGTAAAAACACAGCCATTTGAATATTGACACCCCTCATTCGGGTCTGCAGCAACAAACTGATGCTCAACGTGTTGTCCTTGTTGCAGATCCTGCCCTCCACTACAAGCCAACAGACAATCTTCTGGGAAAAAGATACTAGCTAATTGGTCTTGCCCCATTCCAGGCATAGGCAACCCATTCAGACTACAATATTGTGAAAAAGAATTACAGTCTGTGTAGCCTCCTGGAACAGGATAACCTGAAATGACTTTTACTACAGTTCCACAACGCCTTGTTTCGGTGCATTGTGTTGTATTCGTCGATATGATTGGAGGGGTCTGAAGTATTGTAGCAGATAAAGTTTTACTACAATTCCCACGATCTGTGACAGTAACGGTATAAGTGCCACCCACTAAGTTCGCAACATCTTCTGTGGTTCTTCCATTGCTCCAATTAAAAGAATATGGAAGGTTGCCACCCGAAACCGAAACGTCTATCTGCCCAATTGTGAAGTTATCGCAGTTGTTTGTTTTAGAGACCATCTGTAAATTCATGGTTGAGCATGGGCTTATTTGCACACACGTATTAGCCGAACTACATCCATTCGTTACGGTAACGCAATAGGTGCCTTGACCAATAAATGAGATATTTTGGTTGGTTGATGCATATCCATTGGGACCACTCCATGAGTAAACGTTGTTACCAAAACCACTAGAAATATTTATATTTATAAAGCCATCTTTGGATGTACTCGTTTGAGGCGCGATAATATTTGAAATTGTCAATCCTATTGTAGGTGGGGGTTGATTTGCAGGTAAATAGCATGGTAAAAGACAGCTTGGGTAGTTAAATGGGGCACTAGGATAACAACAGCAGATACCTGCGCTTAAAGTTTGTGTGCATCCATTTGCACCTGTTATGGTAACTGTATATTGCCCTTGACACAAATTTGAGATATTCATATTTGTGCTTCCATTTGACCATAAGTATGTTAGCGGAGCAGTTCCAAACTTTAACAAATTAATGGTGCCATTACAGCTTGACGCTGATCCATTACATTCAGGGTTATTAGTACTACAACTTGAAACATTAGATATATTACCAATTCCTATGGTAGTATTTTGCACAAGATTAAAGCAGCGTGTTGTAGTGCATTCATTTTCATCTGTCACAGTAACACAATAAGTGCCAACTCCTAAGCCGGAGATATTTTGCAAATTGGAATTATACCCATTGGGGCCATACCAAGAAAAATAATAAGGGGATTGCCCTCCTCCGATGCTAAGATTAATATATCCGTTTTGACAAATACCGAAGGATGGTGGATTTATTGTACCTTCAATTAGCAGTTTTTGGTTAACTGGAAGCGTTATTGACTGTGTTGCAGTACATCCCAATGTGCTACTCACAGTTACGGTATAAGTACCAGGGGAAACAATATGAATATTAGCAGTAGTTTGAGCGTTACTCCAACTATAATTATATGGAATACCACCGCCATTTCCTGAACTACTTATAACATCCGTTGGCAAACTACAAAAATTTGTCACTGAAAGTTCAACACCAAGTGGTCGAACGATTGTATACAATACACCAGCAGTTGCCGTGTTATTACAACCATCAGTTACCGTGACACTATAATAGTTACTAGTGGATACATTAATATTAAATGGGTTTGTCTCACCGGTACTCCACAAGTATACAAATGGGGACGAATAATATCCCGGCTGTGGAAAGGTTATATTTATTGCCCCCAATCCGCCATTGCAGTTTGGAGATGTAGGATAAGCATCTATTCCGATGGTATTTAAGGGGTCATATGTAGATATGGTATAACATTCTGACTTGGACTTGCACCCGTAAACATCTGTAATTGTTAAGCAATATTGGCCAGATGATAGGCTGGTCAAGTTCTGGGTAGTTGCGCCGTTGTTCCAAAAATAAGTAAATGGAGCTGTCCCTCCAAGAGATGGAGTAATCTGAATAGAGCCGTTTCCAATACCAGCACATTCAGGCTTTACTACTTGTATTGGCTGGAATGCAAGATTACATTTAACAACTGTAGCACTCAAAGACATGTAGCAAGACCCATCAGCAAAGATAACTTTTACAACATATACCCCAGGGTTGCAAAGGCCATTTAAATCTTCTGTACTTGCCATAAACCCATTCGGCCCTGTCCACTCAAAAGTAAAAGGACCAGCAGTACCGATGGCCGTGATATTTACAGCCCCGTCACATGAGATATTATTGGCTATTGGAGTCACGGAGGTAACCTCGATAACGGCATTTGCTGTGAAAGGTAACTGTAGAAGCACAATAAAAAAAATAATAGATAGGACGTTATTGTATCTCATGGGGTTTAGTTTTTAAATGGAAAAGTAAATTCTAGTTCTAAATCCAATGGTGGACTGTTGTCATAAAGTGTGAATAAGGTCATTTCAAGCCCATTTAAAACGATTTTAGCAATTTCTCGCATTCTGCTATTTCCATATTCAAGGGAGCCAAACCCATATTTTTTAGATAACCTCAGATATTGAATCGCTTCATCTCGATTTTTAGATTTTAGCATCACATTTTGCGCTTTTTGTGCATACATTGAGTTCAAATAAAGCATGGCGTAGGGGCACAATGAAGATTTGGGGAATTTTTTTATTAAATATTCAGCACGAGCAATATCCGAAGTATCAACGCCCATTGAAAACAGGGGGAAAAGTAAAAATTCAGGCCGGGGTTGTTTCTTCAAATAGCCAAATGCAAGGGAATCATTTCCATGGTATTCGTTAATATATACGGTGACAGGGGGAGAGATCGCACGTTCTTGTTTTAATCCTTCCAATAGACTATAAGAAACTCTAACTTCAATTTTCCCAGGCCTTATAGACTGCATAGGAGGCATACAAAAAAAAGAACCTTCAATTCTTTCATTAGGATGAAGTGTAATGCAATAATTTTTTTCACTTGAGTATATATGGCTATATCTATTTATTAGGAGTTTTGTGTTCTCCCAAATCGAATCATTTTCATGTTTTTTCTCTAATATTATCTCACCGTATTCAACTACGTATCCACTTGAAACAAGTAGAGGATAGACCAAAACATTACCATCTGATGTATTTAAAACCTCTAGTTTGAAAGACCAGGGTGTAAGTAGGTCTATAGTATCTTTTTCAAAATAAAGATTAAGACTTAGGGCTGTTTGCGCCTCAATTATTTTGATAGAACTTGCAAAAAACATAATGGAAAAAAATATTTTTTTCATCGCATTTAGTTATTTATAGGTTAAAAACCTGGACTTTGCCTTCTACAGCGAATCAGATTCTGATATCTTGGAATAAAAAAATTATCATTTATGGTTACCCCTGCGGATGCCATAAGGCCCATTGTTGGGGGTAAGCAACACTCTGGAATAGCAACGCCTCCTACACCAGGATAAATCTGATCACCATGTCCTAATCCAAATTGATGACCAATTTCATGGGCTAAGGTAATAGCCTCACTCTGTGGAATTTCATTTCTAACAGCCGTATAAAGATAAGAGTGATTTGAACCTTGTACAATACTAATATTTGACAATAAATCAGCTTGTGACAATCCCTCACCATATGTCCAGCCTAAATATGAGTTTGCTTCAACATTATTTGTTATTGAACCACATCTTCCCCCGGCCAATACTGGAATGTCTTCAGTAATAAGATCACCATCAATATCTCTTCTGCTCTCACCTTGCCAAGCACTCAGTGAATATGCTCCCCAATAGTTTTCATTCTCTGTTATCACAGGAGGTACAGGGTGTAACAAAGCATTATTCATATTAATATCAGGAAAGTCCATAGGATCATCTCCTAAATTACTATCGAATGTAACGTTATTATTTCCTCCAATGCTCACGGATTTGACGTAACATTTTTCATACGCCCCCATTGAAGCTAAAGAGGGCCAATGTGGTAGGGTACTTAGTGGAAATCTTGGATCATCATCAAATACCTTAACTAAGATTCTAAATTGACCTGTGGTAATTGTTTTCAAAGTATTGTTTGCAGCAGTTATGTTTACTATTCCTGCATTATTAATTTTAAACATTCCACCTACTATATAATTGGTTAAAATAGTGCCTACAGGAAAAATGTTATTTAATTCCCATACATAAGTAGGAGGATTCGGAAGGGTTTGCATACGTCTTACCTTTACCAAGGTAGCTGAAACATTTGGCATACCCATTGCAGTCAATGAGCATTCCACTCCTGTTATATTAAGACTAGGTGCTAATAAGATATTCGAAACGTCAGTACCATTTATTTGGGTACTTGGATTTATCCCCATTGATCCAGCAGACTGATTCAATACAACTACTTGGCCATTTTCAAATCTTCCATTACCTTTGCATTCCATAGGAAGTGTATTTAAAACAGGAGATAAATCTAGGACGCCTGCGGGGAAGGAAGGATCGGTATTTAAATTTAAAGGGTTGTTTGAAAATAGAAGGCGATCAATATTGTTGCTAATATTGTTTGGGTCTGTTGGACTTAGAAAATCTGTAAATGTCCTGAATAGATGATTCTTTTGACTCAGTTCGTCAAAGTTTTCCATTGCATCCCCCTCTACATGCAAAAACCGCCAGACAGTTAAAACAGGAGAGGCGTATTTCAGCGGAAAAAGTATTTCTAAGGGATTGGGCCCGGGTAGCAATACGTTTTTGTCTACAATTATATACCCATCCCTAGAATCTAAATTCTCAAGGTTTTCTAAAAAATCTTGATCGCCATTTACTACTACTCTATAGTTGTCTCCTGGTTGAGTAGATATACTAGGAAAGCCAATTGTAGCAATGGGTGAGGCTGTAGAAAAGGCGATTAAAGCAGAATTTCCTATTTGACCTGCGAAGACTCCAGCTTTCGTTGATGCAGTCCTGTTGTCATTGTGATTGGTGTAGGTAACACCCATACTTGTACCTTCATAAAAACCAGAAGAAGGCGAACCTGGGTTGTCATTAGGGTCAATAAAAGTCAAGAAATTGGCATCAGCTAGGGCTGCCAACGTGTTATTTGTAGGGTCATCAACATCAAAGGAGCGAACATACATCTGTAAATTTTCAACAGGGGTAACACTTAGAGTCACTTCAAGTTTGACAGAATCTAGCGGTATAGTATAAGCTGGTGCACGTGCATCTGGAAAAACCCGAACCGCGGACGGCCATGTAGCGGGCAATGGGCTGGGCGGTACATAGTTAGGATCACCATCCAAAATGTTTGTATTTGAAACTGAGTTTCCAACTCCCACCCACGTAATATTGTTCACACCTATTATAGTAAGAGGGACATCAACCCCACAATCAACCCCTTTATAAGTCATTTTCAACCTTGTCCCCTTTTGAACCGTGTGCGGAGATATTCCTTCAATCCACAAGTCCTTTTTCAAGAATGCTCCATCTAAAGACAATGCAACATCTGAGTTAAGTAAATACTCGCTTCCAGATTTAGTTTCGTTTTCCCATACTTTAATATTGCCGGCACCTTGTGTCGCGATTAGTCGAACCAGTTTGTCGGGAAGGTCTACTGGTTTTAAACGCAATTCAACCCGCACCAATTCGTCGTCGCCACCTGACACCCCTGATAAAGTTGATTCCAGCACATCATTGTCATAATATACGTCATTGTCGTCATTATCAAGGTTCACAAAAGTTTGGGGCCCCAAAATCGGATTTGCTGGTGTGGTAGTGTTGCCAGCAATCACTTTAGACTTATATAAAATCAATTCCAACTCTACAACAAAAACAGTTACGTCAAATACACCAATTATCATTCCAGTTGACACTTGTTTTACGGTAACAGTATATGTTGTTGTGACCATTGGATTTACAAATGGATCACTTTTCATTTTGTCTACAGGGCCTAGCCCCGGAGCGGCACTCCATGAAAAACACAAGTCTAAACATGTAGGATCCGTACCACTCAAGGTACAGCCAATCTGAACGCTTTCTGTAGGAGTTTTCTTACAAGTAACTTTGTCCTCCCCTGCATAGTCTGGAGTACAACCACATGAAAAATTTATTTTTGGGTATTCTAATTGCACTTTGGATGTACCAGTGGAGGGTTTTTGCCAATAGCCTCTCCCGAAGTGGAAGGTGCCAATTAAAAAGATGGGGAGAAGAATTTTCAGCATAAAATTGTTGGGCTACTTCGTTAGTTGCCCAAAGGTATCACGGACTCTTTCGTAAAAGCCTACTTTCGAAGGCTCTATTTTAAACCCTTTGACCCTCTATATTAAACCCAAAAGTTCTTTATCTTTACCTCATCAACTGCTTTCATTTACCCGCAACCGAACTAATCTTATGCAAATAAAACAAAACTTGCGCGACATTCGCGCTTTTAAAGACATTCGACAGAAAGTCATGGCCTTCGAAATGGGCCTTTCTCAAAACAGTTACAGCCGCCTCGAACGAGGCAAAACAAAGATGACAGACGAAAAAAAGGAAAAAGCCGCCGCTGCATTGGGAGTTTCCGTAGAAATGCTGGAACACTTCCACGAAAAGCACATATTCATCAGCAACGGCCAACAAGGTGGCACGATGAGCCAAGCAGGCATCATACAAAACCCATTGCCTGAAGATTCCTTGGAAGGCTTCAGGGCCGCTATCCAAAACCAGCAAGAAGAAATCAAACACCTCCGGGCAGATTTAGCCTTGTTCCGCGAAGAAAACCGCCGGCTTCGCGAAGAGGCCTCCCAAATGGCAAAATTGGCTTGAAGAAATATACTCAGATTACTCAACGTTTGGCGGATTCAAGTTTCAAATACAACAGATTTTAGAGTTTTCTCATCGGGCAACCTATTTTAGGCGCAAACAGTACACCATAGCAACAAGTATCCTACGCCTACTCACGTTAAAATCAAGCCCATGATCACCGTCCAAGAAGCTGAACAAATCATCCTGTCCCACCAAAAAGACTTTGGGGTAGAGTGCTTGCCGTTTCTGCTTGCGCAAGGCCGGGTTTTGGCTGAAAACATCGTTGCAGATCGAGATTTTCCGCCCTACAACCGCGTGACGATGGATGGAATCGCCATTCGATTCGACGATTATGCCTCCGGGAATCGCCATTTCACCATTGCAGCTACCCAGGCCGCAGGCGATGCTCCACCGAATAGTTTAGCGGCCAATGCTTGCTTCGAAATCATGACCGGCGCCGCGCTTTCACCTGCTACAAACACGGTAATTCCTTACGAAAAGCTACAGATCACCAATGGCATAGCAAGTATTGTCGAAGAAACCATAAAATCAGGGCAAAACATCCACCTCAAAGGGTGGGATCGGCAGCAGGGCGAAGTCATCATGAATGCTGGACAGGTCATTAGCCCTGCCCAAATCGCCATAGCAGCTACAGTAGGCAAATCCGAATTATGGGTAAAAAAACTGCCCAGAGTGGTGGTTGTGTCTTCGGGCGACGAACTTGTGGATGTACAAGACACTCCATTGCCGTATCAAATCCGGCGTTCGAACAACTTCTCTACCTACGCAGTGTTGAAACAATACGGGATTGAGGCTGAAATGTTTCATTTGCCAGATGATTTGGAGCTTATTACTCGGGAAATTGCTCGTTTGCAACTTGAGTTTGAGGTTATTCTATTGAGCGGCGGGGTGTCTATGGGCAAATTCGATTACATCCCAAACGCCTTGAAAACTACCGGGGTGCAACAGCATTTTCATAAAGTTCGGCAGCGACCCGGCAAACCTTTCTGGTTCGGAACCTTTGGCGAAAAAGGTGTGGTGTTTGCCTTGCCTGGCAATCCCGTCTCAACGTTTCTGTGTCTGAACCGCTATGTGCTACCTTGGCTGGAAGTTTCTTTGGGGTTTCCGCTCGTCGCGCCTAGCTTTGCTTGCTTGGAAAAGCCCGTTCAATTCGCCCCACAATTGCTCTATTTTATGCAGGTTAAATTAAAACAAGATCAGGAAGCCCGGCTTTGGGCCGAACCGCTGGAAGGACAAGGCTCTGGTGATTTTGCTAATTTGCTGGATGCTGATGGTTTTTTGGAATTGCCGCTGGAACGGACTGATTTTTTGGCGGGAGAGGTGTTTCGGGT
>JBBQLD010000075.1:0-13664 GCA_038327555.1 Chitinophagales bacterium
CAGCAAGAGCAGGGCAAGGATGATCGCGAGTGACTTGATTATTTTTTTGAATTGCATTTTTTCAAATTATTAGGACAAAACAACCCTTTAGCATTCAATTTGTTCTCTTCCACAAAATCCAACATGCGTGTACTAACCATTCTCTTTTTTGTCTCTTCCCTGTTCTTTTGTCGATGCTTGCCAGAAGAACCAACACGAATACGCTAAGTACACGTACATTTCAATTATCGATTTCTGACCACTTTTTACACCAACATGAGCCCACCCGATATCCTAGACAATTTTGATTTTGACGAGCTGCCCGAATGGTCAGGCGAAGGCGAGATTGTAGCCAAGTTTTACGCTGTCATGGAGGCAGAGGTTGCAGCTGCACGCTTGCGCTCGGAAGGTATTCACTGCTTTTTGGCTAATTCCGTTTCACAATCTATAGTACCTCATATCCAAGGAATTATTCGCCTTCATACACGGCCTGAAGATGCAGCGGAAGCTCGGGAAATCCTGCAAGAAGCCGCCATCGAAACTGATGAATCTTTGGCCAGAAAAAACAGTGGGGTAGGGGCCGTGATCCTGATGGCCGTGATCATCGGTTTAGTACTTGCGTGGCTTTTGGTGCAATCGATGGATTAGGTTATTTGGGGATTTGGTTATTTGGGGATTTGAGGATTTGGTTATTTGAGTGGCCAAGCTTGGGTCTTCAAATAACCAAATCCTCAAATCCCCAAATAAACATTTCCCCAAATAAAAAAATAACCAAATCCTCAATATGCCCACTTCAAATAAAGTGCGCCCCAGGTAAATCCGCCACCAAAAGCCGTCAAAATGATATTGTCGCCTTTTTTCAGTTGCTTTTCATAGTCCCAAAGACAAAGGGGCAGGGTAGCGGCGGTTGTATTGCCGTACCGTTCGATGTTGATCATTACGCGCTCCAAGGGAAAGTGCAAATGCTCCGCCACAGAAGTGATAATCCGCATATTGGCTTGGTGTGGCACAATCCATTGGATATCATCATTGGTCATTTTATTGCGTCGGATGACTTCTTCGCAGGTGCTGGTCATGCCTTTTACGGCGTGCACAAACACACGTTTTCCGTCTTGCCAGGTGTAATGTTCCCGAGCGGCCAAGGTTTCAGCAGTGGCGGGCTTGCGCGAACCGCCAGCTTTCATATGCAGGAGTTCGCGACCAGAACCATCGCCCCGAAGGACAAAATCAATGATGCCATTCCCGTCTTTGCGCGGCTCGAGAAGTACTGCTCCTGCGCCATCACCGAAGATCACACAGGTGTTGCGGTCGGTATAATCTATGATGGAAGACATCATGTCCGAACCTACCACAATCACCTTCTTATAGGTCTCGTTTTGAACAAATTGCGCCCCTGTAGCCAGGGCGAACAAGAA
Organism: Chitinophagales bacterium; assembly: GCA_038327555.1. Taxonomy (GTDB): domain Bacteria; phylum Bacteroidota; class Bacteroidia; order Chitinophagales; family Saprospiraceae; genus M3007. The sequence continues at coordinate 1,395 of JBBQLD010000075.1, forward strand.
ACCTGAACAAGCTGCATTGATGTCGTAACCGAAGGCATTTTTTGCCCCCACTTTGTCGCAAACGGTGTTTGCGGTATCTGGAAAAACCAAGTCGGCAGTCACGGTTGCCACGATGATCATGTCAATTTCTCCAGGTTTAAGCCCCGTCTTTTCCAGGAGGCCTTTTACGGCTTCTGCACACATATCCGAAGTAGCCCATCCGGGTGTACGCAGAATTCGACGCTCGCGGATTCCTGTGCGGGATTGAATCCATTCGTCGTTGGTATCTATTATTTTTTCTAGATCCTGATTGGTCAATTTAGTTTCCGGCAACCAGCCATGTACTCCAGTAATGGCAGCGTGAATTTTACCCATTAGTTGTTAATTGTTATAGGGTGCAGAAAGTTGAGGAAGATTCAAAATCTCTTGATTCTTATGTTGAGCGCCGCAAAGGTAGCAATGTTTATCAGCTCTAATTTTCCCAAGAAGTCTACTAAAATTGAAGGAACCCTCCGCATCTTTGCCCCGATGAAAAACTTCTTTTCGCTAGTAAAGTTTAGCCATACCATTTTTGCAATGCCTTTCGCGCTGGTTGGCTTTTTTGTAGGCACAACAATATCGGGCGGCGGGTTGAGCTGGCAGAAGCTTCTTCTGGTTGTGCTTTGCATGGTATTTGCCCGAAGCGCAGCTATGGCATTTAATCGATGGCTGGATCGCGATATTGATGCGGCTAATCCACGCACCAAAGTTCGTGAAATTCCGGCTGGACTCATTAGTCCAAAAGCCGCCTTGGCATTTGTGTTCGGCAATTGCCTACTGTTCATTCTAGCTACCTGGTTTATCAATCCGCTGTGTTTTTGGCTGTCTCCACTAGCTTTGACGGTGGTGCTGGGTTATAGCTATACCAAGCGGTTCACCTGGCTTTGTCATCTGGTGCTGGGATTGGGACTCAGTCTTGCTCCAGTAGGTGCGTATCTTGCCGTTACAGGTGCATTTGCTTGGATTCCAATACTTTATGGGGCGGCGGTGTTGATGTGGGTGGCTGGATTTGATGTCATTTATGCGCTGCAAGATGAGGATTTTGACCGCTCGCAACAGCTGTATTCGATGCCCACATTTTTTGGAAAAAAACAAGCCCTGCGCATCTCTGAATGGATGCACTTAGGTACAGCGGTCTTCATGATTCTGGCTGCTCGTCATCTTGCCTCTGCTACAACCCAAGCGGGTTGGTTGTTGTGGGTGGGTACTGGGGCTTTTTTACTGCTTTTGTTCTATCAGCACCGTCTGGTCAAACCCAACGATCTGAGCCGGGTAAATCTTGCATTTTTTACGACTAATGGTATCGCCAGTCTGCTTTTCGGGACACTGGTAATTTTGGATTTATTGATTTGAATGCTGGAGTTTTATACCCCTGGTTTTAGGAACAGGGCGGGTAAACTGGCGCTTTCAACCCGGATTAAAGCTGGTTATCTGACGCTTGTAATTCGGCATATCCTCCAAAACCTCCGGATTTTTTACAACCCACCTCAGGTAGCTGAACAGACGACCAATTTGTGCGGCATCCACTACACGGTGATCCAAAGCAGCACTGATGGAAATGGCGCGTCGAGGCATTACGACCCCGTTGACTACCATAGGTTTGTTCGTAACATTGCCCTGTATCACCACCATGGCCACATTGGAGAACGGAGCCAAAGCCGGGTAGCCAATATCCAGCCCAATACTGCCAAGATTCGACAATACAAATGAGCCAAAACTATCCGATGTAACCCCCAAAAAAGGCATCGAAAAACCCCAATCAATGGTAAGCCATCTAATTAAATCAGCAAGCCATTGGCGTAAAGGCCATGGGGTACGGGCGAGCAAATTTTTAGTTTTTTTGATGTGCGTTCCCTCGCCTTTTCTGGCAATTTGAACCTCTGTTTGCAGCTGCTTGCTGAGTGCCTGGAGCGTCAATAACTCGGCTCCAACAATTTTGACCGAAGTCATTCCATCACTGCTGCCAAGTATCGACAAAGAAACGTCTACACTATTTCGTTGAATAATTCTGCCACGTCGAACATAAGTATTGATTTCAGGCGCAGCTTCATGCACCCCTCGGGCAAGTGCCAATAAAAAAAAATGAGTCAAGGTGATTTTCAGGCCATCTCGTCTTCGAGCCCCTATAAAAGCTTCCACATCGGTCACGTCAAACTCTACAGAACCAAAAATTTTAGAATCACGGGGTTTACGATAAATAACTGCGGTTAATTTTCGCCAGTCATTATTGGCCTTATCCATACAAAAATGTTTGAAAAATGAAATGGGTTGGCCTTTAAGCATTATTCAACACTTAGGCTGTAAAGTATGGGTTAACTGAAACAATTCCCGCCCCGCTAAAACTTCCAAATATCATAGAGGATTACCCCTAATACAATGGCAGATGGAATAAAAAACACCTTTGTGCCAATCGCTGGAAAAAGCGCAACACTCAACATGGCTCCTCCGATAAAACTACACATCACCACAATTCGGAGCCAGGCTTCCCGACGAATAAGCAGATGTTTTTCCCCCTCCGAATGAAAGAGTTCTGCTACATCTACACCCAATTCTACCACCATGCCTGTCATCTGACTGGCTTTGATAAGCGAAGAAGTCGTGAGACTCACCATGGCATTGAGCACGCCGATCGTGAACAAAATCATAGCGGGAAAAGCTACTGTGTGTAGATTTTCGGTGCGCTGACCTGAAATGCCAATCCCTGCATAGATAAGCATGACGGTCGCCAGCGGCAGGAGGTGCAGATACCTGGATTTGAGGAGTTTTTCACGCTCTGAACACCATCCCGCAAAAAATCCACCCAGAAAAAAAGCAAACAACCACAGAAAAATGGAGCCCGCGGTATTGAGTTGTCCTTCATACAAATCTTTGGCAATTTGCGGCAAAAAGCCAAAGATTTGTCAGAACCATCGAAAAAGTCATCAAACCTGCATAAATCACAATCCCCGTGCTAAAGGGATACGCCACAGCATAAAGCATCACGCTACGAAACGAGCGTTTGCGAACGGTAGCACCTTCTGGTCCGAGAAAAGGCGTTTTAATGGTTTCTAAAAAATCGATTTTCATGAATATTATTTGTATGATTTTTGGGGGATACGGGGATTTGTTTCGCTCGCGCATGGTAACCCAAAATACTGGGACATCTAATTTGCTCAAAACTTGTATTTCAAGCGGCAATTTTAAGTCACATTCGTCGAATTTTAGACCTTTGCACCTCCTGAGTTCACTAAACCAATCACCAATAAACTACTCACTTATCCATGTCCTGGCTCCATATCTCCCCCGACTCCGATTTTTCCCTGCAAAACCTTCCATTCGGCATCTTTCACACGGGTGATGCTCGGCCTCGCGCTGGCATAGCTATTGGCGGGCACATTGTAGATTTAGAAAAAGCAGCTGAAAATGGTTTGTTTGGCAAACCCCGCTTTTTTAAAAAAATATTCACCCAAGCTACCCTTAATGATTTTATCGCACTCGGAAAACCCGTTACCAACCGTATACGCCGAAAAGTCAGGGAATGGCTCGAACGATCCATTACCCCCGAAAATGCCTTGCAGATCCTTGTAGATCGAAAAACAGCCACGATGCTGATGCCCTTGCGGGTATCCAACTACACCGATTTTTACAGCAGCATCGAGCACGCCACCAATGTAGGCAAAATGTTCCGGCCCGACAATCCGCTCCTGCCTAATTGGCGTTGGATGCCTATCGGTTATCACGGTCGAGCTTCCTCTATTGTGCTTAGTGGAACACCAATTCGCCGGCCCAATGGACAAATTCTGATTCCTGGCGGAGTCCCGGACACTCCCGTATATGGAGCTTCCCGGCAACTGGATTTTGAATTGGAAATGGCCTTCGTGATTGGCAAGGAAAATCTGCTGGGCGAACCCATTACAGTAGAAAATGCGGAAGAACACATCTTTGGACTGGTGTTGTTCAATGATTGGAGCGCGCGCGACATTCAGCGCTGGGAATATGTGCCACTTGGCCCTTTTTTGGGCAAAAACTTTGGTTCTAGTATCTCCCCTTGGATTGTACCACTGGAAGCACTCAAACCATATCGTGTCAAAGGCCCCAAACAAACCCCTGCGCCGCTTGACTATTTGAAATCCAGAGGCGCGAAGAACATTGACATAGAACTTTCAGTTACCCTGTCTGCTTCTAATAACAGTATTCACACCCTGATCAGTAAATCCAATACTAAGTATCTCTATTGGAACATGGCGCAACAGCTGGCACATCATACGGTAAATGGCTGCAATATGCAGGTAGGCGACCTTCTCGCCAGCGGTACGATTAGCGGCCCAACGCCAGATAGCTATGGCTCTATGCTCGAGCTTTCCTGGGGAGGAAGAAATCCAATTGCCCTGAATGATGGAACTACAAGGGGATTCCTGCAAGATGGGGATACCTTGACTATGCGAGCCTCGGCTGGTGAAGCAGGTGCACGTGTTGGATTTGGCGAAGTTGTCGGCGAGATATTAGGTGTTTAAGCTCGTAAATGATACGGCTACTGCTACGGTTCTTAAAATGAAAAGAGGGTGTCTCAAAAGTGAATCAAGATGCTTTACTCACTTCTAAGACACCCTCTTTTTGCAAAACAAGACACTATTACACGGCGTTCAATACTGTGTTTAAGGTAAGCGAAAGCACATCGGCTGCAATGCCTTCAAATTTGCTTTTTGAGATGGAAGCTTCCGTAAGCAGCTCAATTTTTAGTTGCGCCCAACGGCCTCTCACCAGCATTTCGAAATCGCCGGGTTCAATTTTCTCATCGGCCAAAAGTTTGGCATAGCGTTTCGTATCCTTTTTAAGTTCAGTCTGGAGCTTTTTAGCAAGATTTTCATAGCGCTCTTTGTTGCGCTTGATGTGATTGCCTACCAACCCAACGATTTGCGCGTCCAGGTTGTCTAGGCCTTTTTCAATGTCTTTTTGTTTGTCTGGCATGGCTGGTTAATTATAAGTGGTTTGTGATAAGTATTGAGTTCTTGCTGGAGCTGGAGTAGCTACTACTTCCGTGCCAACTCAGCTTTTTTAATAGCTTCCAGGCTCTTGCTCACTTGCTCGCTGGCTATTTTTACAACGTCTTTATCCAGCATTCCTTTTTCTTTCCAACGGGCTAAGAAAGGAGTAACAAGTTCGTTTTGAAGCGTTTTCCAAGACTCTGCTATGGCTTTGTTCATTTTTTTGCCTTCGGCGTGTTTCACAGCATTATTAAGTGCGTCACTAACTTTTTTTATGCCATCAGAATTTGCCGAAAATTTACTTGTAGCGGCTTTACTCATCAATTCGGTAAGCGAAGCGGCCAAATTGGTTGCATTGTCGAGGCCAAGTTTGTCAAATTTGGTACAAGACTGCATGGTACTGGCGGCCCCTAGGAGCAGAAAGCCAAACATCAGCGAACTCAGGGTACTGCGGAGGATTTTCATAATTAAAATTGAATTTTTGTAGCCCGGAAGTCCGTTCCGGGCGAAGTGTAACCCGGAAGTCCGTTCCGGGCAGAAGGTAACCCGGAAGTCCGTTCCGGGCACAATAACCCGGATGGTTCGATACCAAGAATCAAATTTTCGGAGTACTGTAAATCGCAGCGCAAGTTATTACCAATGGCTCAAATACCAGCGGAAATTTTTTCAAGGGCTATTTCTAAGAGGCGGCGGACACTTTTGGCAGGATTGCGGCTAAATTTTCCTGCAGCCCTGTTTGCTAAAATAGCGCTCAAGGATACCGCTCGATGCCCCAATAGTTGCGACAAGCCATAAATTGCAGCCGTTTCCATTTCCAGATTTACGATCTTATTTCCCTCAAATTCAAAGGTTTGCAACAAATCCAAATACTTTGGTTGGCGCACGGGCGCGCGGAGTTGTCTACCCTGTGGGCCATAAAACCCTGGATTGGTTGAGGTAATACCTTGGTGGAAATTTTCAGAAAAGTGATGTAATAAATCGGCATCTCCTGCTGCAAAATAGGGCGAGAGCGGAAATTCCCAGCTCCCCTTGCAGTGGCTTCGCAAGGAAGCCAGTAGCGGATGATGTTGCTGCTCTGGTGCTTGATAATACTGCATCAATCCATCCATTCCAATTGCACCGGAAGAGGCCACAAAGGTATCTACGGGCACTTCATGCTGTAAGCTCCCGGCGGTACCCAGCCGTATGAAGGTCAATGGCGTAATTTGGCGTTTTACCTTCCGAGTATCCAAATCAATGTTGAACAAGGCATCTAATTCATTCAACACAATGTCCACATTATCCGGGCCAATTCCTGTGCTGATTACAGAAATTCGGGTATTACCCAGCCAACCGGTGTGAGTTACAAACTCGCGTTTGCGCACCCGGAATTCAATTTTATCAAAGTAGCGGCTTACCCGAGCAACCCGCTCCTGATCGCCCACTGTAATAATAAGTGGCGCGACCTGTTCGGGCTGCAGATGGAGATGATAGACGCTGCCGTCTTTGTTTAGGATTAATTCGGAAGGATTCATGACCTAAAGATCACTTCAAGACTGTCACATTTCCTTTGTTCTCAAAGATGTCGCCATTGCCGCAAGTTAGCAATACATACCAGGCAAATGAGTCCGGCGAAACCACTTTACCTTTGTACATGCCGTCCCAGCCTTTCGCGCTTGGATCGTCTGTTTCATAAACAATTTCCCCCCAACGATTCCAAATAATGAATTTCAACGCTGTCATGCCAGCAGCGCGGGCTATGAAATAGTCGTTTTTATCATCAAAATTAGGCGTGAAGGCTTTGGGTACAAAAACGTAGGGCGTGATACAAGCATTCTCCCGATAGTAAACCGTGACGTTGTTTGTTGCGATACAGCCATCTAGTGTAGTTACAGTTATGGTGTAAGTAGTCGTGGCAGTGGGTTGTGCCTGGGTTTGAGCAGCACCAGGGGTAGTTAATGTGCCGCTTGGGGTCCATGCATAACTTGTAATGATGCCAGTACCACTGGTGATTGCATTCAGTGTAGTAGTTGGATTTGCAATTGAAACCGTATCCGGATCAGCTTCGGCCAAAACGGACATGGTGGTAACATTTACCGTAAAGGACAGGCTGGTCGTACAACCAAATTGGTTGGTGGCGACCACAGTGTATGTCGTCGTTACAACAGGCGAAACGATTGGATTGGGAACATTTGGCAGCGTTGGCGTCCAAACGTAAGTCAAATTTTGCCCTGGGGTGAGGTTAGTCACCATAAGCGCAGTTTCTTCTCCTAAACAAATATCAAGATCGGTTGGGAGTGCTTGAATTTCTGGAGTGCTCAACGTGATTTTAATGGAGTCAATATCAGAACACTCTGCGGTCGTCCGTACATAATAAGTGCCCGTAGGCAAAACTTGTACGGTTTGGGTAGTGGCAAAAATATTGGTAAAAAGTGGCGAATTGGACCATTCATACCCGGTTATCCCATTGCTTTGAGCAGTAATAGACAAAGAGTCATTGGTGCAAACTGTGGTATCATTGGGCAAATTCACATCGCTGCCATCCTTAAAAGAGACCAATACAGCATAGGTCACGGAGCAGAGTCCTTTGGTGATTTCTACGGTGTAAGTGGTCGGAACTTCAGGGCTAACCGTCGGATTTGGGTTGCTTGCCTCCAAAGTAGAATCTACAGGCACTGCAGTCCACATATAAATAGCAGCAGAATCTACTCCAACTGGATTCAATTGAATGGAATCTCCAGGACAAATGCGTAGGGAATCTACCACTATATCATCCAGTATTTGCACAATTACGGTATCCCGTACGGTTACTATACAATGATTACTGTCCGTCACGGTCAACGTAGCCACGTAAGCACCTTCGTTGGCATAGACGATCTTAGGATTTTGTTCCGAAGAGGTAGCTGGAATACCATTGGAGAAAGTCCAATCCCAGCTCAAAATGCCGGAGTGATTGCTTGTTCCGTTAAATTGTATGGTGGCATCCAAGGCGCAATCCACGTATAGGTGGGTGATGTCAGCCAAAAGGGTGTCTTGATAGACTGTAATCAGAGAATCCCAAGGTTCGGTACAAGCAATTGACGGTGTAAAAACGACCAAATATTGGCCAGCAGAATCATACGCGTGTACTGGATTTACTTCGGTGCTGAGGCTTCCGTCGCCAAAATCCCATGTTCCAGGCACACCACTTTCGTTTGTAAACGTCACGGTAAGTCCTTGACAGAGGTCAGCAGATATTTGGCCATTGAGGTCAAAGCTAGGAAGGATTTCAATCGGGAATTGCAACGTGTCGGCACAGAATTCATCCCGAACAATAACCGTAACGATATAACTGCCAGCTGGCCCAGTCAGGATCGGCGTTGCAGAAGTAGGATTTATCAGGACGCCAGGTGCATTCACGAACCATTGATAAGTCAAGCTATCAGAAGCTGGCGTCACTATAACGAATAAGGGTAATGAATCCCCTTCACAAATACTGGACACCATACTGGTATCCAGGCTCAGGGTTACGCCAAAACCGGTTACCGAAACCTCATTCGTAAGGATACAGCTATCCGCAGTGATTGCAGTTACGGTATAAATCGTCGTTGTAGGCGTTGCGGCTACGGTGACCGGGTTTCCAATCAATATGGTATTCCCCTGCGACCATACGATAGTTGCTGGAATGCTCGTGGAAGCAAATAAGGTTACAGAATCGCTACAATTATGAATAAGCGTGTCCGCTACAAACAATTGAAAGAGACTGTCAAGCGGGGCGACTGTAATGCTATTTGAGGCAGTACAGCTGTTGCCATCTGTTGCGGTTAAAGTATAGGTGGTGGTAACCGTTGGGCTTACCAAAACGTGCAGTGGATTAGGGTTGAAAGTAACCGCAGGAGTCCATACATAAGCATGTGTAGAATCCCCATTAATCACGTTAATCTGAACAGGATCACCAACACAATTAATTGTCGTTGAATCGAGACTGAGACTAAAATTAGGATAGCCCGGTACATTATACACCAAAATGGTAGTGTCAGAACATCCAACGCTAGAGGTGACTACGAGTTGAACGGTGATTGTTTCGTCGACAGGAAGTTGGAAAACAATCTGGTTTTGTTGCGTAATGATGGTATCAACGCTTGGGCCGGTTACGGTCCAAACTAGACTGGTTATGACATTATATGGGTCAGTCGAAAGGTTGGTAAACTGTACGGTGCTCAGGCTATCACCGCAAACCAAAACGGAGTCGCCGTCAATGGCCGCATTTGGCGCAGAAAGGATGCCAATATCAGCTACCGCTTTTCCCTCACAGCCCAGAGAATCTACTACAGTTACATAGTATGCGCCTGGAATTAAACCAAAAATACTGGAAGAATCGCCTGTACTGGAATTTCCGATTTGAACATCATTGCCTGTAAACCAGGTATAGGTGTACTGCGGGGTTCCATTGGATGCTACAGCAGTTGCACTGCCGAACCCACCTGCACAAACTACATCTATGTCTGTAATTGCAACTTCGAGGTTGGAGTGAGCCCCTACGGCGCCCGAAGCAGTCCCGGAGCAGCCCGAAACTGGGTCAGTTACGGTCACAGATACGATGGAGCCTGCTGCAAGATCAGTCAATTGCTGCACGCCAGTGTATTGTGTTACCCCAGAATCCACCGTTACCGTCCACTCATAGACATAGCCGCTTCCAGGAGGGCTTACGACTGCTGTTGCTGTTGCATTGTCGATACCAACACAGGTGGCACTGGTTACCGAAAGTTGAACACCCAAACCTATAGTGGCAGGAATGATTATCCACAAATCTTTTTGGCACAGGTTCGAATCGAAAGCACATACATAATACTGACCAGGAGCAAGACCAGTTTGGGAAGCACCAGTAAGTGGACCCGGAGTCCAGGAATAGGTATAAGGTGGAGTGCCACCACTGGCTTGTACCGTAGCCGAGCCGTTGTTATTGCCGCCACAGGCAGGGGTCAACCAAATCGTTTCTATCTCCAAGGCGGAAGGGATATCTACGAAATCAGAGTCAATCACGACACAGCCATTTGCGCCGGTCACGGTACAAATATAGGGGCCAGCTCCAATTCCAATTTGCGTTTGCGCACTACTTCCGTTGCTCCAGGAATAGGTATATGGGGTAACGCCACCATTTACTGCGGCTTCTACAGCACCACCAGTTGGATAAATAGAGCATGGAATATCCGTAGCGGTCACATTTATGGTCAAAGGTGTAGCAACCGTAAAACTGCCTACGCCAGAACAGTTATTGGCGTCTGTAGCGGTGACAAAGTAATTGCCGGGTGCGACGACAGAAATCGATGCGGCGGCAGATGAGCCGCCTGCACCACCCCATGTATACGAATATGGAGCGGTTCCGCCAAACCCTGAGGCCGTCAGCTGGCCACTCGCAGCATCGCAAGTTAGATCAGTTGCTGTCAAGGCAACGGTTACAACGCTTGGCTCCCCAACCGTTATACTTCCTGACGCGGTGCTTTGTGCAGCATCGGTTACCGTTACCGTAAAAGTCCCAGCACCAATTCCAAAAGTGGACTGAGTGGTTTGGAGTGTGCTCCAAGCATAAGTATAGCCACCAGCACCGCCAACAGCGAATACGGTAGCGGATCCATTGGTGAAGCTATTACAAGTTGGCTGCACGATACTAAAGGTCATTTGGATTTGCGCCGTGGTCACGGTAGCTGAAGCCAGAAGTGACAGGAAAATGGCCGAAAAGAGGCTTTTTTTCATTGCAATGTTTTTATTTAGAATGGTTTTACGCGGAGTCATTTTTGTTGATTGTTGACTACATTCCCACATGGACCACATTAATCTTTAAATATTTGAACCTCCAGAATTTCTGCTCTGCGCTCTCGCGAGGCTTCAGGACTGAAAACTGAAAGACGTTTGTTTTTTGCATCGTCACTATTGGTTTTCAATTCGTACAGCACATTAGGCTTCAGTTTATTCGCTTTCCTAAAAGTGATTTTACGTTACTTCCTTTAGTTACTCTGGCGCCAATTATCTCAACCCTTCGAGATCGTGCCGCAGCCAGGTCATACACAGATTTTTTTAGATCCTTTGGATTGCCATTCACGCCTTGTTTTCTAGACTCTTCATCACCATTCGGTTCACGGATGAACCTTAATTGGCCAGTACCCACCACTTCCCGGTATTTTTTAAAGGCCTTGTCGTCAAAAAACATGAAGTGATTGTAAACGGAGGCTATTCGTCGGTTAGTCAAATGTTTATTATATTCAGGATTTGAAAGTGGAGAGGCAAAACCTTTTAAGGTCAGAATAATCGTGTCGCCATTCTTTAGCATCAAATCGATTTCATCCGACAAGGCGAAAAAGGAATCCCAGTTCGTCCGTACATCCGCATCAAAGAAATGAGTCATGGAATCCCGAGCGGCTTGTTTTGTTTGCCCGGTCAGGCCTGAAGAATACTCATCGACATATTTTTCTTGACGACGCAGGTATAAGATCTGCGTTGTTTTGTAGTCAATAAGAATGGTGTCGTGATATAAGGGATCTTTAAAGTTCTTGGCCAATGCTGTTTTCATTTCAATCAGAAAGGGATCCGTTTTGATCAAAGCATCTCCAAGCATACTATCCGTTGCAAGGGTTTTTTTAGGATAATCATTGTCAAAGTATAGCGATATAGGCAGGTATAGCTCCAAGGCAGAAGGCTTATGGAGGTAAAGTTTTGCCTCTATCGTGCCCCCGTCAACCAGCCCTATAGTAGAAATGAATGCGGAGGAATCGGACTTTGATGTTGCTGCAACATAACCCTCCTTAGCTGCTAGAACGCGGTAAATATGCCCGAATTCAAGCTTATAACTTTGGGCATTCAAATTTCCTGGCAAAACATCCACCTTGCCAGGGTTGTCATTGCGGACGAAATTTCCAGCTTTGTCCTGAGCGCCCAGATCGAAAAATGTAAACTTTGCGCCAAATATTTTTAACGGCTCACTAGTTTCTAAAGAATCATAAACTGATGCAACCAAATTGATGATCGGCATTAGCCTTACCGTGTCTGTAATTTCGTTGGTCCACAATTCTTCGAGCGTTTTTCGAGTCACGGTGTCCGGAATAAATCCAGCCTTTTCCCCAACAATTGCATAATGCTGATTCAGCCGTACATCATAAGTGTAAGCGCTGGCTACAGTAACAGGAGGTGTGGAAAGCTTATTTAGTAACTTTTTAGCTGAGTTAGATTCATAGAGCGTAATGCTGGTAAGCGGCAGCGGCTTAAGGGTAAGCGCATGTAAAGCAATAGCCCTATATCGAGTGATAAAATCAACGGAATAGATATCATAGCAGCA
>JBBQLD010000076.1:0-13566 GCA_038327555.1 Chitinophagales bacterium
GGCTTGCGGTGTTTCCCCGCACTCCAAGATGATGGCAAATCGCTTTTACAAGGGTGGTTTTGCCTGCTCCCATTTCGCCGTAAAGGGCGATTTTTCTGCACCCTGCTAAGGCTGCAAGGATTTTGGGTGCAAGAGCAGGTAATTCGTTGGGAGATTGAAGTATCCATTCCATGAGAGGCAAAAGTAAAGCATCCAGGACGCTTTGCAAGTTTCCTAAAATCGGATCGCAATTTCTAATTGAAAAAAATGTACCTGGTTAACATGATTAGGAACGCGGCATCAATAACTTAATCATTTTGCGATTTGCTAGGGTCGCTTAACCCAACGGCAAATCAAACCAATCGTCAAAAGAAGTACCAGGCAGCGTGCAAAATGGCCTTAGAAAAATCTCCATTTTGACACCCTGGAGGCGGGAGAAGCAAAAAACTGTTTGAGCTTCACGAATCAATAGGGCCGCAGGCCCGAACCGATGCCGAGGCGAGTTTTTTTTGCGCCGCCTCCGGGGTGTCAAAATGGTTAGATTTTTCGACAGCCAAGCCTTTTTTGGTTACTTTTTTGGGCTCAAAAAAGTGACAAAACCCCAGATAAAGAACCGATTTTACCCATAAATAGTTCTTTTTGCGCCAATGATTCGTGGTGCTAACCAGTTACAAAATAGTAGAGAAACATTGCTCAGTGGGTAAAACACTTAGTAAAAAAGATGAGCAAACACTTATTGAAATTATTTCAAAGCCTGAACTTTATTCATCGGAATTGGAAGATCAGGCTATGAGTATATATTACGCGGCTAAACTTTAAGCCTATACATGGGGTGGTGAATGATTCACCACCCCATTTTTTGTAGGTCTTGAGAGTTCTAGGTTTAATACCCAAAAGAAAGTGCGATTTTTGCGCCGTGACCTATCAGCTCTCCGACATTCAATCCATCCTGCAAGCCCAGTGGTTGCAAAAAACCGAGGCCAATCCTTCGGTAGAACAACTGCTTTTTGATAGCCGTTCAGTGGCCACGCCTGCGGTTTCGTTGTTTTTTGCCTTGCCTGGCAAACAACGCGATGGACATCGGTTCATTCCCGAACTATACGCACAAGGGGTTCGACAATTTATAGTGAGCCAAGACCTGGATACCCAAAAACTAACTGAAGCCAATATACTGAAAGTCGAAAACACCCTTGATGCACTTCAGCGTCTAGCCGCGTATCATCGTTCCCGGTTCCAAATCCCCGTCATCGGCATTACCGGGAGCAATGGCAAAACCGTAGTGAAAGAATGGCTGGCCCAACTGCTTTCGCCTGATTTTGACTTGGTACGCAGTCCCAAAAGTTACAATTCCCAAATTGGAGTACCCGTTTCTGTGTGGCAAATGCAGGAACGCAACACCTTGGCTATTTTTGAGGCCGGCATTTCGCAGCCCGAAGAAATGGAGCCTCTGGAAAAAATCATTCGGCCTACGATTGGGGTTTTCACCAACCTCGGCCCAGCGCATCAGGAAGGTTTTGCTTCGGATGCTGAAAAGTTGGCAGAAAAAATGAAGTTGTTTGAACAGGTGGATTTTTTGGTGGGTCGCGCCGAATATTGCGGTATAAACGGCTTTTATCCCGACGACCTAAATACCGTGCTACCCATTACGAAACACGCACAGCATTCCTACAAATGCTTCTGCTGGTCGGAAAACCCCAAGATGCCCGCCGATCTTCAAATCCTCAAGATCGAAAAACATGAAAGCGGCAAAACCCGGATCGAAGCGCAAATAAGCCCCAACGCTCCAAAGGCCAATAGCGAACCGCCGATTGTTCTTCGATCATCGATCACGATCCCTTTTTCCGATCCTGCCAGTATCGAAAATGCCCTCCATTGTTGGGCGGTTTTGCTCCTGCTTCAAATCCCTCAGGCTGAAATAGAACAGCGGATGCTTCATTTGGAACCGGTAGAAATGCGGCTGGAAATGAAGGCAGCCATCCATGGTTGCACCCTGATCAACGATGCCTACAGCAACGATCTCGCTTCGCTGCGCCTGGCGCTACAATTTGCGCGGCAACAGGCTGGAAAAGAAAATTTGACCCTCATACTCTCCGATATTTTACAAAGTGGGCGGTCAAAAGAAACCCTTTGGACGGAAGTCGCTGAAATTATTCGCCTACATCAGGTGACCCGTTTCTTTGGCATTGGCCTTGGTATTCAAGCCATTCAGCCGAAACTTCCCAGCTCCATTTCAGCGGTCTTTTATTCCAATACGGAAACCTTTTTGGAGAAAATTGCGGAACATGATTTCCGCGAAGAAACCATTTTACTGAAGGGTGCCCGAACGTTTGCCTTCGAGCGCATCGCCCGGCGCTTGGAACAAAAAGCGCATAAAACGGTGCTGGAAGTGAATCTTTCTGCACTCGCACACAACCTTAAAACGTATCATCGACTCCTCCAACCCGGCACCAAAATGATGGTGATGGTCAAGGCAGAGGGTTATGGCGCGGGTTCGGCACAGGTGGCAAAATTGTTAGAATTCCATCAGGCAGACTACCTCGGCGTGGCCTACGCGGATGAGGGTATTGCACTTAGACAAGCGGGGGTAAACCTGCCCATTTTGGTGCTCAATCCTGAACCCGCTAGTTTCGATGCCCTATGGCGTTTTCGATTGGAGCCAGAAGTGTATAGCCTGCCTATGCTGGACGAAATTGCCAGGTTTTCAGGAGCAGAAAAGCCCCTTGCTATACACCTAAAATTGGACACCGGAATGCACCGCCTGGGGTTTGAGCCAGCCGAAATTCCTCAATTGGTGGAAAAATTGCGCGAATTGCCGCATTTGCGTGTAGCCTCGGTTTTTTCGCACCTTGCGGCAAGCGATGCTGCATTGCACGATGATTTTACCCGTCGTCAAGGGGCTATTTTTACTGAAATGTATGGTACAATAAAGGATGCCTTGGGTTACGCCCCTTTACGTCATATTTGCAACACGGGAGGCATCGAGCATTGGCCCGAATTCCATTTTGACATGGTAAGGTTGGGCATTGGATTATACGGTATCGGGGGCAAACACATTGGCAGTCAGCTACATACCGTGAACTCACTCAAAGCTACCATTAGCCAAATCAAAACCATTTCACCCGGCGAAACAGTGGGTTACAATCGAAACAGTGGAATATTAACCTCAACCAAACGCATCGCAACAATCAGTATTGGCTATGCTGACGGGTTGTTGCGACTCGCAGGAGGAGGTAGATTTTCAGTCGCTTTGCGCGGACACAGAGCACCCACTTTGGGTAATATTTGTATGGATATGACGATGCTCGACGTGACCCAAATTCCTGATGCGCAGGTAGGGGACGAGGTGACGATTTTTGGAGAAAATTTGCCTGTACAAGAATTGGCTGAATGCCTCCAAACCATCCCTTACGAGGTGTTTACCAATGTTTCAGAACGGGTGAAACGGGTGTATTGGCAGGAGTGATTGGTTACGTCATTTTCGTCATTAATCGTCATTTTACGTCATTCGTCATTAATCGTCATTCGTCATTGATGACCCAGTGACAATTAATACCGAATGACGACAAATGACGAATGACGAATGACGACAAATGACGTAAAATGACGTAAAATGACAAGCATACCAGAACTTTATTCCATTTTTCAAGAACATCCTGTGGTGAGTATTGATACTCGGCAATTGCCTCAGGGCTGTATCTTTTTCGCGCTGAAGGGGAGCAATTTTGACGGCAACAAATTTGCTGCGTTGGCGCTAACAAACGGTGCCTCTTACGCCGTAATTGACGATGCAGCTTATGCCACAGACGACCGTTTTTTACTAGTTCCGGATGTTTTAAAAGCATTGCAAGACTTGGCCAATCACCATCGGCACCAGTTTGAAATTCCGGTTATCGGCATTGGTGGTTCTAATGGAAAAACAACAACCAAAGAATTGGTTTCCAGTGTTTTATCGGCACATTATCCCTGTCATTTTACCAAGGGAAATTTGAATAATCACATCGGCGTGCCGCTCACGTTGCTGTCTATGCCGCGTGGTACAGAGGTGGCCATCATTGAAATTGGTACGAACCAGCCGGGCGATATTGAAGCGCTTTGTCAGATTGTTCAGCCCACACATGGCCTGCTGACGAACATCGGCAAAGAGCATTTAGAAGGTTTTGGAGGTCTAAACGGGGTAATAAAAGCTGAAGGCGAACTGTTTGACCATTTGGCCAAAAACCAAGGTTGCGCGTTCGTGAACCTTTCGGAAAAATACCTGCCAGACATGTCGAAAAACGTGCCCATGCGGGTAGGTTACCAGCAAACAGACGCACTACATGCAGAATCAGGCATCATTGAAGTGCAAATGTTAGCCGATATACCGTTTGTCCAGGCAGCTTTCCTTTCAGATGATGGACCCAGGGTGGAGCTGAGCACGCAACTCTTTGGTGCTCACAATTTTCAAAATGTAATGACTGCCATTGCATTAGGTATTTACTTCAAAGTGCCTGCTGATAAAGTGAAAGATGCGCTTGAAGCCTACACGCCCAGAAACAACCGCTCGCAGTTGATTCAAAGAGCGGGGGCAACCATTTTGCTGGATGCCTACAACGCAAACCCCTCTAGCATGGAGCCAGCATTACTCAGCCTCATTGCTATGCCAGCTACGCGCCGAATTGCCATTTTGGGCGATATGCTGGAACTTGGCAAGGAGTCAGCAAAAGAACACGAAGATTTGCTTCACTTTGCTGCAGGGCTCAACATTGACCAGATTGTTCTCGTGGGAAAAGAATTTGAGAAGACTTCATTTTTAAAATTCGGGGCTTTGCATTTTGCTGATAATCAAGCAGCTAGAATTTGGTTTGATAAGCAGGATCTGCAAGACGCTGCTGTTTTGATCAAAGGATCGAGGGGAATTCGATTGGAGTTGGTGGTTGGTTAATCTATAAAATATTTTAAAGCAAACTATAGGGCCTGTTAGACGACTAAACTTTAGATCCAGCAGTAAAAACCTAGGTTTGGGCGCAAATAAAGCCGCTGCCACCAGCAAAATGCTGCGTTGGAGGCGGCCTTATTTTTTTCAAAAATTTTATTAAAAGTAACTTTTTATTGAACAAAACTTAATACTATTAGTTATGATAGTATTGCTTCTAAACTAACATTTTATGACAAACCTTAGCCATAGTAACCTACCCGATATGTCTCAGAAATCCACTGAAAAAGCAGCTTTCCCGATTACGGTCACACACGGTGACGGGATAGGCCCGGAGATCATGTCCGCAACACTCCGCATCTTAAAAGCCGCTGGTGCCCGGCTAGATATAGACACCATTGAGGTGGGTGAGAAAGTTTACCTCAGCGGCAACACCTCCGGTATTCCTGCTGAAGCCTGGGATTCTTTGCAACGAACCAAAGTATTACTTAAAGCCCCAATTACCACTCCGCAGGGCAATGGATACAAGAGTCTAAATGTTACCCTTAGAAAAGTATTGGGACTGTATGCCAATGTACGGCCGAATATAACTTATGCTCCATACGTCCCCACCGCACACCCAACTATGGATGTGGTCATTGTGCGGGAAAATGAAGAAGATCTATATGCGGGGATCGAACACCGGCAAACGGATGAAGTGATCCAGTGTCTAAAGCTGGTGTCCAGGCCTGGCACAGAAAAGATCATTCGGTATGCCTTTGAGTATGCTCGCGTCAATGGTCGTAAAAAAGTGACCTGCATGACCAAGGACAACATTATGAAGGCGACCGACGGCATGTTCCACAAGATGTTCCGCGAAATAGGACAAAAATATCCCGAGATCACACAAGAGCACATGATCATCGATATTGGTGCTGCTCGGCTGGCACAACACCCAGAACGATTTGATGTGATCGTAACCCTTAACTTGTATGGCGATATCATTTCAGATATAGCAGCAGAGGTAAGTGGCTCGGTCGGACTTGCAGGCTCTGCCAATATCGGGGAAAGCTTTGCCCTCTTTGAGGCCATCCATGGATCTGCACCCGACATTTCTGGGCAGGACAAGGCCAATCCATCAGGGCTTTTGATGGGCGCTTTGCAAATGCTGGTACACATTGGCCAGGGAGATATTGCTGCTAAGATCCAGAACGCCTGGCTATGTACGCTGGAAGAAGGCATACACACCCAGGATATTTTCAATGACGCCAGTAGTTTAAAACTGGTGGGTACCCAGGCTTTTGCAGATGCGGTCATTGCCCGCCTGGATAAGATGCCTCAATACCTTCCAAAGGCAAAAGATGCCACCCCTAAAGTGCCCATCAAAATTAAATTAACCGAACGCCCCCGGGCGAAAAAAGACTTGATCGGAGTAGATGTATTTCTGCATTGGTCAGAAAAAGATGCCAACAAACTTGGCGCACTCATGGAGGGCTTCAAGTCCGGGAACATGGAACTCTCTATGATCACCAACCGGGGTGTAAAAGTATGGCCGGATGGCAACTCGGCTACTTTTTGTACCGATCACTGGCGTTGCCGTTTCAAATCTGCAACTTTTCAGAGTTCCGAATTTCAGCATATCCTGAATCTGTTGTTCAAAATCAGTTTGCAGGGATTTGATGTGATCAAAATTGAAAATCTCTACCTGTTTGACGGGGAGCCGGGATTTACACTCGGACAAGGACAATAGTAGATTACTGGACATTTCACCTATAAACATACCTAACCATGAATCATTCAAAGTTCAATTTTTCCGCTGTTATAGCGATGTTATTCCTAATGACCAGCTGCGCTACCGTTATGCCTGACGAGGTTGGCGTAAGGCGAACATTTGGCCGGATTGGAGATGGAGTCAAACATCCTGGTGTCGTAGGATTCAACCCTTTTTCCACACGAGTGGTCAGAGTGCCCGTTAGAACCATGAACCTTTCGATCGTCGAAAATCTGCCGTCAAAAGAAGGTCTGACGATTCGGTCAGAAAGTTCCATTCTTTACCGAATCAAGCCAAGTGCAGTGCCTCAGATCCTGAAGGAGACTGGAATGGAGTTTGAGGAAATGTTGATTCTGCCGGTTTTTCGCTCTGCGGCTTCGGATGTTTGTTCGAAATATTTTGCAAAAGACATGCATAGTGCCAAGCGAGCTGAAATTGAAGACGAAATCAAAAAGCGGCTTATTGAAGTCTGCGCACCGAAAGGGTTTATAATTGAAGCAGTTCTTTTGAAAAGCATCACTTTGCCAAGCGGCCTGTCTAAATCCATAGAATCTAAACTGGAAGCAGAGCAAGATGCCTTGCGGATGCAATTTGTGTTGGACCGCCAAAAGCAAGAAGCCCAACGCCAAATCATCGATGCCGAAGGAGCCAAAGAAATCGCCCGAATTCAGGCAGAAGGGAAGAAAAACGCGACTATTATTGATGCCGAGGCCCGAGCCCGAGGCAATGAGATCGAAGCAGAAGGCATTAAAAGAGCCAATGATTTGATAAGCGTTAGCTTAACTCCAAACGTCCTCAAATTCAAGCAAATAGAGGCATTCCAAAAGCTGTCGGCATCGCCCAACACAAAAACGATTATCACGGATGGCAAAACACCCATTGTGAACATGCTGGGCAATGAGGGGAATTAGGAATGGGTGAATAGTGATAGGTTACTTAATCTCGCAACTCAGGGTTAACTCGTATTCATACTTAATTAGAAGAAGCAGCCGGACACCAACGTCGTGTTCGGCTGCATTTTTTATTGGCGTACTTTTTTCATTTGCAGCAACGGCCCAAAACACCCGTATCAAGGATTCCGGAGGTAAGTTTCTGTTTTGGGCAAAATAACAGCATACACTATCAGAGGCATTTAGGATTTAAGAGCTCTAAAACAGCTAAATTCTATTTTTAAAACTTATTTACAAAATATTTTAAAAATAGAAAAACTACTTAGGAACGCGGCACCAATAACTTAATTTTAAAAAAAACCTGAAAAAAATTCCTCCGGCCACAAGTCCTTGGCGATTCGCAAAGCTCACCCTACCTTGGTCTGCGATTTTGCAACAAGAGCCGATGATCCATACGCTTTCCCATATTGTCGAATGCCCAACAGAAGGTGCCGTGTTGCAAACGCTGGCATACTTTGAGGTTTTTACTTATCCGCTTACGCCAACAGAGGTTTTTGCTTTTTGCGGCGAGGCATCTTATACGCAAGCAGCTATTTTTGAGCACTTACAAAATCTGGTAGAGAAAGGTCATATTTTTCAGTTTGGCCCTTTTTTCCAGTCCAAAAACGATCCAAACTGGGCTATGCGGCGACTTGATTGCAATCGTCGGGCAGACAATATTTTACCCCGGGCACGGCGTATGGCGCGTTTCATCGCACAGTTCCCTTACGTGCGTGGTGTCTTTGTATCTGGATCGCTTTCAAAACATTGCATGAGCCCGAATAGTGATGTGGATTTTTTTATCGTCACGGAGTCTGGGCGACTTTGGCTTGCGCGCACTTTGCTGGTCGTGTTCAAGAAGATTTTCCTGCTCAATTCGCATAAATATTTCTGCGTCAACTACTTCGTAGATACGAAACACCTCGAAATCGAGGAAAAAAACTTATTCACCGCTACAGAGTCGGTCACCCTTGTGCCCATGTGGGGCGCTGAATTTTATGAGGCTTTTTGCCGCTCAAATGCCTGGGCCTGGCAACAATATCCCCATTTTGCTTATCGCTCGACGGTTGATGTGCCGCCTCACTCATGCCGTTTTTTGAAAAAAATACTAGAAAAAACCTTGTCTGGTAGCTTAGGCAATTGGCTTGACCAAAAGGCTATGCGCTTAACCGTGGGCTTTTGGAAGAAGAAATTTCGACACTTGGACAGCAGCGCCTTCGATCTGGCACTCAAATCGCGCCGTGGCGTATCGAAGCATCATCCACTGCATTTTCAGCAAAAGGTTTTGGAGGGTTTTGAGCAAAATCTCCACAAAATTACCGGCATCATTCCTAATATTGCCTCAACCAATAGGGAATAATACACGTTTTATTATAAACTCCCACGTATGCCTCGATTTATATACACCCTTGCGTTTGGCCTCGTTGGTCTATTCTTATTTGGCAATTTCCAGTGTATTGAGGAATGTGAATATCCTTTCCTGCTGCGGGATTGGAATGCAGCCTTGCTTGATAACAGCGGTAGTGAGCCGTTGGTGACGGACAGTGCAATTCCAAGACTGGCTTTTGGGCTTCGGCTTTCTACCCAATTGAGCAATGATGGTCAGGACACTTTGCGCATTTCCGAAACAGAGGAGTGCTATTTGTCGGCGCTCCATCCGCTCCGAAAAATACAATTGTTTGCCGAGGAAGGTTTCGACTCCGTAAAGTCGGGCGAAGACATCAGTTTGCGGTTTCGAATTCGGCACAGGACTAATTCATCGCTGGACTATTTGTCGCTGGATAACAATTATAACTATTTCAATTACCCGGCTTATGCCCCAATCGGAGCCTTCGATATTGATTTGCTGCTGGTGGAACCTCCAAGTCAGCCAGGAGCGTACCACTTTTCGGTCAAAATCCAGTTCGACAGTATTGGCATATTGCTCAATCGCGACACCTTTTTCACACTCCCAACCATACAGCTCCAATGAAAACCTCTTGGCTCGTTTTTGTGCTTTGTTTCGCAGTTTCGGTTGGGGGTTTCGCTCAAAAAGATAGCATTCCACTCCGTCCTGCTTGGGCAGCCGGCTTTTATGGCAGCCTATCTGGTGGCTATTGTTTTTTTAACCAGCCTTTAAAAAATAGTGGAATTGCAGCGCCCAACACATCTATAGCAAGCTCTGGAGGGCTAATCAATTTAGCTGGAGGCCTCTTTTTTCGCAACCATTTTGGAGTTGTTGTGGACATTTCATTCTACCCCGCTCAAAACGCAACAATAGACTTAAAGTCAGCATTGATCGCCGAATACCAAGGCTATGCGGTTACTTATCAGTCTGGTGAGGAGGTAAGCAGCCCAATCAACCACTTATCTGTGGGTGTCTCGTATGCATTTCCCTATCGTCGTTGGTGCTTTCAGCCCGCTGTACTTTTTGGCTCGGCGGAAGTTGTTGCTGCTGGAGCAAGCGCACAAATAAAAGAAATCGGGACGAACAAGGCATTTATGATGCAATATTGGCCCGAAAACAGCGAATACAGAGCTCGTACGCTCACCCTTGGGGGTAGAGCCACCTGGTATGTTGGCCGTTACTTTGGTCTTTTTGCCAATACCCAGTTTTTAGGCCAGTGGTACGATATTCAATTCCGAGTTGATAAAACTGCGCTGATAGACCACAGCGTCGAAAAGAAGACCATCCAACTTAAAAAATTTGCAGTTGGCGCCACGGCCAGTGTAGGAGTTTTCCTTCAAATTGCGCGTTGGGAGCAATCAGGAAAAAATTTAAAAAAGCTTCTTTTTTGATCGCGTAGTATAGGATCTCGGTTTAGGCGCGAAACCAATCACTTGAAATACCTTCCTAAA
The DNA here is from genome assembly GCA_038327555.1 of Chitinophagales bacterium. Classification (GTDB taxonomy): domain Bacteria; phylum Bacteroidota; class Bacteroidia; order Chitinophagales; family Saprospiraceae; genus M3007. Next base: position 10,409 of record JBBQLD010000076.1, read on the forward strand.
AAAACCTCCAGTCTCCCGTTCTTTGCACCAAATGAAAGTTCTCCTCACCACACTCAACGCAAAATACATCCACACCAACCTCGCTATCCGGTTGCTCTACGAGTTAAACCGCGAGTGGCCGGGCTTGGAATGGCGGGAGTTTACGATCAATCAGGATCGGGATGAAATTTCCCGTTTTTGCGCTGATTTTGAGGTGGTTGCCTTCAGTTGTTATATTTGGAATATTACACAGACGCTAGCGGTGGCCCGAAAAATGAAGGCCATCAATCCTTCGGTTCAAATCTTGCTTGGAGGCCCAGAAGTCAGCTACGACTGGCAGGACGTGATTGCTCGCCCAGAGGTTGATTTCATCATCACTGGCGAAGGAGAAACCCCTTTTAAATCATTTCTTTATGCATATCCTGAAGTGGAGCATTTGGAAAATCTAGTACATAAAACGGATACCGGCGAGGTTCGCTTTTTCTCGAATCCGATCACCTTTGAGCTTGAAAATTACCGTCACATTCGACCTTGGCAAAATGACCCACCCGCGGATCTTAGGGGCAAGGTGTTGTATGTAGAAACTTCACGTGGCTGCCCCTACAAATGTGAATTTTGTCTCGCCAGCCTTGACAATAAAGTACGCTACCTGCCCGACGAACACATCAAACAAACCCTGCTTCACCTCATGGAGCACGGACGTGTCATCAAGTTTCTTGACCGTACGTTCAACATGAAGCGCGATTTTACGATTGATATTTTCACGTTCATTCTGGCCCATCACCGACCTGGAAACGTTTTCCAATTTGAAATCACCGCTGACATCCTGCATCCCGATATCATCCGTTTTATTCAGGAAAAGGTACCAAAAGGTCTATTTCGATTTGAGATCGGGATCCAGACCGTCAATCAGAAGGCAAATCTGGAAGTCAGCCGAAAGCAAAATTTCGACAAAACAAAAGGCATTATTCTCCAACTCGCCGACAAGGTTGAGATGCACCTTGACCTCATTGTTGGACTTCCGTTAGAGCGTTGGGACGATATCAAATTCAGTTTCGAGGAGGTGTTCAAACTTTTTGCGCCGGAATTACAAATGGGTTTTTTGAAATTTCTCAAAGGCACCCCCGTCCGAGAAAAATACGAGCAACACGGATATGTTTTCGACCCTGAGCCGCCTTACCAAATCATCGAAAGCAACTACCTGTCGCGCCACGAACTTGCCCGTCTGGAGATACTTGAAAATGCCCTGGAGATATTTTGGAACAAGCCGCGCGCAGCCCGTACGCTTAAATACGTGACCGCCCAATATAGTATCTTTGATTTCCTGCTAGGCCTCGGCGAATGCTTTGGCGAACGATATGATTATCACCAATACAAGCTGGCCGATGTGTATGAGCGCATCCTCTATTTCGTCCAAAAAAACTATCCAAACGATCCAATTTTAGCAGAGCTGATCGAAGTTGATTATTGTTTGTATCAAAAAAATCGACCCCGACCGCTGCATGTGGCAGAAATCGGGGCCGATGAAAAAGCGGCACTGGTGGAGGCTTTTGATTCCAGTTTACTCAAAACTGAAACCAGCAAAGCTCGATTTTTGGCCCTGCCACTTCACTTTGATTTGAAGGTATTTGAAACCGAGCACCGAATCGAAACTGGCGAATTCAGCCTACTCATTCGGTACGATGGCATAAGTCGTGGTCAGGCGTTTTGCCTCAGTCAACTGACCCAGTCGCTTTGACCTTATCAAAAATCTATTTTTTTCGTTTCGAACTACCTGGCACCGGATAGCGGGCGGCGTAAGCTCTAGCTTTAGGTACCATCGCTTTTAGTTTCTCGCTGCGTTTAGACGGATCTGGGTGTGTACTCAAAAACTCTGGTGGACGGCCGCCGCCGCCGCTCTTGCTCATCCGACCCCAGAAAGGTGCCGCTTCGTTAGGGTTGTAGCCCGCCATGGCCATCAGGTAAAGGCCGATTTCATCCGCTTCTGATTCATGTTTTCGGCTGAAAGGAAGTAGTACGCCCAATTGTGCACCTGCGCCAGCTGCTTGCATAATCAGGTTGCGGGTTTGAGCGGGTTTTTGAGCCATGGCAAGACCAAGATCAAGCGAAGTGAGTCCGAGTTGCGCCACAAGCCCTTGGCTCACGCGCTCGTTTCCATGGTTAGCCAAGGCGTGGGCAATTTCGTGCCCCATCACTACGGCCAAAGCATCTTCATTCTGAGTCACTTTCAAAATACCCGTGTAAACCACAACTTTACCTCCTGGCATACAAAAGGCATTAACCGTAGGATCGTCCACAACATTGAATTCCCATGCGAAATCTTTGAGGTCTTTTTGAAGTCCTTTGGACTTATAATACACCTCTGTGGCCGCTTTGATATCATTGCCAACCCGACGCACTAGATCTACGTCTTTTCCGGAAGACATTGGTTTGTTTTCAGTTAGGAATTGGCGATACTCCGCTAAGCTCATTTGATTAAGTTGTGCATTTGGGATCAGGTTAAGGGATTTCCGGCCCGTAAAAATCGTTTTTTGACAAGCAAAAACGACTGATAGAAGGGCTAGAATGAAAAGACTTTTTTTCCACATAATAGTTGAATTTTGTTTGGTTGTACCCTGGAATTCCATTCCAGATTCATGGTATGCAATTAATAATATAAAGATACGGGACGAACTCCTGCATGCTTATGAAACAAACGAAGAAAGCTACCCGCTGTCACTTCCTTAAGTAGATTTCATTAAAACAGTAACGAATTTCAGCAGTCATCATATTCCTGCAAGTTACGTATATTTTAGAAAAAAAGCAACCTTCGGGAACTATTGTTGTTCCAGCAGAAAAATTTTTAAAGCATGAAAAAACTTATTTTCCTAACAGCCCTGCTCGCAGTATTCACCACTGTCAATGCTCAAATCAAAACCCCGGCACCTAGCCCAACTGGCAAGATCAGCCAAGAGGTAGGTCTCCTCAAGGTGGATGTAGAGTATTCCCGTCCAAGTGCCAAAGGACGCAAAGTGTTTGGCGACCTCGTTCCTTTTGGTGAAATGTGGCGCACTGGCGCAAACGCCAGCACTAAAATAACGGTATCTGAAGATGCAAAAGTAGGCGGGATGCCTTTGCCAAAAGGCACTTATGCGCTGTATACCATTCCTGGAGAAAAAGAGTGGACTGTCATTTTTTAC
>JBBQLD010000077.1:0-13456 GCA_038327555.1 Chitinophagales bacterium
TTTCTGACATCGCTGAACACATTGGAGTTGAGCGAGAAGAACTCATGGAAATCCTTTTCGGATAATGTACGCCGACATCATTCTGCCACTAGCACTGCCTAAACGCACCTACACGTATTCCGTCCCGGAATCATTGGCCTCCCTCATGCAACCTGGGGTTCGGGTGGAAATCCAGTTTGGCCGAAGCAAACGATATAGCGGGCTGGTAGAGCGTGTACACGACGTGGCACCAGAATATCCCGTAAAGCCCATTCTTTCGGTCCTGGATGAGGTTAACGTGGTTACCCCCCAGCAGTTCAAGCTTTGGGATTGGATGTCCGAGTACTATTGCTGTACCCTTGGCGAAGTGATGTCTGCGGCATTGCCTGGGCATTTGAAACTGACGAGCGAGACCAAACTGGTGTTCAATGCTGCCTTCGGTGACAATTTTTCTGAACTCGATGCTGACGAGTACCTCATCGCCGAAGCCCTCTTGATTCAACAAGAAATCATCGTGGAGGATGCCCGGAAAATTTTGAATAAAAAAACTATTTTCCCGGTCATTCAACGGCTTTTGAACAAGGGTGTACTCTTTTTACGGGAAGATTTGCAGGAAAAATTCAAACCACGCAAAGTCAGTGCGATACGTCTTGCCGAACCGTTTCGGACGAAACCCGATTTGCTGCGGGAGGCTTTTGCAGAACTCAGCGGCAAAGAACGTCAGGTTGAAATACTCATGGCCTACCTGGCCCTCGAAAAGCGTCAGCCTTTTGTACGCAAGCAGGATGTGTTAACCAAAGCGGAGGTAACAGAAAGTTCGCTCAACACCTTGATCAAAAAAGGGATTTTGGAAAAATACGACCGTGAAGTGAGTCGGCTCAGTGGCTATGAAGATGAATTGGTGGAGGTAGATGAATTGAGCCAACAGCAAGTGCGGGCATTGGATGCGTTGCGAGAGTTGTTCGGAGACCGCTCAGGAGATTTTAAAGATCAAAGAGGTCTGGAAGAAAAAAATGTCGCGCTGCTCTACGGCGTAACCGGAAGCGGCAAAACCCGCGTGTATGTAGAACTCATGCGCGAGGTGATCAAAAAAGGTGGACAAGTACTCTACCTCCTGCCCGAAATTGCGCTGACCACCCAGATAATCAATCGCTTGCAAAAGGTATTTGGCAATGAGGTGGCCGTGTATCACTCCAAAATTAATACCCAGGAACGGGTAGAAGTCTGGAAATCTGCCGCTGCGGGAAAGCCCGTTATACTTGCCGCCCGAAGCGGCCTTTTTCTGCCTTTTCAGCACCTGAAACTCGTCATTGTGGACGAAGAACACGATGCTTCCTTCAAACAATACGACCCTGCCCCACGCTACCATGCTCGCGATACGGCCATCTTTTTAGCTAATTTATACGGCGCAAAAACCTTGCTCGGCACGGCCACACCTTCGCTGGAAACCTGGCACAATGCCCAAACCGGCAAGTTTGGTCTCGTGGAAATGCCGGAACGTTTCGGTGGCTTGCAACTGCCTGCCATGGAGCCGATTGATCTGCGCGAACAAATGAAAAACCGCCAAATGCAGAGTATTTTCTCTACACCTCTGCTGGAAAACCTGCAAAAGGCTTTAGACAACGGAGAGCAAGCTATTCTTTTCCAGAATCGACGGGGGTACGCGCCCATGCTTGAATGCGAGGTGTGCGGCTGGAATGCTATGTGCCGACACTGCGATGTAAGTCTTACCTACCATAAGCACACGGATCGACTGCGTTGTCACTACTGCGGCTATGTGCAGGAACCCGCCAAGACCTGCCCGGCCTGTGGTTCTGGCAAGATCACGTTCAAAGGATTTGGTACTGAAAAGATTGAAGATGAACTCAAAATTTTCCTACCCAAGGCCCGTATCGGACGCATGGATTTGGATACGGCGGGCACTAAAAGCAACCTCACGGCCCTGCTCAATGATTTTGAGGAACGTCGTCTGGATATCCTCGTTGGCACCCAAATGGTGACCAAAGGGCTTGATTTTGATAATGTTGCCCTCGTGGGAGTACTCGGTGCCGATGCGCTGACCAAGTTCCCGGATTTCCGCGCGGGAGAGCGGGCATTTCAATTACTCACGCAAGTAGCAGGCCGAGCCGGGCGCAAGAACAAACGCGGGAATGTGCTGATCCAAGCTTTTGACCCAAAGCATCCGGTGGTACAGGAAGTGTTGCGGGGCGATTTTCTGGGCTTTGTGGATCGGGAAATGAAGGAGCGGCTAGAATTCAAATACCCGCCGTATTATCGGCTGATTAATCTTGAATTGCGGCATAAAGAACCGAAGATTGTAAATGAAGCCGCCGCGTTTTATGCCAAAATACTGCGCCAAAAACTAGGTGAACGGGTGCTTGGGCCGGTGATTCCGAATATTGCCCGAATTCGGAATTATTTTGGTCAAAACATTATGCTGAAACTGGAAAAATCTGCGCCTGTGTTATCTGGAGCCAAAGCTTTGATCCGGCATACGACAGAGATTATGTTGGGCAGGCCGGGCTTAAGTCAAGTGCAGGTGGCGGTGGATGTGGATCCAGTGTGAGGGGGCCGAATCCCAATATCGTTGACTTAATTCTACTTTGTTATTATTAGCTTGATTTGTCATGTCGCAGCGAAGCGTATACATCTAAACAACCCAAGCGCTGTTTAGAATACCATTACTAAGGAGATTTCGGTTAACTTGGGTTGTGTAGATGTCTACGCTTCGCTGCGACATGACAAATCGCGGGCAAAAAATTTGATGAATTTCAAAAGTGACAAAGTAGAATTAAGTCAACGACATTGGGCCAAATCCTTATCCCACTTATTCCAAAGCTTACAACCCCAGAAAACCTGTAAACTTACCAACCATGCTACGAACACTATTGCTCCTCAGCTTGCCATTTTCAATGGCCGCTCAAAGCCCTGGAAAAAGCAACATCCTCTTATTTTCCCTCACCAAGAGCGCCGATAGTACCTGGCGGCTTGATTCCCCGAGGTTTCTCAATGTATTCAACCGGGGCGGCTACAACAACCAACCCAATTTCTTCGGCAACAATGAGTTGTGGCTCACTGCACAATTTCCAAAAGATACGACCCAAACCGACCTCATCGCATTAGATCTGCTTCTGAAAACCCAAACTTTCGTTACTGCTACGCCTACTACTGCTGAATACTCGCCTACACCTATGCCCGGCGGCAAACGCTTTTCAGCCATACGCGTAGAGGAGGATGGCAATCAAAGATTATGGTCGTTCCCGCTAGACCATTCAGACAACGGCCGAGCTGAATTTCCCAAAATCTATAACGTGGGTTACCATTGCTGGCTGCGCGATACCCTTATTGCTTTTTTTATTGTAGGGGAAAACGACCAACCCCACACACTCCAGGTTGTGGGCACCAAAAGCCAAAAACCACTGCGTATAGCTTCCAACATTGGTCGCTGCTTATTGAAAAGGCCCGATGGAAAACTCCTTTTTGTGCAAAAAGCAACAGAGCAAACCTGGTACTTAAAATCCTGGGATCCTAAAACTAATACTCAGGACGTATTGCTAAAAATGCCCGCTGGAAGCGAAGACTTCGCTCTGTTAACCGATGGAACTTTGCTCACTGGCAGTGGAGCAAAACTGCTCCAGATCAAATCTCCCCGCGATACAGACTGGAAAGTAGTGGCTGATCTTGGGAAATATGGCGTAAAAAAAATTAGCCGATTGGCTGTTAGTGCGGATCGAAAACTAGCCGTGGTGGTGCAGTGAGTCGATGCTTCTCTTAATTTAGAGCCGCCCAAATCTCATCTGCTCCATATTTCCAAAATCCCCGTACCTTGCGTTCTTTTTTCGGAAGTCGCCGTGCCGATTTTGGCATGGGCGGCTTCCGTTTTTTTGGTTTATAAACTTTCGGAAAGTTTATCGCTTTCGGAAAGGTGAAACCAATTTGAAATACTAGCTCCACAAAATTTACATCACAATCAAAGCCCAAAAAAACAGTCAAAACAGAATTTAATAAACTATAGCAGGTTTTTACAAAAGATAATTTGTACCTTTGCCAGCTCTTATGGAGGCGATCATCATTTTTCATGATTTTAGCTCCATTTTTCTTTCTCATTCTGGCATTGGGTAGCATTGACATTAGGTGCGTAGGTTTTTGTGGCAGGGAGCAATCTTGAGGTGTGCAGGCTTTGTTGATTTCCGATTAAATGATTCGGAAGTGACGGACGACGCGCACACTCCTTCGGCGACCGAAGGCGGGTGAAGCATAACTACGTGAACAGCAGCGCGCAAGTCAACCAGTCCCTTCGCCCCTAACGTACTTTATCAATGTCTGCATTCAAGACGCTCGGCATCGCCGACGACCTCTTGGAGGGTATCACGGCCATGGGCTTTGAAACCCCCACTCCTGTTCAACAAATGGTCATTCCAGTCGCCCTCGAAGGCGATAATGACATCATTGCCCTCGCCCAAACGGGTACCGGCAAAACGGCCGCTTTCGGCCTCCCACTCCTCCAGCGCATCGACCCGAAGGAACGTACCATCCAGGGACTCATCATGTGCCCTACCCGCGAACTTTGTGTGCAGGTAGCCAGTGATCTGATGAACTACTCCGAAAAAGCACACCAATACAAGGTGGTAGCCGTGTACGGCGGTGCAAGCATCGAAACCCAGATCCGACAGATCAAGGCTGGTGCACAAATTGTGGTGGCTACACCAGGTCGTCTCATGGACCTCATCGCCCGCAAATCCATCAAGCTCGAAAGCGTGCGCCGCGTAGTGCTCGATGAAGCTGACGAAATGCTCAACATGGGCTTTAAAGAGGCCATCGACTTTATCCTTTCTGAAGTAGTAGAGCGCAAATCCATTTGGCTTTTCTCGGCTACTATGCCTAGAGAAGTGCGGACGATTGCCAATACCTACATGAAAAATCCGCACGAACTCACCGTGACCGGGAATCTTCAGACCAACGAAAACATAGAGCACCAATATTATGTGTGCCGTGCTGACGACCGTTACAATGCCCTCAAACGGGTTGTTGACGCGCTCCCGGGCATTTATTCCCTTATTTTTTGCCGTACCCGAATTGAGACCAAAGAAGTGGCCGAACAAATGGTGCGCGATGGCTATAACTCCGATGCCCTGCACGGTGACCTGGCACAAGCCGATCGCGACCGTGTGATGCAGCGTTTCCGTGAGGGTCACCTCCAGCTCCTGATCGCTACCGACGTAGCGGCCCGCGGTCTGGATGTGAGCAACATTAGCCACGTAATCAATTACGGTTTGCCTGACGAAATTGAGGTATATACCCACCGCTCTGGTCGTACTGGCCGCGCAGGCAAAACAGGGGTAAGTATCACCATCGTAACCCCTAAGTACGAAGAAAGAATCCGCCAGATCGAACGGAAAACAAAGGCGCCTATCGTTAAAAAGATGCTCCCAACGGGCATGGAAGTCTGTGAGGCGCAATTGTTCAACATCATTAAAGGTATCCACGAACAGGAAGTACACCACGCGGATATTGAGCCTTACATGGAACGCATCCAGGAAGAACTCAAGGATCTGACCAAGGAAGAACTAATCATGCGCTTTGCGAGTGTTGAATTCAACCGATTCCTTTCTTATTACCGCACCGCACCGGATATCAATATTTACCCCCGTGGCGACAAACGCGGCGTTCGCCCATCGGCAATTCCAAATACTGGTGCTGCAGAAGGTTCTGTTCGTCTGTTTGTCAGTGTTGGCGAAATGGATGGTGTAACTAAAAAGGATTTCCTAATTCTGCTCGATCGCTCGTTTGGTATCCCAAGTCGGGCTATTGGCCAGATCGACGTGAGCCGCACCCATCTGCACTTCGATCTCGAAGCAGCTTATGTGACGGTAGTTCGTCAGGGCCTACCTGAATTTACAATCAATGGTCGCCCGATCCGGGTAGACGATGCTTCTGAGCGCGATAGAGCCCCGAGAAGAGAAGATAAAGTGTTTGAGAAATGGGATCGCAAGCCTAAGAAAGGCAGTGGCGGTGGCGGTGGTGGAAGGAAGAAGTGGTAGATTTACCCGCCGAAGCCTTGGCGTAAGAGGAGGTATTAAGTGCAGAACACTATTGATACATCAAAAATAGCAGCGGGCATTTCGTTTTTGGACGAGATGCCCGCTTTGCATTTGAGGTAGATTTGAACACCTTTAAAAAAGTTGTCAAATCATCCATTGAATGGATGCGGATTCCAAAGTGGAAATGATTGCCCAGCAGCGCATAGGATAGCGTCGTGACGACCGGGGGTAAATATTTGTTGTATTGCTTGAGAAAAAACAGGTAGTTGCCAGCCGAAGCAAACAAGGTTTTTTTATCAATTGCCCGATTGTAAACAGGTTAGGAACTCGGGCTCAAATTTTACGAACTAGTGTGATGTTTTGGCTATTTGGTTTTTGGAAAGGGTAAAAGTGAATCCTTTTCAAATTTACTTACTGTTCTCGGATTTTCCAAATTACGGATGGCCAAAACATCTTAAAACGTTTATGCAATATCGACGTTTCCAACATCCTGGCATGGCTACCTGGATGTTAGACCAACCTGGGTCTAAAGTTTAACGTCCAGCAGTCGACCTTCTAAATATCTTATGATCTGGTTCCAGTAACCCTTAAGGAACGCGGCACCAATAACTTAGTCATTTGATGCCACCCTTTGTTCCATCATACGGCCCCTATTTTTCTTTAAATAGCCCCACTATTCGAATAAAAATAGGGTTGTCTTATTAAAAAATGGTTGACTTAAATTGTCTAAGTTATTGGTGCCGCGTTCCTAAAAAAAGATAAGATGCAAAAAGTACTGTTTTTACTGCTGGCTTTTCTGACCAGCGCCTTCGGATTATTTGCGTGTTGTATGGAGGAGCCACATACCCTTACAGAACTTCTATTGCAAGATCAAAAAAACCGGATGGTCTTTTTATGCCGGATCACCCAATCGGCCTCCAATTTGGAAGGGGCCTATTTTTCACGGGCAAACGTATTGGAAGTGTTCAAAGGGGATCTGAAACAAAGCAATGTGCTTATTTACACCGGAGGCAATACGTCTGCTGGGGGCTACCAGGCTGGAATTTCCAGGGAGTGGTTGATCTTTAGCCCAATGGATAAAAACGGAGAATTTAGCGCAGCAGTATGTGATCCGTTTTCCTGCGATCGATCCTTTGATCCGGAGGTTTTTAACAACAGACTGGAGGTCATTACTTCCTTTAAAAAAATGACCCGGAGCGCCTATACCGGCCCGGTGGTCTGGTACTATCACGATGGTGTTAAAGCAGCAGAAGGTCAATTTCAGTTCGGTAAGCCCGAAGGGAAATGGAAACATTATCGGCCATCAGGGGCTCTGAAGAGTGAATTCAATTACAAGAAAGGGCGACTACACGGAGATTGCATGGAGTGGATGGAATTCGAGGCGGGCAGCACCCTATCCACCTACAAGCATGGAACATTACTTGGCCAAAAGTCGAATCGTGTACGAGGCCGTAACAGATCTACTTCGGAGACCACCTATCTGGGCCGGAAGAATGGGATACAGCGGGTTCATTTCAAATCCTGGCATCCCAATGGAATGCTTTCCAGTAACTTTTATCAGGAAAGTATCGCCGTACAAGGCCAATCCTGGTATCATTTTACAGGATATGATGGCGTCTATTTGGAACAGGACAGTACTGGGAAAATTTTAAACAAAGGCGTTTATTACCATGGCGCAAAAATTGGCAAATGGATCCAAACCTCTTTTAAGGCCGAGGTTCAGACTGAAATAGATTATCCTCAACCCGACTTACCTTCAACAGGCTTTTTTGGTCTTTATGAAGACGGCAAACCCAAAATAACGGGTACCCTAAACCGAGGAAAACCCCAGGGTATGTGGCGGTATTACAGCCAAAAGGGCTTCTTGTTAATGGAAGCAAATTTTGTAAAAGGGAAACGGTCGGGCGAAGCAAGAGCATTCCATTATTTATCCGAAAAGGTTGCAGAACGAAATCAATATTTAAATGACTTACAGGAAGGAGAACAACTCAGGTTCTTCGAAAACGGCTCCATTTGTGAACAGTATTATTGCCGGAATGGCCTAAAACAAGGTCCCTCAATGCTCTATTTAAAGCCTGACGTTTGGTGGATCAAAGCAAACTATCACGATGGAAAACTGGATGGCGACTATATCAGCCTTAGTTACGAGGGTGATACCAGTCTTGTAGCCCGTTTTCGTATGGATGCCCTGGATGGTATGGCCATTGAGTTTTCAAAAGAATTAAAGACCTGTCAAAAAAGCACCGGACAATACCTGAACGGATTTAAAACCGGTGAGTGGAACACTTTTGACTGTCAGGGAAAATTGATTAAAAAATGTAGGTTTGAAGGCGAAAATGCCTCCCATTGTTCCTATAGATCACTGTGGGAAGGTGTTTGTCAAAAGATAGAGTAAAGCCTATTTTATAAGAAGTAGAATTGAGGATATGTGAAAATCTATAGGCAAAAATGAGCGGTCTGTTCTTCCATCTTTACTAAGTTAGGTAGTTTGGGCGAATCAGCGGATTAACGTCCACACTTACTTCTTCCAAACCACAACCGGATTGCTCAAATCAAGTTCCATATTGTTCACCAAACACTTGGTCTGGCTGGCAATGCCGCCCAGAAAGCAGATTCCGTTGCAGGCTGAATCCAAGATAGGCGAGGTATAATCACAGCAACAATAATCATAAGAAAAGAGGTACACCTAACCGATCTGCGAGTTAAATCGTGTAACCCGGGCACTGTCTTGCGCACAAGCTGAAGCTGATTTGTATTCCTCGATTTTTTGCTCAATACAGGCTGGTAAGGATGATACCAGCGGGTCGTTTTCTTCGCAGCTAGAAAATGTCGTTAGGAAAGCGGGGATGCTCAGGAGAAAAATCCAATTTTTCATGTCTTTGCTTTTTTGAAGATACGTCTAAAGAGCAAGACGAATATTGGGCGCAATTGGTTTGGTGCTGACCGCTCGTTCAATAAATGTTACCCTGGCGTTTAATCCATAATATGGCGCGAATTCATGGAATACATTCGATAATATGACGCGAGTTTATGGAATAGCCTAAATTTTACTGCTGATGAGGGCAACGACAGCTTTGCACATTCAGGGTATTGCTCACTTCCCCACTTTCTGATGTAACCGGCGCAGCGCAGGCCCTTCTACAAAACGCCATCTGCTATTTCTGACTAGCCTCAAACAAAAAGTCCTTCTCCACCTGGCTCAAACTCTCGTACCCCTGCGCCTTGATCTTATCCAGAATAGCATCCAGTTTTTCCTGAAAAGAAAGGTCTTGTGAATCCGATTTGCCACTGCCTTTTGCGCCGCCAAATGTGGCGCGCATAGATGGGGCGTTCTTGGGCCGATTGAACTTTGATCGCGGTTTGGAAGAAAAAAGCCCGCGAAGCCAGGTGAAAAAGTTATTGATTGGCACCGCAAAATCGCGCCCATCTCTGAGTTGAAACACAAAAAAACAACCCGAGCCAAACCCTGCGATGTGCGCAGCATGCCCACCTGCCGGGTAAGTACCGGCAATGCCCACTAAATCAAGCAAAACCAGCACCAAGACTACGTATTTCACCTTCACACTTCCCAGTAACAACAGGGCCACCCGGTAATCAGGCGCAAGAATAAGGGCAGCTCCGCCCAGGGCCATTACCGCCGCCGAAGCACCCAGCGCATAAGATCCTACACTCAGGAAAAACTGCGCCGTAATCACATAGACCAGCGCACCAACCAGCCCGCCAAACAAATAAATCGGCAATATTCGGCGATCGCCAACCAGATCGCTGACGATGGTGCCAAAGAGGTAAAGCCCAACCATATTGTTGAACAAATGCCAAAAACTATCGTGCAAGAACATGTGGCTTAAAATACCCCAAAAACGCCAGGCCAGCGTGCTTAAATCCGCATGGAGGGTCAAATAACTAAGCATAGTATCGTACATCCCCCCTGCCTGCCCCATCGTGAAGATGCTCATGGTGAGATACACCAGTTTGATGGTGACAAAGACTGCAAAGTTGACCACGACCAGTTTGGTCACCATATTCCCCGCCTTGAGGGAGTATTGAAGATCGTCCCAGATTGATTTGAATAGCGACATTTATCTTTACTTAAATCTTAATTTTGTCCAGAAGCCTATGAGTAAAAAGCCTGTGAATGCACCACCCAAGTGGGCATAGTGGGCAATACCTGTTGCGGTTCCACTGACTCCAAAAATCAGTTCTGCACCAGCCATAAGCGGCACAAAATACTTCGCTTTCATGGCAATTGGCGGAAACATCAAGCGGATTTCCATATTGGGAAAATGCATTGCAAATGCCACCATAATCCCAAAAACCGCCCCCGATGCACCTAACATTGCGCCATTAAAACTAGTAGGGTCAATGCCCATTCGATCCAGTTCCCACCATTGTATGCCCATGTGCAAAGCCCAGGCCCCCAGTCCGCAAGTAAGATAGTAGAACAAAAAACGCTGATGCCCCCACACCATTTCTACCATCGAGCCAAACCAGTAGATGCCCAACATATTAAATAACAAGTGCATCAGATTGCCATGCATAAACATGTGTGTAGCGATCTGGAAGGGTTGAAAATACACTGAACCTGGCAAAAACGAGGCGAGTGCCATCCGGCCCAAGGATTCGTAATCGCCAGTTTCGTAATTGAAAGTACCCTCGCCAAGCAGCAAATACGAGCCAATAAACACGATCACGTTAATGATGATCAACTGACCGGATACACCGCGAAAGGGCACATTGAAAAAAGAATTGGACATAAGGAACGGGTGAATAATAACTTTTTACTTTCAGGCAGATTACTTTTTGCTCAGACAACTATTTTTTTGTGCGAATAGCCGGGTTCTTTAATCAAAAAGATGGGCAGTATGGGCGGAAAGGAATCGGATGAAAGTAACAAGTTATTATTCACCCGTTCCTAAATTTAACTGAACTGTTTTTGGAGTTCTTCCAAATCAAATTGGATAAAACATTTACGACCTGAAGGGCTATTATAGGGCACTGAACAGGCAAAAAGGCGATCCACTAAGTCTTGCATTTCCGCAGGCGTGAGCTGTTGCCCCCGACGCAGGGAGGCATTCCGAGCCATGGAACGGGCCAGATTGTCGCGGGTGCCTAATTGAAGTTCCAGATTGCTCTTGTATTGTGCTAACACTTTTTCCAGAAGCAATTCTTCGGAAATTCCGCCTCGAAGTTCCGCCGGTGAACCGTGAATGGCAAAAGTATTGCCGCCAAATTCCGCGATCTCAAAGCCGAGCGCATTTACTTCATCGAGAATATCGCGAAGTAAAGCAGCATCCGGGGCAGAAAGTTCTACAGTTTTAGGAAAAAGTGCTTTTTGTGTAGCAATAGGTTGATTCTCAAGGGCCGTAAGGTATCGTTCATACAATACCCGCTCGCTGGCCGCTTGTTGGTCAATGAGCAAAAAGCCCGACTTCAAATGGCTCACAATGTACTGACCATGAATCTGGTACGGCTCGCGCTGACCTTTGGAAAAAGTTTCTGAATCGTCGTCCATTTCCAGCACTTCTACCCCTGGACGTTTTTCAAAGGTGGGAAGAGCGCCAAGTGTTTCGTCTCCGTTTTCGGCAATTTCAGCCGCCGATTTTTCGCCAAAAAGTTGAAGTCCTTCGTAAAGTTTTTGCCAGTGTTCGAGGTTGCTGGCATGTCGAGCGGCGTCTTCGCCTGGCTCAGGCCGCGCGGGTCGGTAGCTCCCAACCGAATCTGCTTCGCGCGTTGGCCGCATGGCCGTTGGTGGAGCCAGGCGTTGTTGGAAGGCTGGTTCCTGCTCAAAATCAAGCGTCGGGGTCACGTTGTGGCTACCCAAGGCGTGTCGCACGGCTACTTTTAGGAAATTGTAGACCAGTCGCTCATCATCGAACTTAATTTCCTGCTTCGTGGGGTGTACATTAATATCGATGCTCGCCGGGTCAATATCCAGAAAAAGCACATAAAGCGGAAAGGTATCGGCAGGCAGCAAATGCTCGTAAGCCCCCATCACGGCATGGTGGAGGTAGTTGCTGCGAATGAAGCGTTTGTTTACAAAAAACAATTGTTCACCGCGTGATTTTTTGAAGTAATCGGGCTTTCCTACAAAACCAGAGATGCGCAGAATATCGGTTTCCTGTTCGGCTGGCACGAGTTTTTTGTTCACAGCTTCGCCGAAAATTTTGACCACGCGCTGCCGTAAATTACCCACCGGAAGGTGAAAAACCTCCGAATCATTGTGGTGCAGGGTAAAGAAAACATCTGGATTGGCCATGGCTACACGCTGGAATTCATCGAAGATGTGACGGGTTTCCACAGGGTCGGCCTTGAGGAAAGCGCGCCGGGCGGGTACGGTGTAAAACAAGTTTTTGACCGAAATACTTGTACCCTGCGGCGCCTGACAAGCCTCTTGTATTTTCACGGTAGTATCCTCGACAACGATACGGGTGCCCAGCTCGTCGGTAGCGCGGCGCGTACGCATTTCCACCTGTGCCACCGCAGCTATGGAGGCTAGTGCCTCGCCCCGAAAGCCCATGGTATTCAGGGCAAACAGGTCTTTGGCCTCCCGTATTTTGGAGGTAGCATGCCGCTCAAAACTCATCCGCGCATCGGTTTCAGACATCCCGCAACCGTTGTCAATGACTTGTATGAGGGTTTTACCCGCGTCGCGTACGATGAGTTGGACCTTGGTTGCGCCCGCGTCTACGGCGTTTTCGAGCAACTCTTTCGCCACCGAAGCGGGGCGTTGCACCACTTCTCCCGCAGCGATTTGGTTCGCTACACTATCGGGCAATAATTGGATGACATCTGACATAGGGGGACAAAGATACGGCCTCTAAATCGGCAAAATAAGCAAATTTGAGTGGAGAATATCAAATGGTAAACGGGATGCCGTTTATGCTGACGGACTAAAGTCCATCCTACCGCACCACACTAACCCGAGCCCCATCCACCAAATTCAGCTGCCCGGTCAACACCACCTGCTCGCCTGGGCTAATCCCGGAAGTCACTTCGATCCTATCGCCATAGATCCCACCCAAGGCGATAGCTCGAAGCACCGCGATGGAGTCGCCCTGTACCACATAGATTTTTGGGTCTTGCAAGCTTCCGGCAATGACCTTGCGCGGCAGGGTGAGGCCTTTTCGGTTGGCATCGAAAGTGAATTTTGATTTGGCGTGCATACCGCCTCGGAGCAGGTTTCCCTTGGGGTTAATCACCTCAATTTCAACATCGTAGTTAAAAGCGTTATCGGCGCGAAGGCCGATGTTTGTCACTTTTCCGGCAATGTTCAGGTTGGGGAAAACATCGGCGGTGACGCTCACGCCCTGGCCTTTTTTTACGTTCAGCACGTCGCGCTCGGTCACTTTCACCATGAGGAAAAGTTTTTCGAGGTTGGTCATTTGGGCCACTTGGATGCCGGGACCGATGACGCTTCCACGCTCGATAAAACGCAT
>JBBQLD010000078.1:0-13410 GCA_038327555.1 Chitinophagales bacterium
CAAAATTGTCCATCCCTGCCAAGACTCCGATTGCTATGCAGCCCAGTAAACTTTTTCAAATCCTGCATCACTTTAAACAACGCTGGCGCATTCGGCATCAACGTCATCATCATGTGAACGTGGTTAGGCATAATGGTGTAAGTATGAAGATCATACTGTTTCCCATCGCGGTGTTGGATGGCCTCAGAAACTATCTTCGCTACGCACTGTTCTCGAAGCCAATACGGCCCGTTAGGATTCGTGTCCAAAAAATTATCTGTCGCGGCAAAAAGCCGCTTTTGCTCAAGGTATATCCGTTCGTGTTTCTCCCGATCAGTCCAATTTTTTTGTTGCAAAATGCTCCGCTTTATCAGTTCATAGTTTTCTCGCAAGTGCAGATTTACCTCCATAGGAATTGAACCAGCCAACCTAAAGGTCACAAAAAATGTGGCTTCTGCGGGTTGAAAATGGGGTAGTTTTCGATAGTAGAAATGGGAGGGCATAGGTTTTCATGGCTTCTTTGGGTTTTTAATGAAGTAAAAAAGAAGTTTTATGTTAGTAAAATGCTGACAGACAACGCAATATACTCGAAATTCACCTGCTCTTAGTTAACCAGACCTCTATTGTATTATTCCTGAAGTCTAATGGGCTGTCCTGATTTTGGGCAAATTTAAAACAAAAAATGGTATAAACTAACTTGTTTTAGAAAACTTTCCCTCAACCCTTCATGTTCGGCATCCGAAACACCTCCTCCAACCTGAAGTAGATTTCAGCCACCAATCCCGTTTTTGTGTCTAATCCTGCTGAAAAGAAAGAAAAGGTTCGATAATAGGCTAATTGACAGAGCAAGATATCTCCAACCATATTGTGCTGGTTCTTTTAAGCTTTTGGGGAGCTTTAGGTTGTTAAAAGCGGAATAGCGCCAAATCGCCGTATTGTTGATGTTTCTGCTGTAAATAAACTAACAATTTGGCAGAAATAAATGTATTGATTTTGTGCAAATTTAAAACAAAAAGTGGGATACATAGATGCCTTGTGGAAAACTATTCTTCAACCTTCCATGCTTGGCATTCGGAACACCTCCTCCAATAATTCACTTTTTTGGACCGGACAACTGCTCAGGCTGAAAATATCAAACGGCTCCACCATTTCTACCAGTCCCCACCAAACTGCGAAGCGACTAAAAAAACGAATGACGAAACAATTGGTCAATGCTCTTTTTGGATTGTCCTTGTAAATTGAATCTACCTCCTCCAAAAGCGTTGGGAAAGCTTCGAGGTATTTTTGGGGGTAAAAACTGATAGGACGTTCAATTTTCCCAAAATGTGCCAATATGGACAATGAAAAGGCAAATGCCATTTGCCCGGCCTGCGGATGGTTGTAACCATCGAGATAAGCCCAATTGTATTTCAACGCAAAAGATTGAAAAATCTCTTGAAACAACACTGCCCGTTGGGTTGGCTGCGAGAGTTTTTGCCCCTTTTGGGTGAGATGCCATTTGCCCTGTTGTTTGCGGACAATTCCAGCCAGTTCAAGCACGATTTTGCAGACATGTATATGGTTAGAGTCCGTCTCCTTGTAAAGTTTACTTGTGCCCGAATCAATCAATTCATCTTTCAGCGTCGTTTGTTCATACAACGCTTGTACTACCTTGACAGGGAGAGCAGCAGTGGAGCTGGTCAGTTTAAATGGGTTAGTAGTCAGTACAGTGAGCCGGAGCATATTTTCTGCCAATAGGAAAAAGGGGCATTTGTTTAGCACCGCTGGGTCGATATCCTTAAAGCCGAAAGTTGAGCCATCAACGAAGGGATCGTACAGCAAAAAGCGCATCTGGTGGGACGAAATGCCGCAGAACTCCGGCCTAGGCGCATTGTTCTGTAGGTGCATTTCTTCCTGAAGAATCTTGTTCAGTTCGTCCAGGTCTTTAGGCTGACGGCCTTGCAGCAATTTGTCCAAGTCAATTTTATTCATGTTAAAGTAGATTTGTTTCCCCAAAAACCTCCTGCAACACCCTCAACGCTGATCCGCGATACTTCGCCACGGCCTGACCAGAAGTTTTTTCGGGCAGCAAATAAGGCATTTCCTCCATAATTTTCAACCATTGCACCGATCGAAAACTCGAAAAATTTTCGCCTATAAACGGCTGCGGGTGAGACTGAATGGTGCCAATTGCAGTGAGGTATGCCGGAACGCTGTTCCGGCCATTCGTCTGAGCCGGAACGGCGTTCCGGCTTACCCCAAAAACCAGATCGCCGATTTTCATTCGCCGCGCCCAGCAGCGGGTATCTCGGAGCAAGCGGTCAGGAGACTCAGTTTTGAGTCGCTCCATTTCCTCGTCAAAAAGTTCCTCATCCCACATTCGATAAGCAGTCCAAAAAGGTGTTATGAGATGGGCAGCATCAAAGGGTAAATAGTTTTCAGAGTATAGCAAGGATCTGTCGACTTTCAATTTATCCACCAGCACAAGCCAGACATTTGCCCCAGAACTCACTTTTCTGCGCAAATCAGCCAATGGAAACTGTGTTTTTTCAAACAAAGGGAAAGCGGAAAACACTTTTACATCGGCGCGGCGCACCTGAAATATACGTTGGGCAATGGTTTTCTGGCGATCAAATTCTTCTTTGAATGCAGTTACGGCCAATGCATCATTAGTAACCAGTAAATTTTCGGCGTTCGAATTATATGTCCAATTGAAGGAACCGGTGAGCAGAAGTCGCCCATCCAAAATCGCAAATTTGTGGTGCATCAATCCAGTCTCCCGGCAAGCCCAGAGTTGACCGCCAGCGCGCACAAATTTTTGAAAATCCAGCCCGCCATCACGGATATTTTGGCTATCATATTCGAGCAGAAGCTCCACCATCGTCCCCGTTTGCAAGCGATCCATCAACACCTCAAAAATATCGCGGTGTGAAAACCAGCAGACAGCTGCTCGGATGCTGTGCTTTGTTTTGGAGAGATGTTCTACGAGATGTTCAGGAAGATTTTGGAAATAGGCTGTTTTCATGGATTGTTGGAAACCTTTCGGCAAATTTAAAACAAATTGCACTGTAAGGAACGCGGCAATAGTAACGTAGTCATTTTAGGTCAGCCATTTTTTCATCAGACAACCCAATTTATCCCAAACCACCACCATCTCTTCCCTTCTTCTGAAAAAACAGCCAGTAGGCCAGTAGCCCAGCCACGATCACCACCAATCCAGCCAAGGCTTTTTCCCAACTTCCTACCAGATTGAAGCACACAAACCACGCGCAAATACCCACAAATATGATCGGGGTGAAAGGATACAAGGTGGTTCGGTAACTACGCTCCGCATTCGGGCGTTTTTTCCGAAAAACAAAAATGGTGGTGCCCACGAGCATCAGTCCAATCCAATCAAGGAAAGTAACGTACTCGATCAAGTCATTAAACGTACCCCAGAAGAAAAGCAGGAACAAGGCCCATAGGCTTTGGATAAGCATGGCCCACACAGGCGTGTGCCATTTGGGGTGTATTTCCGCAAGCTTGGCAAAGAAAACGCCGTCTTTTGCCATTGCATAATACATTCTGGGTGCTGTGACGGAATAAATGCCGATGCTTCCAAAGGTGCTTAGCGCGATCAGGAGCGCCATAAGGGTGCCACCCCAAGGCGTAACGGTATTCATGGCATCGGCAGCGACGGTCTTGGAATACGCGATTTGTTCCACGGGGAGCAGGCGCATGTAGGCCACGTTTGCCAGCACATACACGAGTGTGATAACGATTGCCCCCAAAATCATGGCGCGTGGCACAGTTCGCTGCGGATTTTTGGTTTCGCCAGCCATAAAAGACGCGTGTTGCCAGCCACCAAAACTCCAAAGCACGCCGATAAAGCCAAGCGCGAATGCGCTCATCAAATTGTCGGGCGGGGTATTTGCGAAACTACTTGCGGCATTCTCCGTTGCAGCTTGAGGATTAGCAAAAAACCAACCGGTGCCGATAATCATAGCTAATCCGACCAATTTTGCTCCGCCAAAAATATTGGCGATCCACTCCCCGATTTTCACCCCAAAAAGGTTGACAACGGTTAGAAAAATGATAATTCCGGCCGCCAAGGGCAATTCCCGCGTACTGTCTTTTCCCGAACCATAGAGGTAAAGCAAATGCTCGGAACATACCAGTGCCAACGCAGCAATAGCACCTGCAGTGCTGCAAAACAAGATAAACCAGCCATATAGAAATCCGACCACATCGCCGTAGGCCTCGCGTAAATACACATAAAGTCCGCCGACACCGGGGAACATCCCGCCCAATTCTGCAAAAGTCAGCGCACCAGCCAAGGCTACGACACCACCAAGTACCCACAGTGCGATCACATATTCAGGCAGATGCACTTGAACAGCAACATTACCAGGGGTTCTGAAAATGCCGCTGCCGATAGTGCATCCAATGGCAATCATGGTTAAGCTGTAAAGCGAAAGGGAGCGGCGGAGTTCAGACATGAGTTAGAATTTGACCACTTTAATTTTTGGGGCTACTATTGAAAATAACCAGGAATATCATGGCCAGTTTCATTTCTTCAGAAATAACGGGGTCTAGATTATCCTCAATGGCCCAATCGCGCGGATCGCGAGCGCGGAGTGTGTACAAGTAGAATTTCCCATAGTTGGAATCCTGAACCAGCCATTCATCGAGCTGATTGGTCCATTTGCTTTTGATATGGAGGCTAATGGAGTTGTCTGAGACACGCCACTCTTTCAGATCGCCTGACCAAGTGGTTCGCATGGTTATTATCGATCCCGAATAGCTGCGAAGCTCCCATTGTTGCGGGTCGTCTTTCCATTTTTGACGGATGGTGCCGCGTTGGCCGCCTAATTCATAATCCCATTCTGACCAATCATCGCGGACATTGAGCCAACGAAGTTTTAGGTTGCCATATAATTCTTCTTCAGCTACTTCGCCCTCCTCTAAATCCGCTTGTCTGAGGGTGGAAAAGAGTTCCCATTCCACAAAAGAATCCTGCCATCGGCAACCAATGGTCGTCATGGTTGGCGTTTGGGCTGAAGCAAAAGTTAACAGGCAAAAGGACAAAAATGCCCAGAGCGAAAAGCGATAGGCAGCCATGTTTAAAATTTTAAAATTGTAACCGAACCAAAAATAACAACGCCGCCAACACGCCAGAAGCGAAATGGGCGGCGTTGCCGAGTCAGAAAGTCATGTGTGCAGTAGACTTAAACATGAGGTTTAAAACGGCAAATCATCCGTACTAACCGGAGGTGCATCTGTGTAGTTGGGGAAAGGGTCAGTGGGGAAATTATCCCCCGCAGGAGCAGCTGCTTTGTTGCGCTTAGGTGCCTCGGAGGAACCACCACTGCTTTCGCCACCGCCAACTTCCATCCGCCAGGCATTCAGGTTGGTCATATATTTTCCGTTCCATTCACGACCACGAAGATCGAACGAAACGCGCACTTGGTCGCCCTCGCTGAAGGTATCCAAAATACCGCAGCGATCCTGCACGGCTTGAAACTTGATGAGTTGTGGATAATTGCCATCAGGAATTTCGAGCACGAACTCGCGTGCTGCAAAATTGGCAGATTTTTGTTCGGTCGGGAAGACGCGGTGGAGTTTGCCTTCAACTTCAAAAGCCATTGTCTGTCAAATTATTGAGTGTAAAAATACAAATATGAAGGTGCAAAAATGCACACAAAAATTGAAAAACCGGGTATTACATGTAATTTGAGCGGATAGCGCACAAGGAGTAAGATTGGAGAGAAGGACAATTGCTACCTTTGCGCTTCGTTTAGCCGCCGTAGCATTGCTTTATGCCATGCTGCGGGGTGAAAGCTGGCTTTAGACCAAATTTTTCAAAAATAAAAAAGGTGCAATAAAGGAATTTCCTCCTTGAATGGCGCCCTCACCACAATTACACATGGCTCGCGTAGAACTAGTGATGCCCAAAATGGGCGAAAGCATCATGGAGGCCACCATCCTCAAATGGCGCAAAAAAATTGGAGATAGCGTTGAATTGGATGAACCCATTCTTGATATTGCTACCGACAAGGTGGATTCAGAAATCCCGTCTCCAGTGGCAGGTGTGCTGGTTGAAATCTTGTTTCAAGAAAACGATGTAGTGGCCATCAACAAGGCTATTGCTATTCTTGAAACAGAGGCTTCATCTGCTTCTGTCGAGCCTCAGCAGGCGGCAGGTAGCGGAAGTGCCCAGTCTACAAAAGCAGATAGCAGCCCGCAAACAGCAGAAATACCTTATGTGCCATCAGGAGTTGCCGTAACAAATGCACAACTATCCAATTCAGAAGGCCGTTTTTATTCGCCCCTAGTGCGTACAATTGCCAAACAAGAAGGCATTGCTCAAGTTGAATTGGATGCACTTTCTGGCTCTGGCCAAGAAGGTCGCGTAACCAAAAAAGACATTTTGGCGTATGTTGCCAACCGTGCAACAGCCCCATCGGCAGTGGCTGTTAGTAATATTTCAACGGCTGCCAGTCCCCAATCACAAGCATCCGCTCAACCAGTCTCCAGCCAGCCAGCGTCTATTTCTGGCAACGTTGAAATTATCGAAATGGATCGGATGCGCCGCCTCATCTCCGATCACATGGTGATGAGCAAACACACCAGTCCGCACGTCACGTCATTCGTGGAGGCTGATGTGACCAACATGGTCAATTGGCGCAACCGCGTAAAAGACGGATTTAAAAAGCAATACGGCGAGAATATTACGTTCACGCCTATTTTCGTGGAGGCCGTGGCGCGTGCTATCCGAGATTTCCCGATGATCAATATTTCGGTAGACGGTACCCGTATTATTGTCAAAAAAGACATCAATATTGGTATGGCAGCTGCGCTTCCAAGCGGCAATCTTATTGTGCCAGTTATCAAAAACGCGGATTTTCTCAATCTTGCCGGCCTAACGAAACAGGTTAACGATTTGGCTAACCGCGCGCGAAACAACCAGTTGAAACCGGATGAAGTGCAAGGTGGCACTTTTACCCTCACCAACGTGGGTACTTTCGGCAATGTGATGGGTACACCCATCATCAATCAGCCACAGGTAGCCATTATGGCCATGGGTGCCATCCGTAAAAAACCAGCTGTACTTGAAACAGAATATGGAGATGTGATAGCGATTCGGCAAATGATGTTCCTCTCGCTTTCCTACGATCACCGTGTGGTGGATGGATCCCTCGGTGGTTCCTTCTTACGCCGAGTGGCAGATTATTTGGAGCAGTTTGATTCAAATCGGGTTTTATAGAACCTAAGGAACAATTCTAATTGATAAAATTGATTTTCAGGCATCGCCCCAACAGCACTCAGGTTGTTGGGGCGATTGCCGTTAAAAAAATCATAAATCTGCCTGCGGCTGCCCAACCCAGTGCAGTTGTATTGCGTCCTTGGAGCAAACTCACCTATTACTACTAAAATCTATGTCAATTAAACACATTTACATTCTACTGCGAAGATCCAGGTTGCCTATGCTTTTTGCCTTTTTGCTCCAACTACTCTTTTCTAGTCAAACATTTGCCCAAACGCGCTACACCATCAGCGGAACAGTAACAGATCAGGCTAGCGGCGAACACCTGATCGGTGCAACCATCCGCGACCTGAAAAGTGGAAAAGGAACAGTAACCAACACTTTTGGCTTTTACAGCCTCACTTTACTCGCCGATTCGGCCATTATTGCCATCGCTTACATTGGCTACAGGCCTGAAGCATTCAGTGTATTGCTAGAGAAAAACGTGGTGCAAAATGTTGGCATGAACGAAAATTCGGTGCTGAAAGAAGTGGAAATTGTAGCACAACGTTACGAACGGGTGGAAGAGCGTGTTCAAATGGGGCGCATCGATGTGCCAATCCAACAAATCAAAAACGTGCCAGCATTCCTTGGCGAAAAGGACGTTTTAAAAGCCTTACAACTTCTCCCCGGCGTATCGGGCGGCGGCGAAGGTCAGAGTGGTATTTATGTCCGGGGTGGAGGCCCGGATCAAAACCTGATTCTTTTGGACGGAGTACCAGTGTACAATGTTTCCCACTTGTTTGGCTTTTTCTCCGTGTTCAACCCCGATGCCGTGAAGGATGTATCATTGATTAAAGGCGGATTTCCAGCACGTTATGGCGGACGCCTATCCTCTGTAATTGAAATCAACATGAAAGAGGGAAATGAAAATGAATTTCATGGCGAGGGCACCATTGGCTTGATTGCGTCCAAGCTGACCCTCGAAGGGCCAATCAAGAAAGGGAAATCTTCGTTCATCGTATCAGGTCGGCGAACGTATATTGATATTTTGGCCAGACCAATCATCAAGGCCGGCTTCAGGGCAAATGGCGGCGACGGCGTGGTGGGCTATTTTTTCGACGATGTGAATGCAAAGGTGAATTACCGAATTTCTCCCAAAGACCGCGTTTATCTTAGTTTTTATACCGGGAAAGACAAGTTTTATTCCAATTTTGGAGAAAAAGATATTGACTACGAGGATCGGTTCAAAGCAGGCTTGGGCTGGGGTAATATCACCTCTGCGCTGCGCTGGAACCATATTATGAATCCCAAACTTTTTGCCAATACTACCCTGACCTACAGCCGTTACCGATTCCAAACCTCAACTGGGGTCGAAAGTAGAGAATTGGAAAATGGAGTGGTCGAAGCTGAAGATAAATTTGACCTCAGTTATTTTTCTGGTATCGACGATGTGGCTGGTAAAATTGACTTCGATTATCTGCCATCTCCCGATCACTATGTTCGTTTTGGCGCAAGCACAATTCTGCACACGTTCAGACCTGGCGATTTCCGTTCTAGTTTTTCCTCTTTTGAATCGGGCAGTGATACGAGTAATTTTTCTGCCAATTATGTCCAACCCAATGTACGTGCTGCAGAATTTGCACTTTATGGTGAAGACGATTGGAAAATAAACAGCCAATGGCGTATAAATTATGGTCTGCACATATCAGGCTTTGCACAGTCAGACAAACCATATTTCTCGGTTCAGCCGCGGCTCAATGCTCGGTATCTTTTTGGCCAAGGCTGGTCTCTAAAAGCCGGGTTTAGCACGATGCGCCAATACATCCATCTGCTTACCAACGAGACCATTGGCTTGCCCACGGATCTTTGGTTGCCCACTACCAAACGAGTTAAACCTCAAGATGCCTGGCAAACTGCATTAGGCGCAGCCAAAACTTTTGGCAAAGACTACGAATGCAGTGTAGAGGTATATTACAAGGAGATGAAAAATGTAATTGCGTTTAAGGAAGGTTCTAGCCTTTTGCAATTCCAAAACTGGGAGGATCGCGTTTCGCAGGGCAATGGAACGGCTTATGGCGCAGAATTTTTTGTGCAGAAAAAAACGGGCAAACTCAGTGGATGGGTGGGTTACACGCTCTCTTGGGCCACGCGCCAATTTAAAGACATCAATTTTGGAGAAATTTTTCCGTACAAATATGATCGTCGTCACGATTTTGAAATCACGGGCTCCTACCAATTTACCAAGCGTTTTTCGCTGGCTGCCAGTTGGGTTTATTCTACGGGCAATGCGGTTACGTTTGGCAATTCACGGTATCTGGGCCCCAGCAATTATTCCTATGAAAATTACCTCCAGGAGGTGACGCATACACCCGAACGCAACAATTTTAGGTTTCCTTCCTACAACCGACTCGATGTGGGTTTTGATTTCACCAAGAAAAAACGCCGATATACACGCACTTGGGCTTTTGGCGCATACAATGCCTACAACCGCAAAAATCCATTCTTTCTCTTTACAGACACAGATGTGGTAAATGGCCAGGACAAAACGGTGCTGAAAAAAGCAGCATTGTTTCCAGTTATTCCATACTTCGCCTGGAGCTTCAAATTTTAAAGGATGAATTTAATTTCAAAAGTTTAAAACTCCAGCAGTCCAATATCCAGCAGTCCAAAAGTCCAATATCAACAAGTCAAAAACATGAAATACATACTCTTTTTTACCCGCAGAAGTCTATTGACTCGCACCAATATAACCCCGCTTTTTGGAAAAGGCATAGGCGGGCTTCTCGTCTTTCTTTCCTCCATCGCACTGGTTTCGTGCACTGATTTTTTTAGCCAAACGATTGAAATTGACCCACCACCTTACACCAAACAATTGTCATTTCACGTGAACCTCACGGATCAGGATTCTAGCGTTCGGGTCGTGCTTACGCGCAATTTTGGAATCCTGGAAACGGTGCCCAACTACAATGATTTTTATGTAAAAAGCGGAAGCGCAGAACTCTATAAAGATGGCCAAAAGTGGCTTACGCTTACGCCTTTGAGTGTTGACAGCTCTTTTGTGCTTGAGGGCAAATTACCCGAGATGCTAAAATCAGGTAGCACTTACGAAATCCGGGCAGAACACCCGGATTACTCCGTAGTAAGTGCTATCCAACGGATGCCAGAGGATTTTACGGTTGATTCCGCCCGAATAAAGCGTAGCGCAATAACTGGGCAGTTTGGCGACAAATTCGACCTCCTGGATGTTTTTCTTCAGGATCAACCGGGTGTACGCAACTATTATGAGGTTGTAATTTCAACGCTGTACTATGATACAAGTTATGATCCCAGTACCGGAAATTACGACACTATTCGTGTTTTTGAATACGCGTTATACCCGGAGGACTTTTCTGACCCTAACGTGGTCTATGGGGTAAAAGGAAGTGGCTTGATCAGCGATCAGTTTTTCGATGGCCAAGCGTACAAATTTCAAGCTAAGATTTACGCCGGTTCCGGTTCGTTACTGACCGTCCGGGTGCGCAACGTGACGGAAGAATATTATAAGTGGTCGCGCTCTTATCAAGCAAAGTATGATTCAGAAGACAATCCGTTGGTGGAGCCTGTTTCCGTGTTCAACAACCTTACAAATGGGCTAGGAATATTTTCAGTTGGGCGGGAAAAAGTATTTATAGTTCAATAACGGGTTCATTTTTCGCGCTTTTGTAGTAGATTTTTGAAAATGCAGCAACACGAAATCTCGCGTTGCTGCTTTTTTCATTTTTAAGCCCAATACGACCCGAAAAGTCTGATTACTTTTGCGGGCTAAACAGTTGTTAATAAATCCTCGGGGTTGTGTCAAAAGGGTATCTCATTTTTGATCCTACCCCTTTTGACACAACCACGGTAAAATTCCACAGCGTTTGCCACTTATAAAATCTATCTCCGGCTTTCGAGGCACCATCGGCGGTCGCCCGGGCGAAAATCTGACGCCACAGGATATTGTAGAATGTACTGCGGCTTTTGGCCAATGGGTACTCAATACCACAGGCAATGCTAGCATCGTGGTTGGGCGCGACGGGCGTATTTCGGGAGAAATCGTCAGTGCACTGGTCGTGAACACCTTGCGAAGCATGGGTATCTCGGTTGTTGACCTTGGTCTGAGCACAACGCCTACCGTAGAAATTGCAGTGCCCTTGGAAAAAGCCGGCGGAGGTATCATACTCACCGCAAGTCACAATCCAAAAGAGTGGAATGCACTGAAACTCCTCAACCATAAAGGCGAATTCATTAGCGGCCAAAACGGTGCCGAGGTATTGGATTTGGTGGCGAAAAAAAACGTGGAATACGCCTCTGTGGATCGATTAGGTGCCTATAGAAAAGACGATTCCTACCTCAAAAAACATATTGCACAGATCCTTGCCCATCCGCTCGTCGATATCGAGGCCGTGCGAGCCAAAGGATTTAAAATTGTAGTAGATGTAATTAACTCGACCGGAGCGTTGGCGATTCCACCCCTCCTCGAAGCCCTGGGTTGTCCATGTATTTTGCTCAACGGTGAAGTGAATGGCCATTTTGCCCACAATCCAGAACCGCTCAAAGAACACCTTGGCCAACTTTCTAGCGAGGTGATTCGGCAAAAAGCACACTTAGGCATTGCGGTAGATCCGGATGTGGATCGCCTCGTGTTTATGTGCGAAGACGGCGAACCTTTTGGCGAAGAATACACGCTCGTGGCGGTGGCTGATTTTGTGCTTTCAAAACTTGGCGGTGGTGATACCGTTTCAAACTTGAGCAGTACTCGTGCCTTGCGAGACGTTACCTTAAAATACGGTGGGGAATACCATGCTGCAGCAGTAGGAGAAGTGAATGTTGTTGATAAAATGAAGGCCGTAAACGCGGTTATTGGCGGGGAAGGCAATGGCGGTATCATCATGCCAGACTTGCATTACGGGCGTGATGCGTTGATCGGTATTGCGTTATTCTTGAGCCACTTGGCGCATTCTGGCAAACGAATTTCAGTGCTGCGCCAAAGCTACCCGGAGTACCACATGTCCAAAACAAAAATCGAACGCTCCCCCAATATAGATCTCGAAAAGATCTTTGTAACCCTAAAGGAAAAATATCACCGCGAGCAAATCAATACCGAAGATGGTCTGAAAATCGACTTTGCCGATGGTTGGGTGCACCTGCGGCCTTCGAATACGGAACCTATCATCCGGGTGTATTCAGAAAGTCATTCTCAGGTGATTGCCGGGAATCTGGCCAAGAAAATCATGGCGGATATTGGGGAAATGAAGTAACAGAATACTGGACATTTTGACATTAGACACAGGACTTGATCTTTTTGAACGCGAACTTCTCAAGTTAACGAAAGAAGCAACGGGTTAGGCTGTTTGACTTTTGCCACTAATCGCACTAATTAATACAAGCTCGTTATCCAAATTAGTGTAAATTAGTGCAATTAGTGGCAAAAAACACTTAGAGGCTAAGTAGTAAGGAACGCGGCACCAATAATTTAGTCATTTGATGCCACCCTTTGTTCCATCATACGGCCGCTATTTTTCTTTAAATAGCCCCACTATTCGCAGAAAAATAGGGTTGTCTGATGAAAAAATGGTTGACCTAAAATGACTAAGTTATTGGTGCCGCGTTCCTTATACTTTTAGTTAGTACCGATGAAATAACAACCTCACGATTTGGAGGGTCTAATTTGGTCCCGATGTATCGGGTTACTCGTCCGTTTCGTAGCCCCACTATGTGCCTTCCTTGTGCCTTGCCTGCCACTAAATTACCCTCCTCCAAATCGTGAGGTTGTTAATTCATCGGTACTTATTAAATAATTTTGTAATTTTTTTGCCCACTTAATAGTGTACGGCTGGAAATAGGTTTATCATTGCGCGCTGAAATTTTTGATTTTTTTAAGTGTATTCCTTTTCAGGCCCAAAATTTGTCACCAACCCTTGATTCAAAGACTATAATATCATGAAACCGCTTAAACTTATTTTTTCATTTTTCCATCTGACGCTCCTTGCCCAGAATATTACAGCCCAAAACGAACAACCATTAGAACCTTACACTCCGGCATTTTTGCTTTCCCCTCGTGTTGGATATGACCTGCCGTTTTATGATAACAGCACCCCTTACATTGATTATTTGGGCGGGTTAGAAGTTGGGGCGTCTGCTGATTACTACTTTAACTGGTTTGGCTTGGGCATGGACTTTGATTTCATAGGGAATGCCGCTAA
>JBBQLD010000079.1:0-13335 GCA_038327555.1 Chitinophagales bacterium
TCTTGACGCTGCCCATTGACTAGTCACAGCCTAGCTAAGACATCTACACAACCCAAGCTTCGAGGTAACGCTTGGCCATAGCATTTCGAGTATCATGGCTTGTGTAGATATCTGCGCTACGCTGCGACATGACAAAGAAGATGCGACATGACATAGCACTGCCCCAGGCCAAAGAATTGCGGCACAACAATAAGGATTCCATCCAAAACCACCCACCACCAAGATGAAACAGCACGAATATTATGTCTACATCACCACAAACCCCAATCGGAAGGTATTGTACATCGGCATCACCAACGACATTGGTCGTCGTCTGGTCGAGCATTATGCCAATCGAGGCAAACAAAAAACCTTCGCGGGCAGGTATTACTGCTATTGTTTGGTCTATCTGGAGATGTACCATTATGTGAACAACGCCATCGATCGAGAGACTGAGCTAAAAGACTGGCGACGCGAACTGAAAGACCAGCTCATTGCTGATTTCAATCCCAAATGGAAGTTTCTCAACGAAGAATGGTGCGGAGAATGGCCGCCGAGGAATATTTGGGGCGACTACTACCAAGCTTCTAGAAATCCTCCCTCAACGTAATGTTGTCATGTCGCAGCGCTTTGTCATGTCGCTGCGTAGCGCAGACATCTACACAACCCAAGCTTCGCGGCAACGCTTGGACATGGCATTTCGAGTATCATGGCTTGTGTAGATGTCTGCGCTGCGCTGCGACACGACAAAGGGCTGCGACACGACAAAGGGCAGCGATTCCACAAAAGCAAAACGGGCGACCCCGCATAACGCAAGGCCGCCCATTTTTCTTTTTATCGCGAACTAAAGCCCGCGCTACCCTATTTCATAATAGCCTTCACCTCATTGATGACATAAGATTCTACTACGTCGCCAACTTTGAAGTCGTTGAAATTTTTGATCGTCAAACCGCATTCCATACCGTTTTTGACCTCTTTTGCGTCGTCTTTGAAACGTTTAAGTGAGCCTAATTCGGCGTGTTGGTTTGGATTGGACGGATACACTACGATACCATCGCGAATGATGCGGATGAAGTGGTTGCGGCTGATTTTGCCATCTAGCACAAAACAGCCCGCCACGGTACCGATCTTCGAAACTTTGTAGACTTCGCGGATTTCGACCTGACCCATGATTTCCTCTTCTTTGGTAGGCTCCAACATCCCCTCGATGGCGGATTTGACCTCATCGATGGCTTCGTAAATGATGGAGTAGAGTTTGATTTCTACACCCTCTTTCTCGGCAAGTTTGCGCGCTGTAAGTGACGGACGCACCTGGAAACCAATGATAATGGCATCTGAAGCGGATGCGAGCATAACGTCGGAATCTACGATTTGACCAACGGCCTTGTGGATTACAGATACTTGTACTTTCTCGATAGAGAGCTTGATCAACGAATCGCTAAGTGCCTCGATTGAGCCATCCACGTCACCTTTAACGATAACTTTAAGTTCTTTAAAGCTACCCAAAGCGAGACGACGGCCAATTTCTTCAAGAGAAATACGCTTGTTGGCTCGGTTAGCTTGTTCACGCATGATCTGGCCACGCTTCGAAGCGATTTCTTTTGCTTCGCTTTCACTGGCTGCTACTTTGATCTTTTCCCCTGCCTGTGGTGCACCTGGAAGGCCAAGTACAATAACAGGCTGGGCTGGGCCTGCGCTCTTAATTTTCTTACCGCGCTCGTTAAAGAGGGCTTTTACCTTGCCTGAGAATTCGCCTGCAATGATTGGATCACCGTGATTGATGGTTCCGTTTATGATCAGAATTTTGGAAACATAACCCTGGCCTTTTTCCAAAGAGGCTTCCAAAATGGTTCCGATGGCACGTCGATCTGGATTGGCTTTGAGTTCGAGAAGTTCAGCTTCTAACAAGACTTTTTCGAGGAGTTTATCCACATTCAAACCTTGCTTTGCTGAAATATCCTGACTCTGATATTTACCGCCCCATTCTTCAACCAAGAAATTCATTTGCGCAAGCTCATTCTTGATGCGCTCCGGGTCTGCACCCGCTTTATCAATTTTATTGATGGCAAAAATCATGGGCACACCAGCCGCTTGTGCGTGGCTGATAGCCTCCTTGGTTTGCGGCATGATGCTATCATCTGCTGCAATTACGATGATGGCGATATCCGTCACCTTCGCACCCCGAGCACGCATGGCCGTAAAAGCTTCGTGACCTGGTGTATCCAGGAAGGTAATTTTTTGATCCTCATGACCGGGCACGGTCACTTCGTATGCACCTACGTGTTGCGTAATACCACCAGCCTCGCCTTCCGCTACATTAGCAGAACGAATGAAGTCGAGCAGGGAGGTTTTACCGTGGTCTACGTGACCCATAACGGTGACAATGGGTTGACGCGGCTTGAGGTCACTGAGTGAATCAACCTCTTCTTCCTCTACTTCCACCTGTTCTTCAGCAGAAATAAACTGAACTTCGTGACCAAATTCATTGGATACGAGCTCGATAATTTCCGCATCGAGGCGCTGGTTGATAGAAACAAAAATACCCAATGCCATACAAGCTTTGATGACATCGGATGGTTTGATGTTCATCAGAGACGCTAAATCAGAAACGGAGATGAACTCTGTAACCTGCAATATTTTATCGCCTTCGCTACGCGCCATTTCGGCCATTTCAGCACGCTCCCGCCGCACATCTCGTTTATCACGACGTACTTTTTGACGTTTTCGACTCGCCCCTGCGCCCATTCGGGCCATAGTCTGGCGGATTTGGTTCTCAATATCCTTTTGGGAAACTTCTTTAACTGCGTCAACACGGCCACGACCTTTTTTATCGCCTTGGTTGGCGGCCATGTTAGTTTGCAGGTTTGCCGCAGTAACAGGCTGTTGAGGTACCGTTTTGCGTTTGCGACGGAGCCGATCTGCATTGCTTCCCCCACCGCCTTGCTGCTGCCCACCTGGAGCACCACCACCGCCCTGAGGGTTACCTCCAGGACGATTACCTTGTTGCTGGCCACCTTGTGGATTAACGCCTGGGCGATTGTCCCGATTGCCACCACCCTGTTGGGGGTTACCTCCTGGTCGATTGCCTTGTTGTTGACCACCGCCGCCACGATTGCCGCCGCCGCGATTATCACCGCCACGGTTATCGCCACCACGATTGCCACCGCCGCGATTATCGCCACCACGGTTGCTACTAGTACTAGGGCTAGGGGGTTTTTCCAGATTGATGCGGCCCAATATTTTAAGGCCACGAAGGTTGGGTGTGCTGGAACGAACCAGATCGCCTTCATTGGCATCTCCGATTTGTTTCCCTTCACCTTCTCCTGGCGGCACCTCTCGCGCAGGAGGTGTTACCGCTTTGGGCGGAGGCGGAGTATCTTTTGAAGTCGCTTTTACGACCGGTGCTTCGCGCTTTGGCAGCAATTGCCGAGGTGCTTCGCGTTTAGGTTCTTGTTGCTTAGGTGCTTCGCGTTTAGGTTCTTCGCGCTTAGGCTCCTGCTTTACAGGCTCCTTTTCAACGGGCGGAGTGGGTACTGCTCTAGGCGCGTCGAGGTCTATTTTTCCCAGAATACGGAGTGGAGCAGGGCGCTCTCTGCGAATGAACTCCTGCTCTTCTTTCTTGGGCGCTACAGGTGGTTCAGCCTTAGGAGCTACCTGCTCGCGAGGCGTAAGGAATGATGGCCGCGGTGTGGAGGGGGCAGTAGCGGAGGAGGTGCTATGAGAAGACCCTTCCGTGTTACCAACGGGATCTTTCTTAAGCATAGGGCGGGCCAACTGATCGGCCTGCTGCTTGATATCAAGGTCTTTTTGGAACTCTTTTTTGAGCACCACGAGCATCTCGTCTGTGATGTCGGTCGTTGGCTTTTGCTCCAGATTGGGGAAGCCTTTGCCATGAAGCGTCTCCACGATGGTGTGGAGACCGACGTTGAATTCTTTTGCTACCTTAATTAATTTAATCGCCATGCGATGATTTTACCTACTAAGAGGGGGCAGAGACGAGTCATGAATTATAAGATATAAGTGAAAAAAGATCACTGGCCTTATAAATTAAATCATCACTGCGGTTGGGAAAGTTGATTCTAAACCTGTGTGCGCCGCGGGATTTCGCTTTTTCTCCGCTGTTTGTAAGTGTTCTAGAAGACTAAAAATATTTAATTTTGAAATGCGGGGGCAAAAGTACGTTTAAAAAAGCATGCCGAACAAGGAAAAATTATCTAGGACTTTCTTTCATTCATTATGCCAGCGGTTTTAGCCAGATAAAATTGCCTATTAAAGAAAACGCCCCATTGTGACCAGCACGATGGGGCGCAGAAATGCGGGAACAAAACTTTAACTCGCTCAATGTTCCACCACAATCAATTTCCCTGCTGCAAGCACTTGACTTTCCTTTGTTATTCTGAAAAAGTAACAACCTTCATGTAGGGTCGAGCATTTGAAAATGAATTGATTGTGGTCAAAATCTTGCGCTCCTACCACTCGTCCGCTTATATCAAACACGATGAGTTTGCCCGTAATTGGGCTAACACTTTTGAGCAAAAAAGTGGCATAATTTGAAGCGGGATTGGGGAAAATCTCAAGGCCAATACCTGGGCTAAAAACAACATTGGAAATATCGAGGTATTGTTCTCCAAGGGTGTGCCAAGTCTTGTTGGTGATCACAGGTTCGTTGAAATCAAAGAAAATAGCAGCCTCGTTTTCAACTACCGTGCCGTTCAGGAGGTCTTTTTTGGGCCTAATGCTGAATTTTAGGTAACCATGTGAAGTGGCCTCATTCACATTGCTATCAGGCAAAAGGATATTTGCAAACACGAATTGCGCTACGTTTTGCCCAGTCAAATTGAAGGTATATGGATGGCTAGCTCCAAGTGCCCGGATGGTCTCAAGGTCAAAGTTCGCATCCAGGGTGTCCCTTACCACGACTGAAAAAGCGGTATCGGTTCCTGTATTCTGAAAGCGTACAAGGTATTCAAGCGGCTGATCGAGGGGAATAAAGTGTTCTGCCTGCACCCCAATCGGAAAACCCTGTTTATCATTGGGGTCGAAGGAGCCCGTAATTTCACGGCAGTCTATATCCACAAATGAAGATTGGTCGTCGAGTGGAAATTGGTTGACAAAACCTTTTGAAAAGCCTCCGGCGGTATTGATTCCACAGCCTTCTACAGTCGCGCTGGCCACTTGCCCCCATGGGTATCCTACGGGCTGTTCTGCCTCTATTCGCCAAGTAGCGCCATTGGCTGGTACGGTAATAATTTCACTACTTCCTGCTTGCAGGGTGAAAGGGTTGTTGAGGGACGGAGTCATTACCACAATGTCTTCAACCACGATGTAATTGGAAGGCACAGCCATACTTGAGCCTTGGTTCAGGATAACAAACTTAACCTCGTTGCCCGAGCAATGGCCATGTACGCGAAGTTTGGCCCCGCTCCAGCTGCCCATTGGGGAACAAAATGTATCCGGGAAAATTTGCGCCTCCGTGCAAAGCGTTTGCCCAAGCACTCCATCACAACTAACTTTGTACAGCACCAAGAAATCATCACAGGCTCCAGCCGCAACATCGCCGAGCGGAAAAGTATACGTATTGCGATTCACCGCACTCCAGGGGATGGTGCTGCTTAGAATGGTGCAAAGTGTATCAAAACGGATGTCGACGTGGGCATTTTCAGCGTTAATAGTGCCGTTGTTGCAGTACAGTACCCTATATTGGTTGTTGAAACAACGGCGTAAACTTGCAGCAGAAAGGTCTACCTGCATAGACGTGCAGAGGATTTGAGGTTGAAGCCCGAAATCAGCTGTTCCAAAGTTTTGCAGAGTGGCCTGAACATCATAAATGGTATCTGGGCAGCCGCCCCACAGCATAACAGGGTTGGTAAAGCACTATATCGTAGGTGCCCGGTAAAAGGCCAATCGCATACGCTCCATCGGCGTTGGTTGTACCCCAAAAAGTATTGACTCCATCGGAGGCTGATACTGCCCAGCCTTGCATTCCGGAATCTCCTGCATTGAAGAGACAGTCACTGTTTTGATCTTGGAAGACGTTGCCAAGAATACTTGCCGGAAGTTCTGTGTCGCCTTCACAAGCAAATGGATTGGTAAAAACCATGGTGTTATTTACATCCCCAACTTTTAACCCGATAAAGTCCACATAATCAACGTTTCCTTGAAGATTTGAGATTGAATATGATTGCGGGAAAGGCGGGCTGAATGGATCTGCCGGGTTCGTATAGCTATGACTGCTTTGTTGCAAACCACCGAAAAATACCTCACGGTACACGATTTTTTGCGAGACAAACCTGCCTGCGAGCTCAGACTGAGTAAGGTTTTGCAAAACCGAAGCCTGCCCGCTAAGGCTAACACCGCTTGGCAAAACGGTGTCGATGCACTCGACCATCGCCCAGTGCGAAATGCCGAGTACCATTACGATTTTTACAAGTTTGAGGAGGAGAAATTCCGTGTTGTGTTAGACACCTCGGAAGCAGGCGAGGCTAATTTGCAAGTTCTTTCAGATCAATTGGACGCTGCCGTTTTGTCTCGAAAGCTTTGGCAGGGCTGTTTTTTGTTGGCCCACCAGGCCCGCTACAATGCAGCTTGTAATTTTGGATTTTTAAACCAAATGCTTCCTATTGCTGAAAAATACCTGTATTTGCCTGCAATTTCAATTTACTACCATTGTTATCTTGCGCTGACCAAACCCGCTGAAAGCCAACACTTTCAAGCGTTCAAAAAAGACCTGCTTGCGTATGATTCGCTGTTTCCACCAGATGAATTGAGAGACCTCTATATCCTTGCCATCAACTTTTGCACACGCCGATACAACGAAGGCGATCAGTCTTTTTTGCGGGATCAATTCGATCTTTACAAGATCGGTTTTGACAAAAATTATTTTCGCTCAGCAGGTGTCTTGTCTCGGTTTACCTACTTGAATGCCGCTACCATCGGACTGGTATTGCGCGAATTTGCCTGGGTGGAAGATTTGATCAGTAATCAGTGCCAATACTTGGAAACGGCATATCAGGAGGGGCTTTTCTCATTCAATATGGCACGGCTGGAATATCAAAAGGGAAATTTTGGCCTAGCCCTGCAACTGCTTCAACGGGCTGAATACAAAGAAACCATGCTCGCGCTGGCAGCCAAAACCATTCAGTTGAAAATCTATTACGAGACCGATGAATACGATTTACTCGAATCACACTTACAAGCCATTACAGCCTTTATTCGCCGGAAAAAAGTGATGGGTTATCACCGCGAAAACTACCTGAATCTCGTACGTTTCGTGCGAAAACGCCTTGAGCTGCCCCCCCTGGACAAGCAGGCGAAACAAATATTCCGAGAAGCTGTAGAACAAGCGAAACCACTGGCGGAGAAGGAGTGGCTTCTTGAGTGTTAAGTGTTAAGTGTTTAGTGTTTAGTGTTTAGTGATAAGTGATTGCCCGTCATAGCATGCACCACTTATCACTAAACACTTACCACTAAACACTTACCACTTATCACTTATTACTCATTTCCCTTCTTCAAACTCTTCTGTCAAAATCCGAATGACATCGCGCACCGTTTCTTCTTCTAGATCCGTACGGCGAATAAGTTCTTCTGCGCTGAGTTCGAGTACTTGGCGGGCGGTATCGCAGCCTATATTCTTGAAGGTCTCGATTACCCATGGCTCAATAGCATCGCCGAATTCTTCCAGATCTACGTCGTCAATTTCGTATTCTGCCTGGTTGCGGTATACATCAATTTCGTAGCCTGTGAGGCGGCTGGCGAGTTTGATATTGCTACCGGCTTTACCGATGGCAAGGCTTACCTGATCTGCGTCGAGGTATACGGCGGCACGCTTGGCCTCGTGATCGAATTCGATGGTGGTAATTTTGGCGGGAGTAAGGCTACGCTGCATGAAGAGCGAGGTATTGGTCGTGTAGTTCACGATGTCAATATTCTCGTTGCGCAATTCTCGTACTATACCATGAATACGACTCCCTTTCATGCCTACACAGGCACCCACAGGGTCGATGCGCTCGTCATGGCTTTCCACGGCGATTTTGGCGCGTTCGCCAGGAAGACGCACGATGTTTTTGATTTCGATCACACCGTCTTCGATTTCAGGCACTTCAGCTTCGAGAAGTTTGGCCAGGAAATCAGAATCTGTGCGACTGAGCATGATAATTGGCACGTTATTGCGCATTTCCACGCGCTTAATGATGCCTTTCACGACATCGCCTTTGCGATAGTAGTCGCCACGAATCATCTCTGTGCGGGGTAGAACGAGTTCGTTGCCGGTGTCATCATCAAGCACCAGGACTTCTTTTTTCATGATTTGGTTCACTTCCCCGGTAACCACCTGACCTACGCGCTCAGAATATTTACGGAAAATCTCGTCTTTTTCGAGTTCCATAACCCTTGAAACGAGGGTTTGGCGGGCAGCCATGATTGCACGACGGCCAAAATCTTCAATAGGAAGTTGCTCATAGCACTCATCCCCGATGGAGTTGGATTCGTCAATGCCGAAGGCCTCGGTTTCGCTTACTTGAGCGAGTTCATTGGTTACCTCACCATCAGGCACCACTTCACGAACGCGCCAAATTTCTAAGTCGCCGTTGTCGGTGTTTACGATCAGGTCGAAATTTTCGTCTGTACCGTATTTCTTTTTGATGAGTGTGCGAAACACGTCTTCCAAGACGCGTAGCATGGTGGGCCGATCTATGTTTTTGCCCGTTTTAAATTCTGCAAAGACATCTATTAAATTGACCATTCTTTATTTAATGCTGAATGATGATGGATGAATAATTAACCAGGATGAGGTAATAGCAGGGGAAAAGACGATTTTGTTTGATTATTTCACCCGTATTACCTGTATCTAAAAAGGAAGTTTGACGACTGCCTTTTCGATTTTATCGTAGGGTATCGGGGTTTCTACTTCTTGCTTGATTTTCTTTTTACCATCTCGTTCGACCACAATTTGGGTCAGTACGATTTGATTTTCATCGGCAGATTTCAGGACAGCCAGGTGTTCTGTTTGATCAACACACTTCACGGCTAACATCCGGCCTATATTTTTGAGGTATTGCCGTGGAAATTTAAGTGGCCGATCAATACCCGGGCTACTTACTTCAATGCCGTAAGTTTCGCCCAGCCAAAGGTTTTCATCCAAGTGATGTTCGACAAAGCGGCTGAGCTTCTGGCATTTTAAAAGACTGAGACCAGAATCGCTGTCGGCATAAATGAATAGCTGGTTCCCTGGCTTCAGTTCGATCCCGACGGTATAACAATCGGTAAACATCTCATCGCTGGCATATTTCTCCTCCAGTAATTGGCCAATGCGTTCGGTAAGCTCCATGGTGAATAAGGTGATCTACTTAAGATTTGCTGATAATTCGCCTACGCTGGGGTTTGTGGTTATGGATAATCCGCCTACGCCAAGGCTTCGGCGGATAAAAAATAGAGGGAACCAATGGTTCCCTCTCGTGAATAACGTTCAGTATGTTGGTGCAAAGGTAAGCACGTTTTTTGTTTTCATCTTCATTTATCTTGTTTTTCCTAGATGAATTAAGGGCTCGAACGCGCCCACCGCAAGAAGTCTAATTAAATGTGCCAATTAGCGCCCAAACTAAAGTGGGCTATACCTTGTTTATCCCAACTGCCTCCGTTGTTATAATAAAAGTTTAAACCGCCCTCCAGGGTCAGGTTTCGCCATACCCTGTATTCCGCCCCAAGCATAATTGGAATATACCAACTGCCTGAACGCTCAAATGAATAAGTCGCATCATTACGATAATCATAAGCGTAATTGCCCAGCATAAATCCAGATTCCAGAAATGCGCCAAACCGGATCGAGGATTTTGGCAATGCAGGATGCCTCAAATACCATCGTGCCCAGGCCCCTGCCATGTAGAAATTTTGGCTGGGAGTTTCAAAATTGCGTGCCCGTACGAAACGGGTTTGAAGACCTGCGTACACCTGTTTAGTTAGTGAGACCCCCGTCTTTAAGCTTGTAAAATGCGAGATTTCATATCGGTTGCTGCGGTCGCCTACAAAATCTTCTGAAAATCCGTAATTCATGCCAATAATAAGACGGTCACCAAAATGGTCTCTTGACTCTTCTTGGGCTTGAATGATGACAGGAAAAAGGAAAAGGGCAGAGAGAAGTATTTTAATAGGCATGGATTCTCTTTTTTTATTAAGTAATGGGAAAGTGTGAATTGACTGCTTGTATTTGGCGCTGTGGTAAGATTTTTAGTTGCTTATTGTAGGGTAATATCCAATATTTTCGCGCCGCGCTTAGTGTTTTCACGAAGTGCAACCTTGGAGGGTATTTCAGGCATGGACACTCGCCCAAATGTACCCCGGAACTCCATTCCGGGGGGATTGATAAGGAAACAAATGCCGTTTTATTAGCCCAAAAGTGCTCGGAACAGCGTTCCGAGGTACTTAACCTGACGGCTATGGTGAAAACACCAAGCTCGGCAGTAAAAGGTAAGCACGTTTTTTGTTTTTATCTTCATTCATCTTGTTTTTCCTATAAATCCGACAAAGGCACTATTTTTCGCACAAATCTGTAACGCTGTGTACCTTGCATAGTTGACTATCTGCCTATCATTAGCCGGTCAACCGTCCACCGTTTACTGTCAACCGTTCACCGTCCAATGTCCAAACTTCTACTCCTGCTGGCTTTTTTGCCCGTCTTTCTTTTAGCTCAAAACGACTCTACCTTGTTGCTGGCCCCGGAGCGACTGACCGAGCGGGATATCCTGCCCCGCGACCTGTCTCAAAAAAGAACGCTGGCTATCTCGTCCACACGTACCCTGGCAGCGGTGGACGATTCCCCTTTTACGACCATTGTTTTTAGTGCTGAGGACATTCTGCGCAATGGTTTTGTCACCCTGACGGATGTGCTCAAGGCAGCACCGGGCATTCGGGTATCTCAACCCGGCAATGCCGTGGAAGGGGAGACTTTTATGATCCGTGGACTTTCGGGCAATCAGTATATGAAAATCCTGATCAACGACATCCCGATCAAACCTTCCATGACGCTGGGGATGCCTATTGGGGCACAATTGCCCATACGGCAAGCCGAACGGATCGAGATCATGTATGGGCCAGCCGGGGCGATCTACGGGGACGAAACCTGCGCAGGCGTTGTAAATATTATTCTGAAAGAAAGCGAAAGACCTGTTTACACGCAGGCTGATCTGGGCTTTGGTCGGTTTGGATACAACAGCCTGGACCTTATGTTTGGTGGAAAAATAGGGAAAGACAAAAAGATCTTCCGGTTTAGCCTGTATGGGAGCAGTACCGTTCGAGATCGTACCGATATTTTTTACGACAAGGGCCTATACAACACCAATTTATACCTCCCTTTCGGATTAGATTCTTCGGTGTATAGGCAGTTGCCCAATTTTCGCGCAGCATCCGGGGATCCTGGAGATAGCTTACCGCGACTTTCACAAATACCCCATGAAAGCCGGTTATTTGGCATCAACCTCACCTGGCGTGGGCTTCACTTTACATACCATCGAATGCTAAGGTTCGACCATACTTCACTTGGGATAAGCCCATTAGCAGTTTCTTATGCCAATTCTTCCAATCGAATCGCTGAACGGATTGAAACCTTTTCACTTGGATTTAAACGCAACCGAAACCGACGCACCAACTACACGAATCTGTCTTTTCAGGTTTATACCGTAGACAATACCAGTACTACAACCTACGTATTCGATCGCCTGAGTGCAGCCAACTATTGGGCCCGGGGAGGCATGACACTTCAAGACTCCTCACGTAAAAACCTGCTTAAAGGCCTTTACAACTGGTATGCTTCGAACGAACGCTTCGCTTCCTCTAATGGCGTGGACGGACGAATCGAATCCCGCATGAGCGTATTGATCGGTAAGCGAAAACGCATGCAGTTCGATGCCGGCGCACAAATAAATTTTGGAATAGGCGTACCGCTGATTACCAACCTCAACGCCCCCGTAGATATTGGTATTGACGGCAAAGTGATGCCAAACATCCAACAGCCTATTTTGATCGATCAACAAAACCAGACCGTTTTTAATTTTTTTGGATTTACACAATGGGCCTGGCGTGGCAAACACTTACATATCATTGGTGGCGGCTCGGCCAGTGCAAGACTGATAGAAGGAGTGACACTGGCTCCCCGTTTGGGCATTTTGTATCATTTGGACAGCACCTGGACTTTTCGGACCAACATCGCCACGGGCATCCGGCACGCTTCCGCCTATGGCAACTTTAACTCCTACCAGATCAACCAAAATGCAGGGTTTGTATTAAAGCCCGGCAACCCCAATCCAGAAGCTGAAAAAAATTATGCGGCTGAATTCGGTGTTCGATATACCACCGAAAGGGGATCCTATCTGGAAGGAATCTTGTTTTGGCAGGAAGCACACCGACTTTACAGGCCCGGTTATCTGGTGAATGAGCCTGAGACCGTAAACACTACTTCTTATGGATTCAAAAATGCGCCAGGTCTGGCACTTTCTATGTGGGGTATTCAGGTCATTGCCCGCTCTAAAACAGTTACGATTCCTTTAACCCTCAACAAAAGATCAATTCCATTGAATACCCGGGCAGAGCTTTTCGTCCAATATGCCAGAGGGAGGGAATGGTTTGGCTATGGATTAACGCCCACCAATGAGATCCGGAATCAACCCAGAAGGCAAACCCAATTCCGTTATTTT
Organism: Chitinophagales bacterium; assembly: GCA_038327555.1. Lineage (GTDB taxonomy): Bacteria > Bacteroidota > Bacteroidia > Chitinophagales > Saprospiraceae > M3007. The sequence goes on from JBBQLD010000079.1 coordinate 12,663, forward strand.
CTAAAAGTTGGGAAAAAATTTGAATTCTTAATGGCCAGCAACAAGCAAAGTTCGACCTTGGGCAAATCTGTCATTTTCAAAGAACAGTACCAATTGCCTGCGCAGTCCCGCCTGGAAGAATTCACTACCTGGGATTTTATGTCGCGGCTTTACCTGAGCAATCATTTCCTGGTCTACTTCCAACTCATCAATGCTTTTGACCGACATCATGCCGGCATTGACGCAACCGGAACTCCGGACGACCTATTGTATAACCCGCAGCAGGGAAGACAGTGGAGGCTTGGGGTGAATTATAATATGAACTAGGAAATATCCAATGTCCAACAGGGAATGTCCAATGTCCAAGTGGGACAATGGCTTGGGTTTATTTGTCAGCTTTGGATAGTTTTTCTTTGGCAGTTGATATACTCTTGATGAATATGGCAATCAACTCGTCATTTTCTTTTAGCAGTGGGAGAAGTCTGTCTTCCTGGAAATAATTGCGCTTCAATATAAATTTGAGATTGACCATGGTTTCTCGCAACTCCTTGAGTACTAGTGGCAGGGGCACGAAGTCTTTGATGGTTTGTTCGACTCTTTTGAACTGATACTTTGTTGCGCCTCAGTCATGGAGAGCCCGCTACAATCCTTCGTCGCGCCTAGTCTCATCTCAAAATAATCTGACCAAACTATC
>JBBQLD010000080.1:0-13245 GCA_038327555.1 Chitinophagales bacterium
GGGAGAATTTCTGCGATTTGCCAAAGAGACCAATGTGCCCATTTTCCTCGTCGGCCATATCAACAAGGAAGGCGATATTGCCGGCCCCAAACTGTTGGAACATATAGTAGACTGCGTGCTGCAATTCGAGGGCGATCGGCACAATACCTACCGCATCCTCCGCACCCTAAAAAACCGCTTCGGAAGCACCGACGAAATGGGCATTTACGAAATGCAGGCTGCCGGTTTGCGCGAGGTAAGCAATCCATCAGAATTGTTGTTGAGCCAAAAAGACGAGGAGCTTTCTGGCTGCGCAGTAGCCGCCACGATGGAAGGCATGCGCCCGATGTTGATCGAAACACAATCTCTGGTTTCCAAAGCAGTATTTGGTACGCCGCAACGCTCGGCAACTGGCTATGATATGCGCAGGCTTTCGATGTTGTTGGCTGTGCTGGAAAAACGCTGTGGCTATTTCTTCAGCATGAACGACGTGTTCCTAAATCTCGCGGGCGGAATCCGGGTAGAAGACCCCGCTATTGATCTTTCGATTGTGGTGTCCCTGATTTCAAGTTTAATCGATGTCAGCATTCCATCCAATGTCTGTTTTGCAGGCGAGGTAGGGCTTTCTGGTGAAATTCGGGCCGTGCAGCGGGTTGAACAGCGCATCGCCGAAGCTGACCGACTGGGATTCAAGGAGATTTACGTTTCCAAATATGGGATGAAAGGCATTGACCCAAATCGTTTTGGCATTCGGATCCAGACATTAGGGAAGGTGGAGGAGTTGAAGGGGGCCTTGTTTGTTTGAAATAATTTTGCCCCGGTATTTATAAAAAGGGGTGTCTCGTAAGTAAATCAATGATGGACTTATGAGACACCCGCTTTCACTCGCCAGCTCAAACTCAATTTAAGCTCTGGGCAACAACACTACAGGCTTGGAATAAACCCGTCCTCCTTGCTCAATATTCAGCACATAGTTCCCTGCCTTTTGGCTGGAAAGATTAACCTGTTCGTTGAACGAACCGCCAAATTGTAGGAGATTTTTGGCGTATACCACGCTACCGGAAATATCCAGAATGCGCACAGTGGTTGGAATAGCTTCTGCCTCAAACTGTATATTGAGCGTTCCATAAGTAGGGTTTGGAAATGCCTCAAATATCTCCAAGCGAAGCGGATTTTCTGCCGTTTTAGGCGTTTCCCGTGACTCCAATTGGTCTTCCCGAATGATCTCAATAATTTCCTCGACGGGAGCATTATCGGTCGTTTCGCAGGATTTAAATCTGGCCTTGATATTCATTTGGCGGCCATCGCGCAACACGGTCATTTGAAAAGCATCGCCCGGCTTGTTTTTGTCACGTTCGGAGGTAAGCTCCTGATAGCTAGTCACGGCAAGGCCATTGAATGCAACGATGATATCACCGGGTTGTACTTCGCTCAGCTTGGCAGGGGTGTTGTCGATCACTCCATCCACACGCAATCCACGATTCTGGCTATTTTCGCTGGTATTAATACCAATGAAGACTTTGCAAGGGTCACGCTCAACCGCTTGGGTGAAATGACCCCGATCAGCACTTAAAACGGTTTGCGTCTGAATGGTTTTTCCGTCCCGCTGGTACAACAAAGATACCCGATCTCCTGGCTTGTGGTTGGATAATGCCATACGAAGGCTTGAACCGCCTGTGATGGTTTTGCCATCTACTTTCACCACGACATCACCCGCTTTTAATCCAGCAGCTTGCGCGCCTTTACCCTCCAATACCGTACCGATGGCTACGCCTGATACATTCACTTCGGTATCTTCATATACGCCCAGAATAGGACGCTCGCTCATTTCAATGTTTTTGAATTGCTCCAGAAAAAACATCCGTGCGTAACTATCTTCCTTTTGCTGCTTCGCTGCTTCGAGTTCTTCTGCACTGCAGGATTTGAAGCGGGCCTGAATGGTCTTTTCAACGCCATCGCGCTGAATGGTCAGGGTAAAGGATTCACCCTGTTGATGTTTGTCGCGCATTTGAAACAACTGAGACTGACTACGGACTGCCGCGCCATCCATGGCAAGAATTATATCGCCTTGCTGAACCCCATAGGTTTGCGCCGGCGTGTTGTACAGGGTTTTTTCCACCTTAAGCCCACCATTGATGGGACTGGTTTCTACGCCGATGAAGACTTCGCAAGTACTGCTGTGATAGGATTGCGCTGTAAGCAGGGTGCCGAAAAAAAGCAAGAAAAGCGGCAATGTGACGATTTGTTTAAAGGAAAAACGAGCCATTTAGAAAAGAGTTTAGTACCGATGAAATAACAATCTCACGATTTGGAGGATAATTAGTGAAAAGCTGGATAGAAAGACTGCTTTGGAGGGAATGGGTTGCACAAAGGCGTATATTTTAAAGCGCATGCTCCATCCTTGAAAAAAATGCTCCGGAACATCGGAAATCGGGAGAAAATTACGTATTATAAGCATCGGATGAAGGTCAGCAAAGGAGTATGGCAACCATTGAATCCTGGCACAGCGTAGGGTCGCGCTGAACTATTCCTCCGAAAATAAACGCTTCAAATAAAAATCCTCCTTCGCCCGCATCACCTTTTCAGCCTCTTCGGTCTTGTCCAGATACCCCGCCAAATGCAATACGCCATGCACCAAAACCCGGCAAAGCTCATGTTCAAAGGCTACCCCAAGCGACTGTGCATTATCCGCCACACGTTCGGAGCTGATAAAAATATCCCCATGTACGGCATCTTCTGAGTATGGGAACGTGATGACATCCGTGTAATAATCGTGGTCGAGGAATTCCACGTTCATCTCCCGCAGGCGTTCATCGGAGCAAAAAATATAACTGACTTCTACGAAATCTTTGCCTTCGGATTCGGCTACGCCCAATAGCCAGTCCGTCAGCATTTGCGCATTAGGAAGCTCGAACTCAACATCTTCAAAATTAAAAGAAATAGGCACCTCCGGTTCGTCGGTGGGAAAGTCGGGAAAATTCATATTTATATAAATGGGCTGATCTGAAGATGCAAAGTTAGGCCACTAAGTACATGGAATCATCCGCACTGTGACAGAAGTCGTGAGCCGACAACCACCTTTGGTGGTCACGGTCACTTCGTACGTCCCCTCTTCCCGTACACGAAGGAAGCGATCTTTTACCCCAGTATTCCATTCAAAACTCTCGTAGTCGCCTTCTGCTTTTAAGATGGTTTCGCCGCCTTTGCAGACGGTGGTTGGCCCGGAAATATTTACGCCAGCAGATCCGGTGATGGTGATGCCTTTGGGCTTGGGTTGGGTTTGTTCTGGAGTGGGCGTTTCTGTCTGTGCTCTAAGTACGAAAGAGATGGCTGAAAAGACAAAAATCAAGGAGAAACGGGAAAGGATCTGTAACATAAATTTTGTGTTGTGGCATTGTGATAGATTTTGCTGTTTGAACCCAAAGGTATATTCCCTCCCAACCCAAAATCAGCGGCGAATGCGTTGCGGTTCCGTTTGGCGCCTTTTATATCAATTGAATTTTTGCTAGAATGTTTCATTCCTGCTTCCGAACCCTTTCCTGTATTCCAAGCCTTCTCGAGCCGACCCGCCGTGGTTCCAGCCAGTAAATACAATTGAGTGCATTTTTTTAGGGGAGAAATCTGAGCGAGTAAACTCCCTTCCCAATATTGAAAAAACTCACGAAACGCCCATGGAGTGCCGTCAAAGTCGCCGGCCAATAAATCGGTTTCAAAAATCAAATTCTGAATCCTTTTGTTGGCTTTCACTTGTGTCCCAAACTCTGCTCGTAAACCCAAAATTGGGTTCATTTGCCATTCGCCAAGCACAGCCGAACGCCAGCCCATGGCTGGTTCGTAATCAATGTCGGTATCAAAAGATTTGATTTCCCAAGTCCAAAAACACATGTTCGCTCCAGCGGAAAGACCAATATGAAATTGCGAAAAAACGGGGGTTGCCAAAGATACGAAAGTAAAAGCGAACAAAAGATTTTTCATAAAAGGGTAGATTTAATGTTAGACGCTTCCTGATTGTCAAATGTCCGCAATAGTTGCCTGCTCAACAAATAGAAATGTTGGCTGCTGTCAAAAACATCTGCGATCAAATTTCGTTTTCCCCAAAAACTGACCCATGCGCTCGCTAACCCTTGCTGTTTTTCTTCTTTGTTTTCATTCCGCAGGAATTGCCCAAAAATATACGACGGTAAAAACCACTTCGGAAAAAGCCCTTTCTGCCTTCAATGCAGGAATAGCTGAGGCTGATCGTGGACAAGCGGCCATTGCACAGGGTTATTTTGAACAAGCACTCAAAGCTGACCCAAAATTTATTGACGCCAAACTAGCACTCGGCGACAACTATGCCGAACTCCGCGATTTTTTCAAAGCCAAAAAGCATTTCGAGGAAGCCCTTGCACTGGATAGCAACTACGCGCCAGTGGCATTTTTATTTTTGGCAAAAACGGAATGGGAATTGGACAAATATGCCGAATGTGCTGCACATCTAACGAGTTACCTCCGCAGTCAACCTAAAAACGAACGCAACAGCCGAACTGCTGAACGTCTGCTAAAATCAGCTCAATTCGCCGCCAAGGCAGTGAAAAACCCCGTTGCATTCGACCCAAAGCCTGTGAGCGACTCCATCAATACCAAATGGAGCGAATATTTTCCTTCGCTCACCGCCGATGATGAACTCTTGGTCTTTACGCGTCGAGACGGTGGCGACGACGAAAACTTTTACCGAAGCGAACGAAAAAACGGGATATGGCAAAAGCCCACGCCGCTTGAAGGCATCAACACCTCCGACAATGAAGGGGCACAAGCGATCAGTCCCGATGGATCCTGGCTCGTATTTACGGGTTGCAACCGCGAGGGAGATGGCTCGCAGGGTGCTTGCGATTTATATTGGTCGCAACTCAAAAGCACCGGATGGAGCAAACCTGTGCCATTCAGCGCAGTTATCAATTCGCCCGACTGGGACGCGCAGCCGAGCATTGGCGCAGATAATAGAACCTTGATTTTCACCAGTAGCCGTCCGGGTACACGCGGAAATATGGATATCTGGCAAGCCACCCGCCAGCCTGGGGGAAAGTGGGGCAAGCCCGAAAATTTAGGGCCTAATATCAATACCGCGGGTAAAGATCACACGCCTTTTTTTCACCCTGACGGACAAACGCTTTATTTCGCCTCCGACAGCCTTCCTGGAATGGGGGGCAGCGACATCTTTTTCGCTCGCCGCGATACCAGCGGAGCTTGGGGGAATCCGCAAAACCTGGGCTACCCCATCAATACAAAAGGCGAAGAAGGAATGCTTGTTGTTAGCCTGGACGGGCGTACCGCCTACTTTGCCAGCGACCGTCCCGGAGGAAGGGGAGGTCTGGATATTTACACCTTTGAGCTGCCTGAATTTGCTCGTCCTCAACCCGTTACATATGCCAAAGCCAAGGTAACCAATGCAGCTACGGGCTATCCAATAATTGCCAGAGTGGAATTCACCGATTTGAAAACCGGGAAAGTTTTCGTAAGTGCAAGCACCAAATCTGATGGCACTTTTTTGGTTTGCCTGCCTGCCGGGAAGGATTATGCGCTGAATGTGAGCAAAGAAAAATTCTTGTTTTTCTCCGACAATTTCAACCTGGTAGAAAGCGCTACGTTCGACAAGCCGTTTTTGCTGGATATTGAACTTCAACCGATCTCAACCACCGATGCCATCGTAAAAGAGGGTAAGCCAATTGTGCTCCGAAATGTATTTTTTGAAACGGGCTCCTCAGCGCTCCGGCAGCAATCCATGACCGAACTCAATGACTTGGCAAAACTACTGACTGAAAATTCCGGCTTGAGAATTCAAATCAATGGCCATACTGACAATGTAGGCGATAGAGCCTTCAACCAAACGCTTTCAGAAACACGCGCAAAATCTGTACACGATTTCTTGCTCAGCAAAAGTATCGCCCCGGATCGCCTGCGTTTCAAAGGCTTTGGAGAAAGTAAGCCCATAGAATCCAATGATACTTTGGAGGGTAGGGCGCGAAACCGCAGAACTGAATTTGTAGTCTGGTAAAAAAATTGGTTCTATGGCTTTGAGTTATAGAACCAATCTAACTAAAATAGTAACTACTTAGCCTCCAAGTGTTTTTTGCCACTAATTGCACTAATTTACACTAATTAATGCTATATCGTTATCCAAATTCGTGTAAATTTGTGAAATTAGTGGCAAAACTCAAACGGCCTAACCAGTTACCATGCGCTTTAATCCTACTTTGTCAGTTTCGTAGCAGTGCAGCTATGTCTGATAAAGTAGAACCAAGACCGACGAAATAACAACTTCATCGTTCCTGAATTAATTCGTTCGATCAAAAACCGCAGCGTCGATCCCCTGCACTTCAAGTTTGTCGGCGACGTTGATGGCAGCATTTTTATCGTTGGAACGGAACACGATAACCGCAGCCATCCCTTCCTTAGTTTTAGAAATTTCAGCGTTCGGATAGCCCGCTTTAATCACTTCTTCTAATCGGCGACGGGCACCTTCCATGTAGGAAAACGTGCCAGCTCGTACTGCCCAACGGCCCGTTCCGGGGCCTTTCACCGAAGAGATTCCCTTTTTTGTTGACCCAGTTGAGGGTTTTACGAGGCTTGTGGATGGCTTAGTCGTGCTAGGTACCGTAGTTTTAACTTTAGTATTGCTAGCTGTTTCGTTTTCTATCCCATTTTTAGAAATCGTTGGCTTTGTGGTTGGCTTCGTTGCCATAGTAGACTTTGTTAGGGAGTCTTTGTTGGTGTAGGAGCTACCAGTAGCGGCAGTGGAATCTTCAGAAGCATACCCCATATCTTGGAGCGTTTCTTCCAGCTCTACTGCTTCTCGGGCGGCCTGTTCTTTTTTCTCTTTTTGTTTTTGGCAGGCGTAATATCCGGCGGCGAGGATGAACAAGCCTAAGAGGCCATAGAGGACGTAGGTGAGAAGGCTATTGCTTTTCATGCTGTTCTTGTCGTGCGTTTAGAAGGTTAAAAGTGTTGATTTTCAGGGGCTAAGGTAATAGTTGTTGTTTGGGATATTCGAATTTTTCGTGAAGCCTTCTATTTTCTCTTATTTTTCATTTCAACTATTCACACTTTGGCGTGTTTAGGCGGCTTATTTTTGCCAAAATTTTTGGAACACTGGTCTCGAAAACGATCCCTTATTTCCAAAATTCTACCTTTCTCGATATGGATTTTTTTGAATTAAAAATAAAAAGCAAGACGGCTGAAACCTCCGATACCACCACGATTGAACTGGATATTCCTGACGAGTTACGCGATCTTTTCACGTATAAACAAGGCCAGTACCTGACTTTGCGTCTTAATATAGGTGGGCAAGAATTACGCAGATCGTATTCAATGTCTTCCAGTCCTTTAGAAAAACAGATCGCTGTTACTGTAAAAAAAGTGGCTGGCGGAAAAGCTTCTACTTTTTTACACGACCAGGCTCAGGTGGGTGACTCCATCGAGATTGCTCCGCCCCAGGGCCGTTTTTTCCACGAACTCAACCCTGACAAACGTCGCACCTATTATATTTTTGCTTCTGGAAGCGGCATCACCCCCTTGATGTCAATCATCAAAACTACCCTAGAAGCCGAGCCGATGAGCGCGATTTTTTTGCTCTACGGCAGCCGAAATGAAGAAAATATCATCTTCCGAGATGAGCTTGACCGACTTTCCGAACGCTACGTTGGCCAACTTCATGTGGAGCATTTACTTAGTCAGCCGCGAAAAGAAAGCACTGGAAGTGGTCTCTTCGGGGTGTTCAAAAAAAGCACCACCAACTGGCAGGGAAAAATTGGTCGAATCAGTGGGGGAGTTGCCAATACTTTTTTAGACGATAATCTGGCCCATGGTCCTGAGTCTGACTGCATTTACTATATCTGCGGGCCTGGAGATATGGCTGAGACGATAGAAGCGACCCTGTTGGCGCGGGAAATCCCGGCCAAACAGATTTATACCGAACGTTTTATAAACGCCACGCATACCCCTGGCGACATTTCGGAAGGCGGCTCAAGCGGCAAACGTATCATCGTGCACCTCAAAGGTCAGCGCAGCGAATTTCCCGTGCCAGATGGCGCCACTATTTTAGATGTACTGGTAAAAGCCAAGATGGATCCGCCGTATTCCTGCACCGCTGGCGCCTGTTCCACTTGCATGGCAAAACTCATCAATGGAAAAGTCAAAATGGAAGCCTGTTATGCACTCGACGACGATGAGGTAAAGGCTGGTTACATCCTAACCTGCCAATCGCATTTGGAGACGGAGGTGGTAGAACTTACGTATGACATGTGAGGATGAGTGCAAGCGGAAAACACCCATGTCAAAAACAGTTTCTTTTACTTTCGAACCTTTCCTAAGGCCAAATCGCCCAAAGCCTTCAATACCGAGGGATTAGCGATGCCCAAGTGCCGTTCAAGCACCACGCCGTTGGGAGAAAGAAACAAAACCGTTGGCAATTTTTCCACCTCGTAAATCTGGGCAATAGTTTTCCCAGCAGGAGAGTCAAAATCCGTGTGAAAATTCAAGAAATTAGCGTTTAGGTATTGAGACACCGATGGTTGCGTGAAAATATCTTCCTCCATCACCTTGCACGGGGCACACCAGCTGGCATAAAATTCCACAAAAACTGGTTTGTTCTCTCGAATTGCCTTTTCTAAAACTGGCATCAATCTTTCGCTGTCAAGCCAGGCAACATTGGATGCTGTAGGCGAGACGATAGGGTCGGTCGGGGGTTTGGGTTTGGATGTAGGCGTTGACCAAGGGGGAGCAGGTTGGGCAGGTTTTTTAGCTGGCTTGGCACTTTCGCATGCAGCAAGCAGCAACAAAAAAACAAGCAAAAAAAGCGAGGAACTGCGTTTTTTCATGGGTTGAAGGTAGTCTGAAACAGCGTTCTCGAAAATTTTAGGCTGGGCTTGATGACCAAACTGCTTATTGTTCCCGCCAAACAAGTTCGCCCTGACGATTAATATATTGCCATTTTCCATCCAAAACAGTAAGCGCAAGCCCATCCTGATATGGCGCAGCAGAATGAAAAGTTGGAGAAATAGCTATTTGTCCCTCTGGGTTGATGTAACCCCAACGGCCGTTGGCACACACTTGAGCGAGTCCATCCGAGAACACCCCCGCATCCTCGAATTTTGGCATGATGGTAAGTTTCCCTGCTTTGTCGATGTAGCCATAGGCACCATTAATTTCTACCAAAGCCAGCCCTTCGCCAAAATCGCCGGCAAGGTCGAACATTGGCTCCACGGCTACCACTCCATCTTGGCTTACAAAGCCATATTTCCCATCGCGGAAAGCCAGTGCCATACCATCGAAAAACTCCCCATGCGCGTGGCCCTTTACAAACTCAAACTGGGGCAGTACGGTTTCTTCTCCAGCCCGGTTGCACAATCCCCAACGCCCATTTCGGATCACTAAAGCAGATTGTCCTTGAAATGGACTGGCTCCATCCCATTGAGGTTCAATGTGATACGCGCCTGTTTTGTCTACAAAGCCCCATTGCTCATGACTACAAGCTGGGGCTAGTCCGTTGCTAAAATTGCCCGTTTGGGAAAAATTTGGTGGGCTAGCAAATTGTCCGTCGGTATGAAGAAAACCTGCGTTTCCTTCAAAAGTGGCGGCGGCAAGACCTTCGCAGAAATCGCCAGCAAATTCGAAATGGGGTGCAATAACTTCATTACCCCGTTGATCCACAAAGCCCCAAAGTTGCGCGACTTGCACCCGCGCCAAGCCATTTGAAAATGGCCCAACTGCTCGGTACAATCGTTTGATATACATCCTGCCTTGGGCATCCAGCAATGCTAAAAGCCCATTGAGCCGCACCGTAGTGAAGCCATTTTGGAATTCGCCGGCTTCCAGGTATTGCGGTTCAATGACGACTGTACCCTCGGCATTGATGAAGCCAAAGTAACCATTCTGCCGGATTTTGAACAAGGGTGAGTGCATCAGGCGGCAAAAGTAGCGAATTCGGGCTTTAATGTCCCAACCACTCCAAAACCTCTGGTTTTTTACGTGTCAAAACTTGAATCCGGGCTACCATAGTTAAAGAACAATGTTGAAAACAGATCTGGTTATCCTACGCAGAATCCCCTAGAATATCCAAGCGTTAGGGAGGAGTTTTTGAAAAATGGAAACCACGCTTCCCGACCCAAACCTTCGCTGTACTTTTGTGGCAATCTTGTTTTCAAATGAGCCGTCCTTAAATATTTATATGTCAGACCAATTTCAACTCAATACCATCGAAGAAGCCATTGTCGAAATTCGCGCAGGGCGCGTTATCATTGTTGTAGACGATGAAGACCGCGAAAACGAAGGCGATTTTATTTGCGCAGCAGAAACCATTACGCCCGAGATTATTAATTTCATGGCCACTTATGGAAGGGGTTTAATCTGTACGCCACTGGAAGAGAAACGCGCCGATGAACTAGGCCTCGATTTTATGGTGAATAGCAATACTGCACTCCATGAAACTGCTTTCACGGTATCCATTGACCTGCTTGAGCATGGCTGTAGCACAGGTATTTCTGCCTACGACCGCGCAACGGGTATTTGTTGGCTAACCAATGCTGACGCTAAACCGAGTGATTACGCTCGTCCAGGCCATATTTTCCCATTAAGGTCCAAAACCGGAGGCGTACTGCGTCGCACCGGCCACACAGAAGCGGCTGTAGATTTGGCCCGTTTGGCTGGGCTTGCCCCGGTAGGCGTGCTGGTTGAAATTCTCAATCCAGATGGCTCGATGGCACGCCTTCCGCAATTAATTGAGGTTGCAAAAACCCATAATCTGAAGATTGTTTCTATCGACGATTTGGTCGCTTACCGGATGCGCACTGAGCGCCTGGTACGCAAGGATATGGAGATTCCGATGCAGACCATTTATGGTGAATTTCAGGCCATTGTCTTTACCGATATTGCCAGCAACGACACCCACCTGGTGCTAAAAAAAGGGAGCTGGGAAGAAGAGGAGCCCGTGTTGGTGCGCGTACACTCCTGGTCAGAAACAGGGGGTATACTCGGTTCATTGCTTTCAGATTATGGTTCCCAGATTTCTTCGGCATTGCAAACAATCCAAAAAGCCGAAAAGGGGGCGTTTGTGTATCTTCGTCAAGGAGACAAGGCTAATTTGTTAGCAAAGCTCCAGTTTTATAAACAACTTGTAGACGAAGGAAATACGGATCGTTTTGAACTCCATACCGCCATCGGCAAAAAGGATTTTGGCGTAGGTGCACAGATTTTACGTGAACTAGGGGTCAGTAAAATTCGCTTACTAACCAACCATCCAAAACCTCGCACGGGTTTTATTGGTTATGGGTTGGAAATTGTGGAAAACATCAAGTTGTAGCGCGAAATTCATTTCGCGAAATTCATCAACCTGTAGCGCGTAATTCTTGTGCCGCCAAATTAATACTCCATTACCACTCCCAAATTTAGCGAAATAAAATTCAAGCTACCTTTGCACCTCAGATTTTTATGAAAGAAGAAATTGTCGTCACACCATACGGTTCTAATGCAGGCAAAAAAGCCGAAGTAGAGCAAATGTTTGATCGTATTGCACCAAGATACGACTTACTCAACCGATTGCTTTCGTTGGGCATTGATGTCTCGTGGCGAAAACGCGCCATTAGCTACCTGAAGCCTGCCCAACCTGCCGAAATTCTGGATGTGGCCACCGGAACGGCCGATGTAGCGATCTTAATGGCGAAAATTTTGAACCCAAAGAAGGTGGTTGGCATAGATATCGCTAGCCAAATGCTCGAACTTGGAAGGGGAAAAATTGAAACCCAAGGCCTATCTGAAATAATCAGCCTCGAGACTGGCGACAGTGAGCGGCTCCGCTTTGCCGAAGGATCTTTTGATGCTGTGTCGGTAGCTTTTGGGGTACGCAATTTTGAAAATTTGGAAAAAGGCCTTTCTGAAATGTACCGCGTATTGCGCCCAAATGGCAGAATAGTGGTTCTGGAATTCTCAAAACCACACGTTTTTCCTATAAAACAATTCTACAACGCCTACTTCAAATACGTTTTACCACTCATTGGGCGTTTGACCAGCCGCGACATGCGAGCCTACACTTATCTTTTTGAGAGTGTGCAGGTTTTCCCCGAAGGCAACCAATTCACAGAAATATTAACCAAAACTGGTTTTCAGCACTCTCTATGCGAACGCTTAACCCTCGGAATATGCTCTATTTACACCGCAACGAAATGATCGACACGTTGCAAGTAGCAAATAGTACGAATCAAAATGCAATGCGCCGTTGCCGCTTGCATCTTACCACTTGCTGCCTGATACTTGCAACTTGCTTCTTGCAATTTAATGCCGCGGCACAGTTTAATCAAGGAAAAAACCTAAACTACCTTGATTTTCAACAAAAAAACTACTATTTCGGCATTACGCTTGGCTATAATGCCAGTGATTACCGCATTTATCACTCCAAGTCTTTTATCCGCAACGACTCCTTTGCAAGTGCTGAATCGGTGACGGGCCCGGGCTTCAATCTAGGTATTGTATCAAACTTGAAAGTGGGTGAATACTTCGACATTCGATTCTTGCCCACTTTATCGTTTACGGAACACACCATTAAATATGTTCCAGCAGGGCAAAGTGGCCGAATCGTGAGCCGCCCGATTGAGTCTGTTTTGGTGGAATTGCCCTTTCATGTGCGTTATAAATCCGCGCCATATCACGATTTTAGACTCTTTGTCATTGGAGGGGTGAAATATTCCTTCGACGTGGCGAGTGATTCCCGCACCCGTCAGTCAGCCGGATTGGTGAAAATTGCGCCCACCGACTTTCAGGTTGAATATGGTGCTGGCGTGCAGTTTTTCTTCCCTTATTTCATTTTCTCGCCCGAACTCAAAATTTCACAAGGGCTGAATAATGCGCTGATTTATAATGACCGACTGGAACAAAGCAATGTGTTGGAAAAGGTATTAAGCCGCACGTTTACGATTTCGTTGCACTTCGAGGGGTAGATTTTATCCATCAAGGCATAAAAAAAGCGGACTGTCTGAAGTTGGACAGCCCGCTTTTTTATGGCTTGAGCGCTTTTGTTCCGCGATACATTTGATAAAACAATGGTTTAAAGAACCTGAGTCTGCCTTCAGAATCTCGAATACTTTGTAATGGCGCAATACCGGCTAACTGTGAATAAAGCTGTTTTTTAAGTTCGTCGTAATACCAGTTTTGAACGAATTGGATATGATCAATTTGATCAATGCAACTTCGATGTTCAAAACGCACCTCTTCCTCATTCGTGATGTAGTTATAAGTTAT
>JBBQLD010000081.1:0-13039 GCA_038327555.1 Chitinophagales bacterium
GGCATTGGTACAAATTTTCAAAACCCTTAAAATAAAAAGACTCGCCCTGGGACGCTGTTCTGATGGGTAGCGTAGCGAGTACTGTTGGTGCAAAGGTAATTTACTTCACTTCGCCAAGCCAAGAGTTTATCTTTCAAATGCTGCGATGTCAATCTGATTGTCCCTCGTCAATCGGATGTAATTGGATACAAGAATGGATATGTTGTGTTTGGGGTGTTCCCCCAAGAACTATATTTAAACTTGGGCAATTCACTAAAAAAGAGAATTTCACACTTTATACTATACTAAAATAAAAAAGCAAGTATATTTGAACCAGATTAATTCCCTTTTTCGGGGAATTGAAAACTTTAGAATATACCATGGGTGCAGAATTTAAAGGCAAAAGTTCCAAATCTCGTCAACGCTTGAGCAAGTTGTTGCGCGAAGGAGGAGAGTTGTTTTCGGTGGAAAAAGCAGCCAGCATTCTCAATATGAACAATCACAAGGCTGCAAAAACGCTGGCGCGATGGCATAGCCAAGGCTGGATCAACCGCGTCAAGCGGGGAATATATGTTTCTGTCCCGGTGGAAGCAGAGGATAACAGTCAGGCACTGGAGGATGCTTGGATCTTGGTGCCGGAACTCTTTGAGCCTGCATACATAGGCGGTTGGACGGCTGCTGAACATTGGGATTTGACCGAACAGATTTTCAAGGACATCTGTGTTTTCACTACGCGCCCTCTGTCAAAGAAGATCCAAATATTTCATAACACATCGTTTCACCTTAACCATATTTCAGAGGAGAAAATGTTCGGGCTAAAGTCTGTATGGAAGAAAGAAAAGAAGGTTCTGGTTTCCGATCCTGAAAGGACCATTGTGGATATGCTTTCAGACCCTCAAACGGGAGGAGGTATTCAACATGTAGTGGACTGCATGAACGAATACTTTAAAAACGGGAAGCCTAATGAAAGCCTTCTAATGGAGTACGCCCTAAAGCTCAGAAATGGTGCGGTTTTCAAACGCCTGGGCTACCTCATATCAGAGATATTTGGAGAAGAGCACCCATTGGCCATAAGTTGCAAAAAGCATTTGAGCGCGGGCAACGCAAACCTTGACCCTCGGCAAAAAGGCGATAGATTGGCGACGAAATGGCGATTGTTCATACCTGCCAAACTGCAAATTGAAAGGATAAAGGAATGATACCGAAGCGCGAAATACTTGATATTGCTACACAGACCAATTTACAGCCTCATGTAGTCGAAAAGGACTATGTACTCGGCTGGCTTTTGGCTGGAATAAACCAACATCCTGATTTGTCCGAAAGTTGGGTGTTCAAAGGCGGAACCTGTCTGAAGAAATGCTATTTTGAAACCTATCGGTTTTCAGAAGACCTTGATTTCACCTTGCGGGATGCTTCTCACATTGATGACGGTTTTTTACAAGAAACCTTTAGGCAGATTGCAACATGGGTCTACGAAAACAGCGGTATTGAAATAGCAGTAGGCCGAACAACTTTTGAGATTTATCCGAATCCGCGAGGCGTGGAATCTTGCCAAGGGCGGCTTTATTATCGCGGCCCCGTAACTCCTGCGGGTAAACATGCTATGCCCCGAATCAAATTGGACTTGACAGTGGATGAGGTATTGGTAGACACGCCAAACCTTACGCCTGTCAGGCACGGTTACAGTGATTTCCCTTCGGCTGATATTCATATTCTAAGTTACTCATACGCAGAAGTGTTCGCAGAAAAAATCCGTGCATTAAAGGAGCGAACACGACCACGCGATCTGTACGACGTGATAAATTTCTTCCGACGGCCAGAATCGCTCGAACTTGCTGGACCTGTTCAGGAGATTCTGAAAAAAAAATGCGAACACAAAAATATTTCATTTCCGCTTCAAAGCGATCTTGAAGATCACAAGGACTCCTGCGAAGCCGGATGGAAAGACCAGTTAGCGCATCAGTTGCCAGCACTTCCTCCGTTTGATTCTTTCTGGAACGAGTTGGTCGCGTTTTTCTCTTGGCTGGAACATCCTGAAAATATTGCTCAAACACAAGAGCTGATACCTGGAGGTGCCAACGAAGTCCACGCCAATATTTGGCGAAAAGGTGTTGATTCCTCACGGGCAAACATGCTTGACCTCATCCGTTTTGCTGCGGTCAACCGTTTGTGTGTGGAGATTTACTACCAGAAAGAAAATGAAATCAGACTGCGTTACGTCATTGAGCCTTATTCTCTTCGGGCGACTGCTGACAATCAACTCCTTTTATATGGAGTGAAATTACCTGTTGCTCAGATCCGAAGCTTCCGTACTGACCGAATATTGAGTGTAAAAATAACTGAAGATGCATTTGTCCCACGCTATGCTGTGGATTTCATACCTGATGGGCCTGTTTCTTTGAATGTAAAAATACGCCCAATTAAATCTTAAGGAGCTCCCAAAAACGTTGGGTTTGTTGCTGCTTTTTTTGAGTGCGCTTTTGCTTGGCCACTCACGGAAGTTGCACTTGGTCAAAAGACACAAGTGAGGCTAGGAGAAGACCATGTGGGACGGAAATAAGCATGGCCGCATCCGCTTTGCGAAAATTGCCCAAATCCGCCATTGAGCCTTTGAGGAGAGGAAAGGAGCAGCGATACAGTTGTTCGCGAATCAGATTGGCTTCTTTATCGCCCACGCTGATGATGGCAGCGCGGACTTTTTTCAAATCCGGCATTTCGCTTCGGTGGAGTAGGGCGTTTTTGCCAAAAGACCAGGCCTGCTGGGTTTCTACGGCGTTTTTACAAAAAGAAAGAGGGCGCGGTTTAGTCAGTTTTGAAGCATATGGTGGCAAAAGTAGGGGCTTTTGCGGATGTGGTTGCACCTCTTTTATTTCCTCCCAAACGCCACGAGCCATCCCGAAAACTCGAAATGACCCATGTCATAGCTACTTTTGGTCGTTAATCTCCTATTGCGGACAGGTAATGCTTGTAAACTGCGGCTGCCCTGCGTCGGTGACAGTCATGCGCCAGCAGTTGCCATTGGGTGATTTCATGATTACGCCGCTGCCAATATCCAAGATGTTTATATCGCCTCCTTTGACGCTGACCCTTGATTGTGGTATATCATTATAGTCCATACCAAACCCTGTATTACCAGTTGGGGCGATCTTCAAGGTGTTGTAATTATAAGTGTTGGTTTCACCATCCAAATATTCAAACATCAGCTGGTGGTTAATGCCTCCTGTTGCTTTATGCGTCAGGGTCCAGCCAGAGTTTGTCGCCATTTCGCGTAGTGTGATATTGTTATAGTTAGACCCGCCATTTATGCCATATAGATGTAATGCTGATTCATAAGCATCAGAAGCTATTTGGAGTACGGTGCCAGGATACGGGTCAATAGGCGTATCGCTGCCAATCAAAACTTTTCCTGAATTGTAATAAATGTCGTTGCCAATAGTCGTCCATTGGCTGTTTCCACTTATTGGCAGCATCACACTGTTACCGTCTGAAATGGATAAGGTATTGCCTGAAATGGACAGGTTTTGCAATTCGTTGGCGTCGCTCAAATCACCTGTATTAGATATGATCGAGCCATTTATGTCTATTCCAGCCCCGGCTTGAATGTTGGTTTTGGCGGCATACAGGGCATAAGGCACGCTCATCAATTGGGTGGTACCCAACAGCGAGTTGTTGGCCTCTACTTTCAAAAACTTGCTGCTGTTGCCCCAATTGACATTGGAAAATAACCCTAAAACGGGGCTTCCTTGTCCGATGGTAAGGGTAAAAAGCCCAAATGGGTTAGTTATAATAACATGGTTTTCAACATAAACCGCTGGTCCAGCGACCGAACCGTCGAGGATGCTGAACTGCACGTTCACGTTCTGATTAGCGATGGGGTTGCCTTGTGCGTTGCGATAAATGGCTTGGTAGTTAAGTCCTTGCGGGGCTTGCGCTGTCGCAAAAAATGCAAGGAAGAGGAAGGAGATGGAAATAATATTTTTCATTGATTGATGATTTTTATTGATTTTGAAAATGAGTTGTCGGATAGTTTTACAAGGTATGTGCCTGCTGAAAGCATTTGGAAATCAATGGGTTTCTCATCCCATGGGCGATGGAACAGGCGTTTTCCACCGATGTCATAAATTTCAAGCATCTGGAATCCTGTGTAGTCTGTTTCGATAATCAACTCGCTTGCTACCGGGTTGGGAAATGCTGAAAAAGCAAACTGCTTATCGAAAAGGATATTGGTGCCAACCAAAATGGTAAACGGTTGTAAAACCCCTTGTGTCAAGTGGTTTTGTGGGTTGGAAAGGGTTGTAATTGCAATCTCGCCGATGGAGTAGTCGAGGCGTTCGTTTCCTGCAAAGAGCGTGCTACCAGTAGCATTGACTACGGATTGGGAGGATAATTTAGAGATTGAAAGCAGGACTAGAAAACCTAGCAAAAAAATTGTTTTTAACATGAATTGGGTGATATTTTATCTTTTGAAAAGGATGGTCAAAATTGAGGCAAGTTGATGGGGCTTAATGGGAATTTGTCATCAAGACGGGAAAAATTGCCATGAAGAGTGGGTCTTTTGGAACGAAAATTATATGGGTTTCGGGAGAGCGCATTCAGTTTGACATACGACAAAATTTTGAGTGGCGAGCATTAAGGGATCAACCGCCAACAGGGCTCGTGTGGGTAGGGAGGATTTGTCTGTCTACACCCCCTCGCCAGCAGTTAAGCCTAAATGTTCAGCGTTATTTATTCCTTCTCCAAAACAGCATCTCCATAGCCCATTTTTGCTAATTCATTTGTGATTTCATTGATTTTTTCAGCATCTACGTCTTCTAAATAAATAATCCATTTTTTTATTTTTTTAACCGTTACGGTTTTTCCATATTTTTTAAGTTCTTCAAATCTTTTTAAAGAAGGTTTAGCAGAAACTGTCGCTATCCTAAATTTATATTTTGCATTTGATTGACCAATTGCGCTTTCTTTCTCTTTTTCGTGTTGACTATTTTTTGAGTTTTCATTAGGAAGTCTCTCTTTTGGTGCTATTATTTTGGGCTTATCCTGATTTGTTTCATCAAGATTACTTTCTGAAAATTCCTTAATTTTTCCTTTATACATTGTATTCTCATCAAAGGTTTTGCCGTCTTCAATCAGGTCTTTTGTTATTCTTAAAATTTTATCATATGGGTATGGCTCTTCTTCGGCTGAAAAACTTGATACAATGTTGGTGGTTTGGGCAGCAATATATACTGTGGGCCAGGAATTGATTTGTTCGATTTTGCGCCAGATCTGATAGCCATTTGTGCGCTTTAATTGCTCATATTTCATATCGCCGGACATATTGACATAGTAAAGATCTATTTTATCTATGTCAAAAGATGTGTCTTGAAGCCTCTGTTTCAATGCCTTACAGGGCGAACACCAATTTGTGCTTAAAATAAATACCGATATTTTACCTTCTTTGGCAATCCTGCTATATGAGATAACCTGCCCGTTGGTATTTAATTCATACCAATTTGCATTACACGAAGTTGAAATGAAGGTAAAAATAGAAAATAGAAAATTGATTTTTTTCACTGCCTTTTTCTTTTAGAACGTTCGGTAACTTTAATTTCATCGGCACAACCACATACTTCAATTTCACCTAATTGAACATCAATACGGTTATGCACTTTTATCCCATATTTGTTTGTTTTTGCTTTGGTGCAACGACCATTGTACCAAAAGGTCTCCGATTCTCTTTCATATTTGCTATCCCCTTCATAAAAAAAATTTTGCTGAACAAAATTTTGTTTACAGTACTTGCAAGTTTCTATAATCGGATTGCCACATGGTCTTCCGTGACAAAAATATTCTTTATACTTGACATACTGCAAAAATGCTGGATGACAAACATACACCCCATCGATACCTGTTGGTTCAAATTTTGAATCAAGTGTAGGTCCGTAAAGAACGGCGCCTTCATCATATTTTTTATCAGACAACTTGAAAACTTGCCCTGTGTTATGATATTTATTTCTCGTATCGTAGGGCTTTTGACGATATTTAACGACAGGTGTTTTTATGGCAAAATCTCTCTTCCTGACTACATCAGCAATATCCTTGTGGTAGCCGTTCTTTCCTCTCCCTGCTGAAAATTTTTGACGAGTTAACCCAAGTGAGTCAGTAGTCACTTTGTGAAGTGGCTCAGCAATTATTTTTTCATCGGGTGCGCCTTTAACCTTTTTTTGAAACATTGCGTTGAAGGCATCAAGCGAATATTCTGTTTCTAAAAGGTCTTCACCCTCTCCGATGACTGAAAGTAATTTTTTTGCCCAAACTGGGTGTGGCAGAATCAAAAAGCCAGTTCCAAACGAAACGTATTTGAAAGAGCCTATAATGAATTCTCTTCTTGTTGACATTTTGATAAAATTTGATGAATTATTTACAATTGTTTAACCTCTTATTTAGTTCCTCGACATTTGATTTGAACTTTGCAGGGTCTAATGATGTTTCGTAAAAGAGTTTAATTTCTTTGGCTGCTGATTGCCTCAATTTAACGGGGCAATTACAGTTGCCCAAAATATACTCTAAATCATTTAGCCCTCTTTTTTCTAGTGCATAGCATTGATTAATTTCTACTTGGCTAATTTCATTTTCATTTTTTTTTAGAAGTTCAGTTGTGTTCTTTCGACCCTCACTTATTGATTCACGTGCTTTCGTTAGTAAAATCTCGCAATTTGCGTCAGTATTTTTTTCATACCACCATTTATAAACTGTAAAAAATGCAATTAATATGGCGACAACTGCACTTATAATTTGCAGCCATGCTGGTACTTTATCTTTTTTTTCTGACTCACTCATATTTATATTTTATTGTTTTTATTTTTCAGTCACACCGAATCTCGTTTGCACATGCGCCCGTGCCGCACGTTGGCCTTTTGCAGGCGAGCTTTGTGCAGCATGGGCGTTGATGCTTTGTTCGATAATTTTTAACTCTTGGATTTGATTTTATCTTCGGCAATGTTTTTTACAACATCGCGAAGTTCTTGCCAACTCAAATTATCCTTGTCATCTGTATAGTTTTCCAAATTCCTGTGGATAATTGTTGAGTTTGCTTCGTTTGCAGCAAAGTTCAATTCATTGGCAACGCTGGTTATCGCATTGCGAATGTTTTCGTTTGCAGTTTTATTATTCATAATAATTAAGTTGTTCCCAAATTTCGTCTTGGAAATTACGCCCTACTTCTTTATTGTGGTTTCGGGATGCCCACTTAATTTATTTCGTAATTGGTTAGCCTCAGGCTAACTGGATACGAAAGATTCTTATTTCAATTAGCCAAAAGCTATTTAGATTCCAATTTCTGCCTATTCATCTCTAACAATGCCTCAAGGGTATCATTTTTACTCTTTTTTTAAATTGTCAGTTGAGATGTGGCTTCGATATATTGATAAGCTATTGTGAACATGCCTTATTACATCACTAAATGGCCTTTTATCAAGCCCATTTCAGTCGCCTTCTTATTCCTTTTCATGGTTGGTCACAGCGTATTTGAGGAGCTTCAAAGCAATAATACCTTGATAAGTTTTTAGGCTTGTACTGTCATCGGGAGCAGCACGGGCAGCGAACTCTTTAGTATAGCTGTTCATCATTCCCGTGCATTCGAGGAATTTAAAGCCGGCAGCAAGTCGTTCGGCCTGATCGCGCAAATCTTGCATTTTGCTGAAACAATCGCAAACCTTGTTGGCTGCGGCAATTCCGTCTACAACGGAATTGTCCGAGTACATAGATGTTGTCTGGATTGCGGTCTTGACCAACGAACTGCTTATTATGGGGGCATTTTTTTTATTGGAGGATTCCCTTTCATTTACATCCGAGCCGCAGGCGGAAAGAAACATCGTTGACAATACTGATACAAAAAATAGATTTTTCATTTCAAAAAAATTTAAAAGTGAATCAAAACAATCTGCGTTTGATGCTACAAAACTGCCCCCCTCACCGTGCTCACGACCAGCCTTTCCCCACAAATCCCCCAAAAAACGCCACAACCCTCCCGTTTTCCACCATGAAACCTTTTTTAGATATGTCTTGCCGATCTAAAGTCGCCAGACTGTCAGATTCCTTGTTTTATCGCATTGATAACATAATCAACCCGTTTCGTGACCCTTTTTACCCTTTTTATCATTGCGGTGAAATACTTTTGCTCCAGCACCCGATACCTTACTCTTTATTTCTTTCATGCGAATTATTTACTTGACCCTTTTTTGCATTGGGTGGTTTCTATCGCCAGCAGCTGCCCAATCTTGCGCCGCGATTGAATACACCTCCAAGGACGGCCTGCCCGCTGGCGGCTTCACGTCTTCGTTTCAGGATAGAGATGGCTACTTGTGGGTAAACACCTATGCAAACGGATGTACCCGTTTTGACGGGAAAAAATGGACGCGCTTTTCCATTACAGACGGATTGCTGGCCAATAAGATGGATGTATCATGGCAAGACAAATCAGGTAGGATGTGGTTTGACCACGGACAATACGGTATGACAATGCTTTCCAACGATGGGAAGTTTCACCAATTCAAGCCCTTTAAAGACAGGCCAAACGATATAGAGCGATACACCGTTTCACCTGGGGGGCAGGTATTTTTTTACCACCAGCAAACCCGTGAGATCAGTCGTTTCGACCCCCAAACTGGTCAAAAAGTGCCCATAGGTGTAATGTTGCCCAATGATACCTTAAAGTATTCAAGCAACCTTTTTCTGACGAACGACCATGACCTAAATGGCGCGATCTACATGCCCAATAATAATAAAGGTCAACCAGTTAAGGTTTTCAAGTTTAGTGAGAACAAATGGGAACTTCAATCAAGCCTGTCAGCTACGCCCTCTTTGCCCCTAACGCCAGGTGTGCTCAATTATCCAATCATTGGCAATGTTAAAGAAGTCAAGTTTTTTAAAAATAAAGGATGGGAAATCGTGCCGCCACCCAGCATCCGACTGCTCAATGGTGCCGAGGCACATGTTGTCAAGGACATACAGTGTTTAAATTTTGACTATTTCAATCGGAAGGTCTTCGTAATTTGGAAACTAGCTGAAACCACGGGCATCAAGCAACGATACTTGCTGGCCGAATACGATGCATCCATGAATCTGGTTGGGACCTGTGTTTTTGCAACCTATCATTTGCCCGTTCATGCAATAAAAGACAGGAATGGTACTTTCTGGGTCTCTTGTGGGACCGCATTGTTGCGGGTTTTTCCACAATTTCAAAACGTCACCATTGACGCACGCAACATGCTGCCTCAAGTTTGGGCAGTAGCACAAGCCCCTGACAGCCAGATGTGGTTTGCTTCCTATGGCAAGGGTCTCGTGCGTTTTGATGGTTTGGATCTCCATCCACAACCCGAATTTTTGAAACAATTTAACCACTATGATGACGGCAGCCTTGTGGATAAAAAGACTGGCGAGATGTTTTTCAACATCGAAGGTGCGCCTGGCAAAGGAGGGTTGCTTAGGTTTGACGGGAAAAAGAAATGGGCTCGGTTTAGCGACGGTATAATGTCCACTTATTTGGATTATGACAAAAAGGGGCAACTCATGCGTGGCACTTTTTACAAAGGGCTTTGGCTCTTGCCTGAAGGTGCGGATATTTCTGTTAACGACGCCTGGGAAAAAATTGACACATCGAAAGGACTTGAATTTACACAAACCATCCATACTGCCCTGGAAGATCGGTATGGGCGATATTGGATGGGGCACTTGCATACAGGACTTGCCTGTTATGACCCCAAAAGTCGAAAAATATGGAATTGGACCAAAAGCCGCAGTACTGATAATTACGGCGTAATAAGCATGTCAGAGGACGCGCAAGGAAATCTATGGCTGGGAACCGACCAAGGGCTGCGTTTCCTGAAATTGCCTGAGGATATGGACGATCAATTTGACTTTTTATCACATTTAAGTCCTGTGGCTGTTGAATATATGGGTGAGTCTACGGTTTCGGTTTGTCGCCTTTATGATGAAAAAACGCTCATCCTTGGTAACGCTAAAGGCTTCTTTTTGCTTGACTTGCCTGCGTTTTATAAGGGCAACACACTGATTAGCGCATTTGTTCCCGCCACTGGCCACCTATTGGGCAGCATCAATCAGAATGGAATCTGGGTTGACAAACAAAAACGAATTTGGCTTGCCTGTACTGGTGGAGTTACCTGTTTTGACCCTAGTTATTGGGTTCGGAATACCCTCTCGCCACTCGTTATTCATCTTGATAGCATCAGGATAGGGCACTCGATTTTTAAAGATTTATCTAAAGAGATTGAAGTAAGCCTTGAAGCTGCAAATGGCAAAATTTGGTGCAGGAGTGATCTAAGCCCGAAATTGCTTGACAATGTGACCTATCTATATCGCTTTTCAAACGATACGGCCACTTGGTTTACCTTGCGTGAAAACGGTATGTTCGAGCTCCCAAACCTGGTTCCGGGTCATTACAAATTTGAGATAATAGCCGATTGTGACGGTGTTCGATCAAAATCAGAGATAGTCGAATTCCAAATTTCAGGCCCTTTATGGAAATCGCCACGGTTTTGGTTGCTGATATTGCTCGGAATCAGCGGAGTCAGCGCACTTTGGTGGCGGCGTGAGTTGAAAATATCCGCGCAAAAGCTCTTAATTTCCAACCAGCAACTCCAACTGGAAAAATCCATCAATGAAATGGCTCAAATAAACAAAGAAAAGGACAAACTTCAGGTGCAGGCAATTGTAAACCAACTCAACCCACATTTTATCAATAACGCCTTGCAATGGCTACAGGTGCGTGTTGACGAAGACAATGAAGCTGTGAGGGTGGTAGGCAAACTGTCTGAAAACATCAGCACGGTGTTCAAAAACAGCCGCTTGAAAAAAGCCTTCCACAGCCTGCGTGACGAAATGAAATTGGCGGAGAATTACCTTTTTATCCAAAAATGCCGATTCGGGGACAAACTGAGTTACGAAATGCCGAATGAAGAGGCACTTTCTAATTCGGAGAACCTGAACGTGCCATTAATGATCGTACAAATTCATGCCGAAAACGCAGTCGAACATGGCATACGAAACAAAAAAACAGGGGTAGGGTGGGTGCATATTAGCCTAAGCGAAGAGGATTTATACACGGTCATCAAGATTGAAGACGACGGCGTTGGTCGGGCTGCCGCACAAAAAATAGGCTCCAAGGGAACTCAGAATGGGACTACGATGCTCAAAGAACTGGAGACGATCTACAACAGACAAAACCAGCATCCACTTGAACAATTTTACGAGGATGACATTTTTGTCGACATGGAAGGTAAGGGCTATGGTACACGTGTTATTATCAGAATGCCAAAGGATTATAATTTTGAGTTTTAAATAAAATATCTCATGCACAAACTTCGCACCGTTGTTCTCGAAGATGAAGACGACAACCGGAACTGGCTCCTCAAAAAGTTGAATCTGTATCCAGAACTCGACATAGTAGGTGAAGCATCTACTTTAGATGATGCCTTTGGGCTTATTGCTCAAACCAAACCCGATGCCGCTTTCATGGATATACAGTTGATCGGCGGCGATGTATTCATGCTATTGAAAAGGTTGCAAGATAATGGTATTCCCATCCCCTATATAGTGATAACTACGGGCTATCCGGAATATGTGATGAATGCCCTGAATGACTACCGGCGGTTCGTGGTGCAGTACTTGGTAAAGCCCTTCTTGGAAGATTGGCAAAAAAAACTCCGCAAGTCCATAGATGCGCTCATGGCAGCCAAATTGAATGATACGTTTTCAATACCAGTGCCTAAAGCAATAGAGCCGCAACAAACACAAAATTCAATCTTTGTCAACAACCGTGGCAGCCTGTTGCGACTTGATTTTTACAAAATCGCTTATTTCGAAGCGGCGGGCGGGGGTGAAACTTATGTCGTGACGGATACGGACACCCATCAAGTGGATTTGACACTCAATAAATTCCTCGATCTGTTGCCTTCAGAGCGTTTTCAGCGCATCAGCAAAATCAACATCATCAATGTTTCTCGCATCCTGCGCGTCAATCGTGAAGACAGAACGGTAGATATTGAGCACGGTGCAAAGCACAAAACACTAGGAGTGGGGGACAGCTTTTATACTGAAATGATAAGAAACCTGCCCCTTGCAAAAGAATCGGCAGTCAAAGCGGCTACGGTTTATAAGTCAGCTGAAAACAGGGTAGTGCTCGACCGCGAAGTTGCAGGCAAACTTCAAAATCTCCAGGATGAAAAGAGCGAGTTGATCATCGAAAAACAGAAAAGTGATAACTTACTGCGCAACATTTTGCCAGACGACGTAGCGGAAGAACTCAAACAAACAGGGCAAACCACGGCCAAAAAATTCGACCTCGTAACAGTTATGTTCTGCGATATCAAAGATTTCACCCGCATTTCCGAAAATATGTCGCCCGAAGACCTGATCAAAGATATTGATTTTTGCTTTCGGCACTTCGATGAAATCATGGAAAAGCATCGCATTGAAAAAATAAAAACCATCGGCGATTGTTACATGTGCGCGGGCGGTCTGCCAAAACCGGACGACGACAATCCATTAAGGGTCGTACAGGCTGCCATTGAAATGCAGCAATTCCTGCGGAAATTCAAAGCGTCCCGCCAAGATCAGCAGTTGCCTTGGTTTGACGCGCGGATCGGCATCCACTCTGGGCCGGTGGTAGCGGGCGTGGTTGGGCAACTCAAATTCACTTATGACATTTGGGGAGACACCGTGAATATCGCTGCCCGCATAGAACAAATGGGTGAAGTTGGACACATTAACCTTTCAGCAGACACTTACCATCACGTAAAACGGCATTTTGCCTGTCGGTATGCTGGGACGGTGGATGCAAAGAACATTGGTGAGCTGGAGGTCTATTTGATTGAGGTGGTGTGAAATATTGCTTCTCAGCGCACGCCCATTGGCCAATTTGCTTCATTATTGTAGAAACTTAAAACAGGGCCAACAATGACGACTGAGTAATGTCTTCTAAGGACTCGCCCTCTCTTCGGAAGCAAGCAGCCCAGCTAAGAATTGGAGTAATGCTAATCTTCCCAGCCCCATAAGCCTTGCG
>JBBQLD010000082.1:0-12910 GCA_038327555.1 Chitinophagales bacterium
TATGAATAGGATGAAAATCAAAGCGGCGAGCCTTCCGAAAAGACTCGCCGCGCTATGAAATTGTTGTGGGCGATAATGCACATCCTGGGAAGGCTTTTATTTCAAATTATTTTGAGCCCTAGCCAAGCACCCAACCGATCATGCCACCAGCAAGTGTAGAAAGTAAAACTTTTAACTTTTAGTTAAAATAAATATCCGCTCTTGAAAAGAATATGATATTCGCATTTCAATTCCTTCGGGCAGCGAAATTGCGAGAACGCGGTATCTTGCAGACCAAAATTCACACGAAAAATTGACAGATTTTATGAAAAAATCATTCCTCTCCTTCGCCGCTTTTGCGGCATTTTTCACCCTCGCACAAGCGCAAAACAATACCGGACCTCGTCTTTTTCTTGACATTCCAATCGTACACCTGGCAGCACCTGATGTTACTTTGGTGGCTAATCGTATTGGCTTAGGCATTGGTACAGCTATGAATGTAGCTACGCACTGGAGTACGGCCCGAATTGGCGGCGGCGCTGTTTTTAGCATGGATCCGCAATCAAAAGACGTAGAGAGTACTTTCGTTACCACGCCCTACGCCCTTTTCGAAGTAGGCGCGGGTAAATATCGTACTAACGGCAACCGGTGCAGCAAAACCAAGTCAAAGGCATTTACGGCCATGGGTAAGGCAGGCGTTCGATATGCTTTTATTACAGATGCTTTAGAGCCAGAAGGCGTTGCACCTGAAAAATTTGACGTAACAGTAGGTGTAGAACTCGGCTATTTTTTCATCCGGGACGTGTTCAAAAACACTGAAGTCTTCCTGGACGGAAACTACTTTGTTAACTCAAAAATTATTGGAGTCAACTTTGGTTTCAAGATGTTCTTGAACCTTAAGGCAGATCGGGATAGATAAGTTTCTACCAGTGTGGAGTTGTGTCAAAAGGGTATCATTAGAAAAAAAATAAAATTTTACCTCATTTTTGGTCTTACCTCTTTTGACACAACCCTCCACTTGTAACTTGTTCCCTTGAAACTTACCAATTTGAAACTTGCCCCCTTGCAACTTGCAACTTATTGACTTTTCCCAGGATCCAAAAACCAGTAAAAGTAACAAGCGCCAAGCCCGCCACTGAGTACCAAAGTGTTGGATATCCCCAGGCTGCAATGATTTGTGTGCCTAATAAGGGCGCAATAATATTGGCTACAGAATATGACATGGTGTAAAGTGCCATATACTGCCCTTGCTTACTGCCTTCTGAGCGGCCAAAAACGAAATTGCTGCTGAACGGCATTACGAACATTTCGCCGAAAGAAATGGCTATTGTGAAAAGTAGTGCTGCTATCATGCCTGCCGGAAGCAAACACACGGCGAAGGAAATCGCGTACAAAATCAATCCAAATCGAATATAACCCAAGGTTGATGCACGCCCTTCGAGACGATGCACCAATGGCATTTCGACAAAAAACACCAGCAATCCATTAAGGGCCAGCATTCTCCCTATTTGCCCCTCAGACCAAGCGTAAGTCTTTTCCCAAAATAGTGGTATCGTCCATAAAATTTGCATAAAGACCACTGCTCCTAACATGGTCAACAAGGTAAAAATTAAGAAAGGACGGTCACGATATGGCGATAGGTTGTTTGGTGGTATTACTTCCTGTTCTTCGATCGCGTCCACTTTAGGAGACTCTTTTTTTTGCGGTAATAGCCAAAGCAGAGTCATCGCAGCTGCGATACAGGTCAGGCCATCTACCCAAAAAAGCCAAGACCACCCAAATGCGACAAGCATACCCCCCAAGGCTGGCGCGAGGGTCCAACCCAGGTTTACGGCCATGCGGTAGAGCGAAATAGAACGTGTTCGAGTGCCGGGTTCACAATTCTGGGCCATAGCCACTGAATTGGCCGGACGGAATACTTCCGAGGAAAAGCTCATGGCGAATACTGCCGCTCCCATCCACCAGATATCACGTACCTGCATCATGAGCAAAAGGATCACGCCGTTGAGCATCAGACTTCCAAATTGAACCGGATAATAGCCCAATTTATCAGTGAGTTTTCCACCTATGAATGCACCCGTAAGTGCGCCTACACCAAAAGCGGTCATCACATAACCGGCTTGCTCCAATGGATAGCCTAGTTTTTTGGTCATGTAAATCGCCAGGAAAGAAATGACAAAAGCCCCGCAGCGATTCACGAGACTCACAATTGAAATGTACCAAATGACGCGTGGGATACCTCTGTACGATTCAATCCAGTGGGTGTATAGTCTTTGCAGCATAGTTCGTAGGATTTTTATGATTGTCAACCTCGTTCCTAACTATAAAACTGGCAAATAAGGTTTCAACGAATAACAGTTTTTTAAAAAACAAAAAACGCCGACTGCTTTTCAGCAGCCGACGCTGTTCATACAATAGAATGGATTGCTAATCTTGATTGGTTAACGGTCTCGACCACTTCGAGAAAAAATCTGGTGCGAAAGTCTAAACAATAGGGATAAGCGCAAAATTTTCTTTTCAAAATTTAATGAATTGCGCGAAATAAAAAGCTGGCCACCTTTAAATATATTGGTGGAAAATTAATATCTACCACAATAGCGGTATTATTCTCGAGGGACAATGCCCCGTACTTGTGCTCCAAATCCGGGTAGTTCATGGTATACGCCTCAAGGCTATTAGGCTACTACCCAATCACTGAGCGATCTTTTGAAAGGTGTTGGGCGTACATCATGGCTGCTCCAGCCAGCGCGAGGTCTTTGAATAAAAGAAACTGTGCGCTAATACTACCCGCCATAGCACTTGGTAAGTGAACCAATGCTACCGTAGCAAGCAAGTATATTGCAAGGAGTGTACAGCCAAGCTTGTCATATTTTCCGATGACCATGCTTATGGAAGCGGCTACCAGACCAGCACCTCCCAGATATACCCAAGCAATGGGGGCGGGCATGTAATTGGGTACAAATGAATCTACCATTGCTTTTGTACTAAGAAAGTTAATCAGCCCTAAAATAGCGAAAGGAATGGCAAAAAGCCAGCGGCCAAGGGATAGAAATGCATTCATACGGTAGTAACGTTTTGATTTGAGTGTAAGCATCTGCGCTGGAAGGTTGTAGCGCGCATTAATCTTGGGCGAATGTACCAGAGTTGTTTTTCAAAAAACATTTTAATGGAAATTTTTTCCAAACACTCCGGACAAGCTACCTAAATCTTCAACTTCACTTTGCCCAAGGGAACAGGTTCTGCTATGCTTGCGCCTTCTACCAATTTTACAAAACCATCCATCGCAATATTGGTGAACACTGATTTTGGAAGCCCCGGTTTAGGCCAGGAAACCTCAACAGACTCGATTTTAGTGGCCTGGCCTAAGCCTAGTTCCTGGCGCAAACTACTACTGCCAAAGCTCCCTCCAGTACCCACCGTTGCCCAGATTGCGCGTTTTGAGCCGTCTTTTTGGAGTGTGGTTACTTTTATTTTTGCGCCTACGGCATCTCGGTTGCAGGTTTTGCCTTCGCAAAAAATGGTAATCCAATGGTTGTCGTTGCCGGGGTTTTCAAGCAGAATATTGTTGGACAAATCACCCTCAAATGCACCACCCACTACGACATAAATATCCTGGTCGCCGTCGTTGTCAATATCGCCAAACGCAACGCCGTGGCCCTTTTGGATTTGTCCAAAACCATTCATTGAGATATCTTCAAAACGCTGACCGTTAATGTTGTGGAACATTCGGTTGGGAATGAGCGAGGTAAGATCGGGCTTCCCTGTGCCAAGGTAGATGTCGGGCCAGCCATCGTTGTCGAGATCGCCAAAACTGTTGCCCATTGCATAGGTGATCGTATTGATGCCTGCTTGGCGGCTCATATTCTTGAAGGACTCCTTGCCGCTGTTATGAAAAAGGCTGGTCCAGGTGCCTGGAGGCTGTTTGCCCAACATCTCCATAATATATGGCCGAGGGCCTTGGTCTTGTAAATCAACGGTATAATCGGTGCAGAAAATATCGTCGAATCCATCATTATCGTAGTCGAAAAAGAAAGCGGGGAAGGAATGTTGGGATCCTACTGTGCCGGATTTTTTGGCGATGTCTTCAAATTTCCAGTTGCTTGGCGAGGTGCCACCCCGGTTAACGAGCAGTTTATTGTCACCGTAAAGATTGCTGATATAGAGGTCTGGTCGTTGGTCGTTATTGATGTCGCCCCATACCGCTGCTTTGAAGAATCCGATGAAATCGAGGCCGAGTTGTGGCGCAATATTGCTGAAGGTACCGTCGCCATTATTTCGGTAAAACTCGCATGGGTTGGGCCGTTGGGAATCCTGGGTTTCGTTGGCGATATAAACATCTAGCCAGCCATCGCCGTCGAAATCAGCCCAGTCAGCTGCTTGGGTAGGGTGAAATGAAAGCAACCCTGCGTCGATGGTCACATCCGTAAAGGTGCCATCTCCGTTATTTCGAAGCAGTGAATTTGGGTGTGTACCGCCCAAAAGCCATGCGCCTCGAAGGATAAAAATATCATGATCCCCATCATTATCATAATCAACCTGCATCGTGTTTAGACCGCTCACAAGACCCGTTAGATTGGCTTCTTTGGTACGCTCTGTGAAAGTTCCATCGCCATTATTTCTAAAAAAACGGCATTGATCACGTAATCCGTAAGAGGTCACGAAAAGGTCAATGTTGCCATCATTATCAAAGTCGTCCAGGCATACCCCGCCGGAAATGCCACGCACATCCAGACCAACTGCAATCGCCACATCATGGAAACGAATGTTTCCTTTAGATTTGAAAACACTTTCAGGAACGAGATAGGATTTAGGAACCTCTTTCGGCCATTTGCCTAGTGTCATGTAAGCTAAGTTTAGCAACCAGCGTACCTGCACATCGTCGGGGTATTGTTTTAAAACACGCTCATAAATCTTGATGGCACTTTCTGGCCCTGATGTCATTTTATAGATACCGTCGCCTTGTATTGGGAGCACACAAGATTCGGAGGAGTGGCTATTTACGCAGTTTTGTTGTTCTCCAAGGCGCAAATAGGCCAAGGCAAGCAGTTCATACACCGGTTTGCTTTGAGGGGTGAGTTGGTCGCCAAGCTGGGTAACAAGATCTTGAAATTCCATGATAGCAGCCTCACTCTTACCGGCCCTCAATATCTGATCTGCGTATCGTAATTGCATGGTGAGTTTCTCATTTGGGGCCGAAGCATCCCACTGTTTCTTAAGGAGTACCGCTTTTTTGCCGTTTAGATTGTAGCATTCCAAAGGGTCTGCGTAGTTGGCGATGCTGTCCAACATAGCGATCATCCGAGAGTGTCCATCTTTAGGCATGGAGGCACGTTTTTTGCCCGATGGGGCATCACTTTTACCGCATGAGAAAAGTAAGGAGGCTAGTAGTATGGAAAATAAACAGGGTATAGCGTAACGCATGGGTATTCAAATTTTAATTGCAAAGGTAATCAGAGGTTTGGCTGCTGGATTTTGGATTCCTTTTGGAACGGGATATTATTTACCCGTTTCTAACACGACCCTCAACATAAAAACCCCCAGCTCGAATTTCGAGCCGGGGGTTTTTATGTTCAAAAAGCCATAGGTTTTATTAAGCCTTTGCTTTCTTTTCTTTAACAGGTTTTTCTACCATTGACTTGGTGCCTGCCTCAACGACTTTGCCACTAATGAATTCTTCCTTAGTAAAATCTACTACAAGGGCAGAAGCCACGAAAATGGAAGAGTAGGTGCCGAATAAAACACCGATCAACATACCGAAGGCAAAGCCTTTGATTGCACCACCGCCAAAGAGGAAGAGCAGGAGTACCACGATAAACACCGTACCTGACGTGATAAGCGTCCGGCTTAAGGTGGTATTGATCGCCATATTAAACACCTCCTCTTTTTTACGACCGGCAAAAGTTCCCATAAACTCACGGATACGGTCATATACAATTACCGTATCGTTCACAGAGAAGCCGATTACTGTAAGAATACATGCAATGATGGCTTGGTCAATCTCCAAGGAGAAGGGTACAAGGCCATGCAGCAGCGTAAAGAACGTAAGCATGATGAGCGCATCGTGCAACAAGGATATTACTGCGCCGAGCGAGAATTGCCAGCGGCGGAAACGGATCAATAAGAACAAGAATATTAGTCCTAAGGCCCAAATTCCTGCCATAAAGGAGGAGTTCCGAATGTCATCAGCAACAGTTGCACTCACTTGACTTGATGAAACGATGTGTGTGCCAACACTGCTTGTGTTTTTGAAAGACTCCAAATCAGATGAAACACCAGCTGCTGTGAGGCCCTCATGCAATTTGGCAGATACCCGATCTACCACATCACCGCCTTGCTCATCAATAAGATAAGAAGTGGTGATGTTAAAAGTATTTGCGGTATTCACCGCTTTAATTACGGGGTTGCCACCCAAAGCAGTAGTAAGCGGCCCACGCAATTGTTCAACATCAACGGGTTTCTCAAACTGAACGTTGTAAGAATACCCCCCTTTGAAATCTACACCTAATTCGAATCCGCGCATAAAAAATGAAGCCACGCCGATAGTGATAATTGCAATGGAGAAGGCATAAGCATATTTGCGTTTTCCAATCCAATCGTAGTGGAAACCCACCAGCCAGTTTTCTGACCAAGGGCGGCTATAGTTAATGTCACGACCCTTGCTGATCCACCATTCCGTGATATAACGGCCCACCAATACTGCAGTGAACATCGAGCAAATGATACCGATAAACAGTACGGTACCAAAGCCCTTGATCGGGCCAAGACCGAAATAAATAAGTACAAAGGCCGTGAGTATCAAGGTGGCGTTTGCGTCAACGATGGCTGGAAGTGCACGCGTGAAACCCGTCGAAACGGCTTTTGCCATGCTTAAACCATTTCGCAATTCTTCTCGAATACGTTCGTAGATAATTACGTTTGCATCTACCGCAGATGCAAGGGTAAGCACGATACCAGCAATGCCAGGTAGTGTGAGTACCGTACCCATGGATGCCAAAGTACCCAGAATAAAGAAAATGTTGGCCAGGAGCGCGATTACGCTAATCCAGCCACCCTTATTGTAATACACTACCATGAAGCTGCAAAGGAACAACACACACAGAATCATCGTAGTCAATGATTTGTTGATATTGTCGGCACCGAGCGACGGGCCAACCTGACTTTCTTGTACGATGTGCGTACGAGCCGGGAGTTTACCTACCTGTAGAATTTGCGCCAAATCCTGCGCTTCTTCAAGTTTGAAACCTCCTGTAATGGAGGTGCTTCCGCCCGTAATGGGGTTGATTACCCGTGGAGCACTTACTACCTCGTCGTCCAATAAAATGGCCACTTCACGATTACCTGCGTTGGCAGCTTTCGTAGTCATGTCAGCCCAAACTTTTGCGCCGTCATTGTTCATTTGCAGGCTTACCTGAATATCACCACTGGTAGGGTCAGGATCAGCGCGTGCAGAAGTGACTACAGAACCGTCAAGAGGTGCATTGTCTGAACCAGAGCGTTTTTTGACCGCATAAAGCTCATATTTGCCATTTAGGTTGGAGGTAGCACCTTCGGCGTCGTCCACTGGTTTGCGGCTCCAACGAAAGGCCAGATCTGCCGGAAATTTAGCTTTTACATCCGCACGAGCAAAGAACGTGTCGAGTTGACGCATTTTGTTCTTGTCCACCCAAGCGAGTACAGAGCCACCTTGGCCATTAAGACTCATCCGGGAAATCATCGGCCCGGCAACAGAATCCCTGTTCAAACGGTCTGTGATTACCTGGACTTTCGGCTTAGTGCTATCTGCTTTGCCATCTGTGCCTTTCGGATAATCGTAGGTTGTATCTTTTTCGAACACCTGTCCGCTCACCGCAGCCTGATTCAGCTTTAGCAGGTCGTCAGCGCCAGTGAAACCTTGAATAATGCCTTCGTCTTGAACACGATAGGTTTCCCAAAATTCCAGTTTAGCCTGGCCTTGCAGCATTTCGCGTGCACGCTTCGGGTTGTCGATGCCAGGTAGCTCTACCTGAATAAGATCGCGGGCGGCATCGAGACTGACGTTGGGTTGTACTACGCCGAGTTTGTCGATACGCTGTTTGAGGCGCTTATACGTCTCGCCTACGGTGCCATTGGCAAGTGTGCGGATTGTATTGATCGCATCAGCATCTGGTGCGTCGAATTTGATTCCACTGGCCTCATTGCGGGCAAAAATGGAGGCCAAAGTTCGGCCTTCGCCTACTTCCTTCCACGCTTGGGCAAAAAGGCTGATGTAGTCACCTTGCTGAGATTTTTGCAATTCGGTAGCACGGGTGAGTGCTTTTGCAAATGCAGGGTCTGAAGTATTTCCCGAAAGACTTTTCAGGAAATCGCTCAAGTCCACCTGAAGCAATACGCTCATGCCGCCTTTTAGGTCAAGACCCATAGCCAATTGGCTTTTCTTCAGGTCGGCGTAGGTGAATTTTTTAATGAGTGGGATTTCAAAAACCGTTTCGGTTGAAAGTGAATCCAAATACTGGGCATAGCATCCTTGCCAGCCAAGTTTAGCATCTTTGCCAGAACAATCGTTCGCGTAAGCTCGCGCATCGGATTCTATGCTGTTCGTCGGCAGGACGAGCAGATACTGGTACAGGCACACGATAGTGAGTGCAATGAGGAAAAAACGAACTACGCCTTTGCTTTGCATACCTCTAAAAAATAAGTGAATTATTGAGTGAGCGGGTGTTTGAGGATTGGGGTGTCTCGAAAAAAGTCCGCAAATGTATGGAACCCGGAGGAAATCAAATCAAGAGATTGAAAAATCGTCACTTTGGCAGCAATTTCTTTAGCTCTCCTACAATGTCGGCATAGGCTGAATCGGCATTCGGAAAATCGGATACCGCCTTGCCCATAGAGGGTAAGGATTTGAGCTTTTCCAGCCCAGTGCCCTCAAAATCAGCTTTTTCGATCCGGAGAGGAATCATCCGCCTTCCTTCACCAAGGGCATTATACATGACTTCAAACCATTCAGCGGAGTTGAATAAATTCACAGTGATGAGCACCAATAGATAATCAGCATCGGCCATTTCTGCTTTTGCCTGCGCCACTAAATCTGTAGCGAGCGTCTCGTTCACGTTGTAGAGACGGATTTTTTTCATGATCTTCAGCACGTTCAGGTGTCGGTTGAGCATTTTGCAGTGTTGCTCGTCTTCTGGTGCGTATATGACCACGAATTTTGGCACTGCCGCTACGGTTGTTTTCCCGGCCCCGGAAGTTTTGGACTCAAAATCTGACTCGGAAAGGCTATTGGTCAGCTCTAAAATGGCGGCTACCACGTTGGCACTCACCAACTGTTGGTCTTTAAAATCGATCTGCCCGTTCTGGTGGGCCTTGTTGGCTTGGCCCAGACGGCTTTCAAGCAGAATGGTCTGGGTTCGTTTTTCAGATCCGTCCGGGAGCAGGCTTTGCAGATGTTTGAGGGCTTTCGAGGCTTCTGACATTTGAAGCAATTCCTCGATTTCCTTTTTTAGGTCTGAAAGTGGTTTGGGTAGTGGCATTGGATGAATGTGGTTGATCGTTATTTGTCGTCATTTGTCGTCATTTGTCGTCATTAATCTTCATTGGGTCATTAGGGTCATTGGTGCATCGGGATAATGATCATAATGACGATTAATGACCCAATGACGATTAATGAGGATTAATGACCATAATGACGATCAATGACCCAATGATGACAAATGACGACTAATGACCATAGTGACGATTAATGACTATGTTGACTTAATAAACGCAAAAATATCCCGGAAAAGAATGCCACGGTTGGCCCCAGCTTTTTCTCCTTTGGCATTGATAACCAGGCCTCCTTCTGCCAAGGTCTTACCCGCATGATGGAGGGCAATCACTTTGCAATCTTTGTTGAGTACAGGTGAGCCACTGCTGCCGGGTTCGGTTTCTGTTGTGTAAAACAGGTACTGATTTAACTGGCCCAACACTTCATCAGATTTGAATTTCTTCACCGCTCCCAAAGGATGCTGAATTATGGTAACATCTTCTCCGGTGAGTGGCAAGGCTTCGGTCTCAAATTCCACAAAGCCCCAAGTGCTGAGCGGAGCATCTGCTCGGTCAATCACCTTTACACGGGCAAAATCATATTCATTTGGCGGACTTGATTTGAAATCTGAAGCATCCACCTGATAGGAAGTGACGGTTTTGCCCACTTCGTAATTGAATTCCAAACGGGTAGATTTGGCCGCTTCTGCTGACCTGATCACATGGTTGTTGGTAAATACATAGCCATCTTTGGTGAGGAATCCGGTTCCCACATCATTGCCAGAAACAACCCGACAAACTGCATTTGCTGCCGTACGGGCTTTTTCGAGCCAATCTACGGTCAACAAATTGCTTTTACTGCCCAGCAGTTTTTCCAGTTTGGCACCGTCTGGTATTTGAAAATCAAAAGCACCCACACTATGAATTTTGGCATTCAACGCCACTTTCCGTGGAAGACTTTTCATGATTTCCGTCAGGGCATACTTGGCTTGAGCCTCGTAGCGGCGGAACTCGTTGTAATCAATACGGCCGTCGAGCTGCGCTTTTTTGGCAGAACGGTAGTTGCTGTATTGCAAAGTCAGATCTTGCCAGATGTCGGCGCCAGACTGTTTGTCTAAATCTTTGAGGGTGTCTAGCGCTTTTTCAATTTCGTTGTCTTCAATCAGGCCGTTTACGGTTTCTAGGACTTGTGTTTGGGCGTTTTGCATAGGTGGGAAAAGTGAGTGTTGGTTTGGTTATTTGGTTAATTGGGGATTTGGTTATTTGGTTAATTGTTTATTTGGTTATTCGAGTGGCCAAGCTTGGGTACTCGAATAACCAAATCCCCAAATCCCCAAATAACCAAAAAAATTAATTCCTCACATCTTCTCCCCAGCCCAATTTCGCGCGAATGGTGTTGAGGAAAGTGGTGTCTTGCAACTGTATTAATCGGATTTGAAAATCATTTTTGCGAACGGCTAGCTGGTGGTGATTTCCAACCAGTTCGAAGCGCGAATCTAAAGAACAGATGAAATTGTCAGCACGACCTTCAACTTCAAAGGCAATGACCGAATCGTCAGAAAGTACGAGCGGACGTACGTTAAGATTGTGCGGTGCCACAGGCGTAATCACAAAGTTGGCAGAGCCAGGGAATATGATCGGTCCGCCGCAACTAAGTGAATACCCAGTGCTGCCTGTGGGTGTTGCAATGATGATGCCATCAGCCCAATAGGAGCTCAAATAATCCCCATTCAGGAAGGTGTGAATGGTGATCATCGATGAAGTGTCGCGTTTGAGTAGTGTGCAGTCGTTGAGTGCAAAGGGCATTTCTCCAAAAATATGCGGATTACTTTCGAGGTAAATCGTCGTGCGATCTTCGATTCGGTATTGCCCTTTGGCCAACATTTCGACACTTTGTCGAATATGCGTTTTTTCAATACTGGCCAAAAAACCGAGTCTGCCGAGATTGATGCCGAGCATAGGAACCCCTGAATCCCGTACGAGTGTAGTGGCGGCAAGCATGGTACCATCACCGCCCAAAACCATCACAAAATCAATGCTTTGGGTGCGAAAGTCTTCGTATCCGGCAAATGGCTCGCAGCTTTTAGGCAGCTTTATTTCCGCTTGAATATTGCGGAGATAAGGCTCGAAAATGCTAATTTCAATACCTTCGGCCTGCAGCGCGTCGAATGCTTCCTGCACCTGGGGCAGGTCTTTTTCCTTGTATTGTTTCCCAAAAACTAGAACGCGCATAATTGAAAATTGACTTCCACTTTAGGCAGGCTTAAAGAATATGTACTGTTTTTTTGGCAAAAATTGATTTTTTTCTTCCCAAATTTGCCGCAAGATAGGCAGCAACGGGAATTTGTCGAATATCCTTTCCCATTGTTTAATAAAGTTAATAGTATCCATACGAAGCACCATTTTTCGCAGATTAGTGTGTAGTATGCAGCTAAACCAGCTAAAAAATGAATTCAATCACTTGCAAGGAAGTCATCCAAAAGGAACAAGAGCACTTACGTCTTCGCCGCCAAAAACTTGGGATTGCGCATGGAACGGAGGGAAAACCCAACTGGTTTGGCATCGCTCTTTCGGGCGGCGGCATTCGCTCGGCCACGATTAATCTGGGCTTTTTGAAAACCCTTAATAAGTACGGCATTTTACAAAAGGCCGATTATCTGAGCACCGTTTCAGGAGGAGGTTATGTTCACGCTTACGTGCAAGGAACCGCCAGAGAAACGGGCGATTACAGCAAACTTTTTAGCGCAGAACATATAGAGGGCATGCGCAAACATGGGGAGTACTGGGTGCCGCATACGGGCCTTTTTGGCAAAAACGGCAACCTGCTTTTGTTAATCATCGCCTTTGTGGTCAGTTGGCTGATGAGCCTCGTCAGCCCGGCTATTTTGATTGGCATTGGTTATTGCCTGTATATTATAGGTGCGAGCTGTTTGGGAGAAAGCCCATTTTCCGGGTACAATTTTTTGGCTGGCCACGACCTTAGTTGGTGGGCGGTAGTGATTCCGGGAGGCCTATTGATCCTTCACTTTTTGGTGAATATCGTGCTCAATTTCAACCTGGGCATATCCAAAATGTTCAACAAGGTGGAATCCATCCTCGTTGGGATTGCACTTTTGCTCTATTTCTGGGTGGTCATCGTTGGCTACAAAGGCATTGGCAATATTCCGCTGGACGATAAAGTGTCGTATGGCATCATTGCCGTGACGCTTTTTTTTATTGGCTTATTTACCAATCCCAACGCGCTGAGTTTCCACCGGTTTTACCGCAAACAATTGGCCGACCTTTTTCTGCGCTACTCCGGCGACCACGACAATATACCCTTGAGGAACGTTTTTGACGCAAAATCGGAAGACCTAAAAGACTTCATCAGCCCTTACCCGCTTTTCAATACCTGCCTGAATTTGATGAACCCGGATAAGGACGAAGGCTT
>JBBQLD010000083.1:0-12862 GCA_038327555.1 Chitinophagales bacterium
ACTGATACTTTGTTGCGCCTCAGTCATGGAGAGCCCGCTACAATCCTTCGTCGCGCCTAGTCTCATCTCAAAATAATCTGACCAAACTATCAAAGACTTCGTGCCCCTGCCACTAGGGGAAGCGTCCCGTTGCTGCTTGAAGATCGTATACTGTCAGAAATGACGAAGTAAAGGGCTATTAGAATGCTAAGGCTATCAACAATTAGGGCGATTGCAAAAGACCAGGACATAGGTTCGAGTTTTAAATTGTTTCAGTTTTAGCCTGCAAGCATTTGAACTGAAGCCTTGCAAGCAGACCGATATTTGCGCAACAAGATTACGGCATAGGGGTTGAATCTCGTTCGTTCGAGCATAATTCATCCCCTGCGCTATAAGGAACGCGGCACGCATAACTTAGTCATTTGATGACGCGTTCCTAAAGTTAAAACATGTTGGGGATTCTCTCACAGAGTCAAATGCTTCTTTTGATTAGGGCATGTGAAAGATTTAACCCTAATACACACCATGTTTCAGCCGCCCAATACCCATTATTCCGAACGCAAACTTTTTACAGGATCAGCCAATGCCGCTCGAACACTCTGAAATCCCACCGTCAAGGCCGCCACGCCAAAGGTCATAAGCAACGAAACCAGGAAAATGCTCGCACCCATCGAAATCCTGTAAGCATAATCCTGCAACCAGGCATCCATAACATACCAGGCAAGCGGCGCGGCCAGGACAAAGGCGATGACGATTAGTAGGGCGTATTCCTTACCAAACAGCCAGAGAATGCCAGGAATACTGGCACCGAGGGTTTTTCGGATGCCAACTTCTTTGCGTTTTTGGGTTACGAGGAATGCTGCTAAGCCATACAATCCAAGACATCCGATGAAAATTGCGATGCCTGCGAACGTACGCACGAGCCGCATAATCATGGTTTCCGTTTCGAGTTGTTCGCCCATCTGTTCGTCCATGAACTTAGATTCATAATAGCTGTCTGGAAATTGTTGCTCCCAAACCCGTTGAATTTGTGCCATAACCGGGGCTGGATTTCCAGCATTGAGCTGCACGGCACAGGTACCATAATTGTTGGCACGTGACCCAATTGCAATGGCAGCAATAGGTTCTGATAAAGACCAGTTATGAAAATCACGAATAACCCCAACTACAGGCGTCAATGTTCCGCCTACGGATATCTTTTTGTTTAGAATCTCTTCGGCTGATCCGAGGTTTAGTTTTTTTACAAAGGTTTCATTTACAATGAATTCGCGGGTCGTATCGCTGGGTTGTAAGTTGCGCCCTGCCACCAATTGCAAGCCAAAGGTTTCGAGATATTGTGCATCTGCGGATTTGTCGTTTGCCAGCCAGGCTTCACTTTCTGCGCGGTTTTCGAAGCGTACGCTCGTTTGATTGTTCGAACTTGAAGCGGGGGGCTGATAGCAAAGGGAAA
Source organism: Chitinophagales bacterium (assembly GCA_038327555.1). Classification (GTDB taxonomy): domain Bacteria; phylum Bacteroidota; class Bacteroidia; order Chitinophagales; family Saprospiraceae; genus M3007. The sequence continues at coordinate 1,430 of JBBQLD010000083.1, forward strand.
CCGATTTTACACCTGAAATTTGGGCAATCTGTTGCTGCAAGTTTTTTCCCTTCGCCCCGTCAGGAATTTCGAGGGTCACTACAGCTCCAGGACGAAAACCCCAGTCGGCGTTTTGGGCATAGTGCATTTGCGCGGTCACCACTGCTGCACCAATAATCAAAATCTGGGAGATGGCAAATTGAGTGGTTACCAGCACTCGCCGTATAGGAAAGCTTCCAGCCCTTGGAAGTTCTGCGGCGCCTTTCATCGAAGTAACCGGATTGAATCGCGCCTGCATTAACCCTGGGTAAAAACCCGCCAGGAAAGTCAAGGTAATGCTCAAAATCACAGCAAAACCTGCCAATGCAGTCAAGGTAGGCGCATCAAAAGTGAGGGTTTCGTCGAGCCAAGTATTCAAATAAGGTAATGAAAGCCAGGCAATTATGGCTCCAACCACCAAAGAAGCCGCTACAATTATCCCAGTTTCAGACATGAATTGCCAAAACAACTGCCCACGGGTGCTGCCCAAAGATTTGCGTATACCCACTTCCCGAACCCGGGTGAGGGCTTGTGCCGTGGCCATATTGATGAAATTAACACAAGCCGTAATGAGTAGAAACAAGCCGATAAAACCCAGTGCCCAAAGATATTTTTTATCAATGCCCTGGCCATAATCCGTATCAAAATGAAGGTTAAGCATAGACATGGCCTTATATTGAAACAAGTCAGGAGCTTCAGGGTGTGGATACTTTTTGCGAAATTCTGACATGATATAATCCATTTCGCTTAGAGTATGTCCAGGTTTCAGGAGTGCAAAGCAAAAATTGTCGCCACGTGCGCCTGCCCAGGAATCCAAATCTTTAGATACCGCTGGAATAGTTTTCAAACTAGCCCATGAAGCCAATATTTCCTGTTTGTAATCCGTATTATTGGGCAAATTTTGCAGAATTCCAACCACGCGTAAGTCGGTTTCATTGTTTTGGCGGATCATTTTTCCTATTGGATCGCTTTCGCCAAAATATTTTCGGGCCAGTTTTTCGGAAATAATCACGGTGTTGGGTTCGGCCAAAGCGGCCGCGTTGCCATGAAGAACCGGCAGGTCGAGGATGTCTAAATATTCCGGCTCTACCCAGGCAAACGCTCCAGTCTCTTTATATTTGTCTTTACCACCGCTGCTATTGGGAACGCTGATCAATACTTCATCCTCTGCTGAGCGCATAGCGACTTTTTCAACAAAGGAGCATTCCTCTCGAATCACTTTTGCCATAGGATTCGGCGCGCCTGAGAAAGGCATAACTGTTTCCGTTTTCACATCCATGAGCACACGCACGATACGGTTAGCGTTTTTGTGGTAGGTGTCAAAGCTTAGGTGGTGCCGTATCAGGGTAAAAATTAGGATACCACAACCTACGCCTAAGCCCAAGCCTAGTACATTGAGTAGGGCATAAGTCCGTTGTTTGGATAGCTTGCGTAGGGCGACTTTTAAATAGTTCTGGATCATACCTGGGTTTAGGAATTAGGTTCTTCAATACGTTCCATCACAATGACTTCATCTCCCTTGTCATTATGACGCAAAAGGTGCCATTCATGGTCATGCACCCGAGACCAGGTCATGGGCTTCAAGCCAGATGTTATGGGGTCGAAACGAATGTTCTTTTCGCTGATCCAGCTCACGATCCATTGGCGGTTTTGGCCGTAATAGTAATGACCATCTTTCCAACTAAAAAACTGAGCGGCCTTTTGATTTCCGGCTTCTGTATACGAGACCTCCAGCATATTGTCGGTATGAAACAAAAATGTTTGTGTGACCACCCGACCGGCTGTTTTGCCTTTCCACTCGCCCACCATCCATTTCAAGTCTTTTAGGGCCGAACGGTCGTATTGAGTATGGTAGGACACTTGTGGTTGAATGGAGACTTCAACCGAGTTTGCGGGTATTTGATTGGCGCAAGAAGTGATCAGTGCAAGGATGCAAACAAAAATTAGGGAGCGTAACATGGCGATAGATTTTTAACAGTAGGTACTTGTTCAGGTTAAGGCAAATTAATTGCCAAGCATTCAAATTGTTTATTATCAATGGTTTAGAGCTTACTTTAAAAAATAAAAATGCCCGAAAGCGGACGTAGGTGTTCACTTTCGGACATCCTGAATTGATGTTGCTCTAAAATTAAGCCGGGTTTGTTGGCGCCAGACTTGAACTACAGCTTTGTTGAATAACGGGGGGTAATTTTAGGGCTGGTGTTCCATGCAGGTGAATTGTTTTTTGTGGTAGGTTTGCCATCAATTCAAATCATCAACCCAATTTTTTTACTATGTTTAGCAGTCTTAAAACTTTTTTGCTCCGGGGCGATGCCTTGGCTCTGGCAGTCGGTGTGGTCATCGGCGGCGCATTTAACAGCATTATTTCCACGCTGGTGGAAAAGTTCTTTTCTCCCTTAGTTGGTGCTGCAATGGGTGGGCTGGATTTTTCGAAAGCCGCATTTACGCTGGTAGGCATCGAAATTGGCTGGGGAGCTATCGTTCAAGCGCTGATCAATTTTATGATGGTTGGCATTTCGCTTTATCTGTTTTTGCGGATTTTGGGCAAAAATCCCAACGAGGCGCCAGCGCCTACTTCTTCTGAAGCACTCTTGACAGAAATCAGGGATTTATTGAAAAAGTGAGCTGACTGCGCCAGCTTTGGTAAAACTGGATCTTTCAGCCGTACACTTTTTTATTTTGAAAATTTGCGCGTTCAAATTGCTTGTCATTCTGAACGTAGTGAAGAATCTGAGGCCGAAGGCCGAAGCTTTTTCTTCTAAATTTTAGGCCTTCGGCCTCAGATTCTTCACTACGTTCAGAATGACAAGCCGCAAAAAAGAAGTGTTCGGCTGGAAAAAACTGGATATAAGCTTGAGCTCATTGATCGGCTTCGCCTCCTTTTTTTGACAGGGTTTACAGGATTTTGGGTCGACTTCGCCTCCTTTTTTGACAGGATTTACAGGATGAACAGGGTTGAGATAGTATTTCGGTCGGCGAAGCGGACTGATGGGCTTATGTTTAAATACTGTTCATCCTGTCAAATTTATTACGGCCTAATACCACATTCATAACCAAAGCCAACCATTTGGTAAATTAGGCCCCAGTCCTCTACTGCGTCACAATGACCCCGTCTTCCGCTTTGTTCAGCTTGATGTTAACCAAAATCTGGTGCAAAGTCTCCGCCGCCAAGCCATGAAGCACCAAGCGATAGGCAGCATTGTAGGTGGTGGCTGGCACCATCGGATGTTTGTTGTTAATCAAGCCAATATGTGCCGGGCTGCTCAAAATTTTGGACGAATAAATGGCAATAGTTTCATCCAGCTGCAATGAATTGCTCGCTCGAATAAAGTCATTATAGGTCAGAAAAAGCTGATAAAACGGTGTGAAAACCTCTATTGCGGAGCGCAAATCCAGCACATTCGTCCATTTGTTCGGGAATTCAATGTGGCCAAACTGATCCTCTGTGATAAACGATAGATCCAGTTCCGATTTAGGCATGACCTGTATCTTTTTTTCAATCAACTGGCTATTGAGCCGAATGACAAAGTTGTACAAATTCAGGTCATGTAACAAAAAGAGATCGTCCTTGACGTCTTCAAAGTTTTTAGGTTTCAATGGATTGGTATCCACTTTTATTTGATCTATGTTTTTGGAAATGAATTCCAAAATTTCACTACCCACCCAGAAATGTCTAAAGATCAATAGATTAGCATCAGGGCTAACAAAACGCCTCAAGCCCCAGGACAAAATACGGTGCAAAATCTTTGAGGAATTAGGGAATCTTGGAAAGAAGTATTTATAAATATAGATAATGACCATTGTGATCTTTGACCAAATGATGATCAAAGGCAAAAGATACCGCGCAGACCACGAATTATTGTCGCACATCAATGCCAGTTTGGTTTTTGGATTGATTGGAATACTATCATCCAAATACAAGGCAAGCCAAGGATTGGGGTCACGCGGATCATGCGTGGAACTGTCGGTAAAAATATTTGTTGCACCCATTTTTTATGATTTTTTGTAACTGGTTAGGTCGTTTGACTTTTGCCACTAATTGCACTAATCTGCACAAATTAATACAAGCTTGTTATCCAAATTAGTGTAAATTAGTGTAATTAGTGGCAAAAAATACTTGGAGGCTAACCAATTACGATTTTTTTTAGAAGTTAAGCCTTAATAATTACCCAATTCCTCCAATTGCATTTTATACAATCTTGCCACAATACGAGCTGTTTTGACTAATTTTTTGGCAATATCCAGGGTCATACGTGGATGGTTCAACGCTTTTTCCAGATTTTTAAAGTGCCCTTCATCGGCCACGCCATGGTAGGTGAAAAACGATACCTGATCGTCACTCAAGCCCAATTGTTCTTGCATCATAACACCCCAAAAAGCCGCCAAACGATTGCCAATGCCTTCAATAATAAACATCGCGCCTAATAAGTCAATCGGATTAGGCTGACTGGCCTGATGGAACATGAAAGCCGTAAGTGCCTGACTTCCAATGTTTTTTTCCGCATTCAGCAGGTCTTCCAAGTCTTCACCGAGTGCCACATAATTTCGCTCCAGCATTTGATAATCCTTGTGTTCAGCCGCTGTATGTATGATGAATGCCGAGCGTAATTCAAACAAGTCAATACTGATATTGGAGGCCGCCCTCGAAATCCACTGCGAACCATCAATCACTTGTTGCCGTAGATCTTTGAGCAGTAATTTGTAGTCTTCTCGCGACAAATTGCTGTCATGTATCTTTTTGACCACGGGAACTTTCAACAGTTCAGTCTCAAAATCAACCCAGACAAGTGTCAGTTGGCGTACCAGCCACTCCGCCACCTCCGTTTGCTCCAGCTCCAATTTTGGGGCCTCAATGGATCGGATGGGGAATGATTTTGACCGTTGCTGCTGCGGAATACAAACCGTAAACTGCATAAAAGACGTGATGGATTGTCCACTTTCCGGAACCATGCAGAGGATGGTATCGCCATCCTTGAGTCTTCCACTTTTGAACAATTCGTCAACCATGATAAAAATGGACGCCGAGCCGGTATTGCCTTTGGTCTGGAGGTTGCTGAACCATTTGTGTTCTTCGATTACCACCCCACCTTTGGCTAACAGATCCCGGATCGGTTGCACAAAGATCTCGGAAGAATAGTGACAACACAACCAGTCTATCTTTTTGGGATTGATTTTGCCTTCGTCAATGAGTTCAAAAAAGTGTGTAATGCCGTTTTGAATCACCTGATCTAGCTTCCGAATGTCTTGTTTCAGGTTGAGCGCACCCGCTTTTACTGCCGCCTCGTAATTTTCATAATCCAGCCATGATTTTTCATCCGTCGGGGTCGTTTTACCCACATACATGCACAGGGGGAAATCGTTGGCAAAGGATTTTAGCGCAACCCAGTCGATTTTCAACGCAGGCAAATGGGCAGGTTGCTCATTTTCGATCAAAAATGCTCCCGCGCCATCAGACAGCATCCAACGCAAAAAATCGGTATCAAAGGGCACGGATTTCAAGTCCTGGGTATCGAAACGGCTTGATTTGAACAGCCTGCTGGCCAGATCACTGCCGACACAAACCGCATTGCTTTTGTTTCCATTCCGCAATTGCTGGAAAGCCGTTTGAATCGCCATCACCCCACTCGAGCAAACACTCTGAAAACTGGCCAGTTCGCAGCGTCCAAAACCAGTGCGTGCATGAACGGTACTGGCAAAACCCGGAATCGGCAAATCGCCTTGAGTGGTTCCAGTGGCTAAAAGCTCTATTTTTCTTGGATCAAAACTGACGTTTTCTAAAGCATTTTCGATGGCAAAAGCGGCCAAATCTGCGTTTTGATACAGCGTTTTTTGATTTTTGTCTATAGCATAATAGCGCGCCTGGATGCCATTTTGTTTCAACACTCGGCTTTTGCCAGCACTGGCCACGCCATTGATTTTGCCTAGATACTCCTCCATTTCATCGTTAGAAACGGCATTTCCGGGCAAATAAACACCAGTCGAGGTGATAAAAACATCTTTCATTTTGAATGGTCTGTTTGTTGCGTTGAAGGGTGAGCGGAGGGCTTCTTTTTGGTAAAAAGGTAGTCCATAAAATTGGTCATAAAACCAAACTCTGGTCCAGCTTTCCCGTGATGATCATTGTGTTTGGTTGCAAAAAGCAACCATTTGCGCTTGGTTTTCAGCACTAGTCGGTAGTTGGAATGTCCAGAGAAGTTAATCAAGATGCTTACGGTTGGAAACAACATCAACGCAGCCGTCGGGAAAGGGTAAAAAGGCGCGATGGTCACTAAAACACTGCTCAACAAAGCGGCCTCCAGGGGGTGAAAACTATACACCGAGAACACAGAAGGCACCACCGAGCGATGATGTATATAATGGGCTTTTTTCATCAGCCAGGGTAAGTGCATAATCCTGTGAATGATATAAAAGTGTATTTCATTCCAGAACGTCAGCATCACTAATCCCAGCAGGATATTAGTCCAAGTGGGCTCGCCAGGATGGATAAGCTGCTTTCGAATCAGGAAGGCCAAAGGGAAGGCTGAGAAGCCAAAAATAACGATAGAAATCAGGGATTGGCGAAGTTCAAAAAGCAGTTGCTGCTTTGAATAGGGGCGGTCATTGATTTTTTCCATCCAACCCTGCTTCAAGCCCAATCGACAGATTTTCCAATACAAGTACCCGAGTCCAAAATACAGGAAGGCAAAGTAGGCGAGTGTCATCCCAAAAAGCATTAAGTAGCTATATTGGGTAAAAAAAGTATCAAAAAAGGATGTTATCACAAGTAGAATTGTTTTGGCGGAGCAAGACCTGAGACCTTATTTTGGAACAAAACTACGGTGACTATCGGCTTTGTGGAATTGAATTTTACCTGAAATAAAGATGAATTTATTTCAGGTTAGGAATATTAGGAACGCGGTTGTGTCAAAAGGTTGCCCCATTTTTAATCCCAACCCTTTTGACTCAACCCCTGCTCGCGATTTCCTCACTCCGAACGGAGTGACTTAACCGGATTTCCCAAAGCCGCCCAAACACTTTGAAAACTTATGGTTAAAAAGGCAACGCCAACGGCTAATAAACCTGCTACCGCAAACATCCATCCTTGAATATCAATGCGATAGGCAAAATCGGTCAGCCACAAATTCATAAAGTAATAAGCGATTGGGGATGAAATAAAAATCGCTAGCGCCACTAGTTTTAAAAGATCTTTCGTCAGCAAGCTGGTAATACCTATCACGCTTGCGCCAAGCACTTTTCGGATGCCGATTTCTTTGCGCCGACGTTGCACATTGTAGGCGGTAAGACTGAGGAGACCTAAGCAGGAGATCAGAATGGCCAAGGCTGCAAACAGTCCAAAAACTTGCCCGAACTGACTCTCGCTTCGGTATTGCTGGGCAAAATGTTCGTCCAAAAACCAATACCGAAACGGCCTTTCCGGATAGATGCTGCCCCAGGCACCTTGCATGGCAGACAGGGTAGACTGCATGTTTTCAGGGGCTATTTTCAAAGATATGAAAAGCAATTGATCTGGCGGAAAGCAGTAGTACAGGGTAGGTTTGGGCGTGGTTTTTAGCGATTCGATGTGAAAATCTTCGATTACTGCACTGACGGTCATAGTTGCGCCATCTTCGCTATTTTCATACGCGATTTGTTGTCCGATAGCAGCCTCTGGAGACGGAAAACCTAGCGTTTTCATCATCGTCCGATTGATGCTTACCGTACTGTAACGAGCCCTTGTATCCGCTAGAAATCTATGCTGTCCAGCCAGTACTTTGATGCCGAACAGGCCGAAAAAATGTTCATCTGTATGGATGAAATACGAGGTAATTCTTGAAAAATCAGGCATTTGTGTCCAATGAATAGGACGGTTGCTACCACTGATTCCGTTGATGCCAAGCCCTGGAGCGATACTGGACAAGGCCAAGCCTTGCACCCCTGGCATTTGTTCGCAGGCAGCTTTAAACAAGGCTATTTTTTGGGCAGAAAGGGTGTCTTCGCGGCTTTCTCGCTTGACTGATTTTAGGGTTACGACTTGTGTGATTTGTGCTCCAAGCTCGTGTTTTTTCAGAAAATTCAATTGCCTGCTTACCACGAGTACGCCAAATATCAGCCCAACTGCACAGACAAACTGTGTAATCACCAGACCTTTTCGCAAAGTATTGCCCTGACCAAGCGCAAACCGGCCGCGCAAGACCTCCGCCGGGCGAAATCCAGATAGTTGAAGTGCCGGGTATAGCCCTGACAGAGCGGCTAACCCAACAACGATTCCGGCACTGCCAGCCCAAAATGTAAGGTCAAATGCTGCGGTTTTTAAGGAGCGACCAACCGTTTCGCCAAACCAAGGCAAGAATTGCACTGCACAGGCAGCCGATATTAAAAAGGCTGCAATACTCAGGAGTAGACTTTCAAAGAAAAACTGAAAGGTCAGTGTGCTCCTGCTTGCCCCAATAGCTTTTCGGATGCCGACTTCTTTGCCACGTGCATTGGCAAAAGCGGTGGTGAGGTTGATATAATTGATGAATGCAATGCCTAGAATTAGCAGAGCAATTAGGCTAAGGAAATTCACCGTGCGTGCACTACCGTTTGGCTCTAACTCGTAGGTCAGGTTGGAGTGCAAGTGTATGTCCGTAAATCGCTGTATTTCAAGCCGAATGCCTTCGCTTTTTAGAAAGGTTTCATTGATAACGGCCAGTTTTCGACGCACAGCCTCCGGGTCTGCGTTAGGTGCGAGTTGAAAATAATTGTAGTCCCAGTATGATTCAAAATTGTCTTCGTGTCCGTTGGCATATTGTGTGGCATAAGACAACAGCAGATCATATTTCAAATGTGTATTTTCAGGTGGGTCGGCGACTATGGCGGTCACGGTGTATTGCCCGGCCATCATGCCTTGTGTGACCCTAAAAGTCTTTCCAAGGGACGCTAAGGTTCCAAATAAACGTTCGGACTGCGTTTTTGTAATAATAGCGGTATTCGGCTCATTCAAACAAGTCGCAGCGTTGCCATGAAGCATTTGCTGGGGGAACATCCGCAAAAAACCAGGGTCAGTAGTATAGCAACGCAGCACATCAAACGCCTGATGCTCTACTATTGCTACTATTTCAGCACTATTACTACAATACAATCGAGCAAAATCAACTACACCAGGCACCTCAGCCTTCAGCATAGGCCCTATCGCACTGTGGGTGTTAGCATCTTGAGTAACAACAGTGCTGCCATCGAGTGTTTGGTTAAATACCCGCCAGATTTGCCCAGCTTGTGGGCTTTGGCAGTCATAACGTTGCTCAAACCGGACGAATCCAAACAAGAGCAAGGCGGCAGTCATTCCAAGAACTAAACCCACAAAGTTTAGGGCTGTGAATACAGGTTGTTTTCGGAGTAAAAAACGGACATAGTGTGAAAACATGGCTACTAATTTTTTACGGATTGGGTTAATTAGTACCGAGCACTGGAGACAAACTAACCAAATTCCCTATTAACTCATTCGCTCCGAAGCGATTCCACCGGATTGGCCAAAGCCGCCCGAATACTCTGAAAACTGACCGTCAAAAAGGCAACACCTACCGCTACTACACCAGCCACGGCAAACATCCACCAATGGATATCAATGCGATAGGCGAAATCAGCCAGCCACTTGTTCATTGCCCACCAGGCAACAGGTACAGCAAGTACGAAGGATAAAATGACGAGTTTCAAAAAGTCCTGAGCCAATAACCCCGTGATACCAGCGACCGACGCGCCCAATACTTTTCGCACGCCAATTTCTTTGGTGCGGCGCTGGGCGGCATGTGCGGCCAGGCCTAACAATCCAAGACAAGAGATGAAAATGGCGAGCAGGCCGAATCCCTTGCAAGTGGCTGAAAATCGATCTTCGTCGGTATAAAAATTAGCAATCCGCTCGTCGAGGAATTCGCCATCAAATATTTGCTCCGGCAGCACCTCATCGAATACCCTTTGAATGGCTGCAATAGTGGCCGGAAGATTAACCGGACGAATTTTAATGCCTGTTTGCGAATAAAATATTTGTCGAGTGGTCAGGACCGTTGGCTCATGTTCATCGCGTAAAGAATGCGTGTGGAAATCTTCCACAACCCCCACCACGGTCATAATTCGCCGGCCTCCGAGCCGGAAAGGCTGGCCAATAGCTTCTTCCGGATTGGCAACGCCGAGTTTTCGAAGCATGGTTTCGTTGATGATGACTTCACGCATGGTGTCGCTTGGCTCCAGCCAACGGCCCGCTTTGAGCTGAAAACCATAGGTCTTTTGATGGTCAGCATCGCAAAATTTGAGCGAGGTATTAAATGGCTCATCTTCCGAATGGGTGCCATATCTGAAATTATTGCTCCAGGTATTGCCGGAAGACGGCTGATCACTGCATAAACTCACTGATTCCACCGATGGAATTTGCAATAAACGCGCTTTCAGGATGTTTTGGCGGGCAACAGAGGCACTGTCGCTATTCATTTGGAAAGTATAGACCAGATTTTTGTCATAGCCTAAATCGCGTGCCTGCACAAAATTTAGTTGCTGTATGATGATGATCGCGCCAATAACCAATGCCTGTGCAATAAAAAACTGAAGTACGACTAAGGATTTGCGCAAAAATGCGCCCCCGGAGGCGCCTTGCCGGACATTGCTTTTCAGGGCTTGAATGGGGTCGAAGCCTGCCAATACGGAGGCTGGATACAGTCCAGCCAACAAGGTGATCGCAACTGTAGTCGTGCCAAGAAAGGCCCAAACGATGGGGTTGGAGAAGAACGGCAAATCGACTGGCACGTCAGAAATATGCTTAAGCAACGGAGATGTGGCCCAAGCTAGGATACTTCCTAAAGCTACTGAAATCGTAACGACCAGCGTCGTTTCACTCATGAATTGACCCACCAAACTACTCCGATCTCCGCCTAATGTTTTGCGGACACCCACCTCTTTGGCTCTCAAAGAAGCTTGCGCCGTGGCGAGGTTGATGAAGTTGAAACAAGCCATAATCAGGATCAGCAATCCGATGGAGCCGAGAATCACCAAGCGATTGAGCGGCATGATATGACCGCCAGAGTTCCCAAGGTCTTCATTGTAGTGAAGATCTGAAAAGGGCTGCAGGTGGTGCTGTTTGCCAAAATTGAATCCACGTTTGTTGTATTCATTTTCGCCCACTTTGGCGAGTACGGCGTTTGCAGATGCTATTTGGCCAGGGTCTCGAAGGAGGGCATATACTTGATTGTTGCTGCTACATGAACCCCAGTCTTCATCATAGAAATATAGGTTGGCGTTGGGTTTCAGGGTGGGGTAGGAGATCAGCGCATTGAGTGGAAAGTCACAGTTTTTGGGTAAGTCAGACACGACGCCCCGTACAGTGACCGGCACAATATTGTCGAGCAACACCGTTTGGCCCATTGCTGCTTGCCAGTTGCCGAAGCATTTTTCTGCCATAGTTCGAGCCAA
>JBBQLD010000084.1:0-12820 GCA_038327555.1 Chitinophagales bacterium
TGGCCACCAGCTTTACATTTTGCTTGGTAAGCAGGGCCTGTAATGCCGCACCTGTACCGCGTCCACCACAACCAATGAGCGCGATCTTAATGGTATCATCCACCAGATTGTGGGCGGCCTGCGCCAATGGAAGGCCGGAAAGCATCGCTCCACCCGTAAGTATAGTGCTGGTTTTGATGAAATCCCGTCGGGTCGTTTTGTTTTCTTCCATGATGCGTAGGTATTTGAAAAAGTGCTATGCTGAAGTATTGAAATGATATTTTGTGTTTCTGCTGATTGAATCCTATAAGGTTTTTAAAACCTTATAGGATTTCGAGAAATTCAAAATACAATTCCGCGACAAATTTTCAAGCTGGGCTTTTTACACATCCCCAATAACCCTAACCTTACAGGTCTTTAATTTCAGCCACCAATTTACCCAACATGTCCTTAGCATCGCCAAAAAGCATCTTAGTTTTTGGGTGGTAAAAGAGTTCGTTTTCGATGCCTGCATAACCCGCGCGCATACTGCGTTTCATCACGATCACGTTTTTGGCTTCCCAAACCTTCAATACGGGCATACCGTAAATCGGGCTGCTCGGGTCGTTCTCTGCGGCAGGGTTGACTACGTCGTTAGCGCCAACGATGATAACCACATCTGTAGAATTCATGCCAGGATTGGCATCTTCCATTTCCACGAGTTTTGGGTATGGAACATCAGCTTCTGCAAGCAATACGTTCATGTGGCCCGGCATACGACCGGCCACAGGGTGGATGGCAAAACTGACCTCTACCCCCTTTTCTTCAAGTTTTTTCTCCAATTCGTGGCAAATGTGCTGAGCTTGTGCCACTGCCAAGCCATAGCCTGGAACAATGATGACCTTGCCCGCATAGGCACACAAGATGGCTGTATCTGTAAGGCTGATTTCTTTCACGGTTTGGTCGCCACCACCTTCTCTCGAACTTGCTGCACCACCTCCGCCAAAGGAACCGATGATTACGTTGAGCAACGAGCGATTCATGGCTTTGCACATCAGTACCGTCAAAATTGTACCAGCTGAACCCACCAAAATCCCCCCGGTAAGCATAATCGGGTTGTTGTATAAAAAGCCCCCAAACGCCGCGGCCATACCCGTCAAGGAGTTAAGCAGCGAGATGACTACGGGCATGTCAGCACCTCCAATGGGCATTACAAACAGAATTCCATAAACCAGAGATAGCACCAGAAGAATCCACAAAACAGAATGGCCAAGTGTTTCAGGTTGAGCGACAGCCAGGCCAAGTACTCCGAAAATGGCAATCAAAAGCAACAAGTTGAAATAGGTAAGGGCCTTCGAAGAGAAGTCCTTAATCTTTTCATCCAGCTTGCCGTAAGCGATAATACTGCCACTGAAGGACACGCTACCAATAATGAGCCCAAGGAAAACAATGAGCAAATAGCCCGATGAGCCCTCTGGGTGGGAATGGTATTCGACCAAAGAAATTATGGCCGCACAAGCACCGCCCATGCCATTGAAAAAGGACACCATCTGCGGCATGGCGGTCATTTTGACTTTCATGGCCATCATCCAGCCGACTACGGTGCCAAGGCCCATAGCACCCAGTATCCACGGAATATTGCCAATGGATTGGCCTTCTTTTTGGTGAAAAAGTATGGTGGCGAGGATCGCTATACCCATACCAGCAGCAGCCATTAAGTTGCCATTTCTGGCGGTATCAGGGCCGCTCAATCGTTTGAGGCCAACAATAAAAGTGATTGACCCGATGAGGTAGGAGAGTTCTAGGAGAAAGTTGGACATATTCTTAGGAAAATGTAGTCAATTTTGATAAATGTGGTCAGGGGTTTACGGTGGTCAATGTGTTTTATATGGCCAGGGATGAAATTTTGTATTACCCACAGCAAAACACAATTGCCCTGTTTAGCACTATTTCTTTTTCTTAAACATCGCAAGCATTCGGTTGGTGACGACGAATCCACCGACCACGTTGAGGGTTCCGAGCAATACAGCCAGGAAACCTAATATCAAGGCCAAATAATCGTCAGAATGCGCGTGGCCCATAACGATGATGGCGCCAATGATGACTACGCCGTGAATCGCGTTTGCACCCGACATAAGCGGTGTGTGCAGGATGGCCGGCACATTGGAAATCACCTCGATACCCAGCAGGATGCTGAGAATGACGATGTAAATAGTCTGCTGATTTTGAAGGAAAAATTCTGCCATAGTTAGGACGTTTTACCCGCCGGAGGAGGGTGGACTAATTGACTTTAATATAAGTTTTTAAAAGAACTTTTAAACCCGGATTCGGGTAAAATCTGATTCAAATGGTGTTTCGAATGCTCCCCATAATCGGCCATGATAAAACCGAGTGTAAAAGGTTTTGAGCCATCAATGGAGATCGTATTTTCAAGTTTTTCAGTTGGCGTGTTTTGGATGAGATGTGCCAGGTGACGATTAAAATACTCCCACAAAGCAATGATCTCCAACCAATTGGCTGTGTTATATCCCTGTGCTTCTACCCAAAAATTCTGAGCATAGCCTACAAATTCCATATGCCCATCGGCTTGCATTGCACGCACAAATTTGTGCTGGTTGTTGCTGGCCGAATCTATGAGGTGGCCCAGAATTTCCTTTTTTGACCACTTTTCCGGGCGAGGTTTTGCCGAGGCCGCTGCGCCTGAGATTTGACGAAGCAGTGGCAAGGCTTTTTCGATGGTTTCGAGGAGGTGCTGGGCGGCTTGGTTCATGGTGGCTATGTTACTCCTCAATGTATGCCAGCAAATCGGCAATCTCACTGTTGGAAATATCAATTTGTTCGGACTTGTCGTAGATTGAAAGTGAGAAAACAATGCCTTCTGCCGTATAAAAGTGCGTAATCACACCTGCACCTGCACTCTTTCCCTTCCCTTTGGAGGCGATATCCATCTTGATTTTGAAACAGTTACCTCCTAATGGAATTCCAACTGTTGGGTCTTCAGAAAGTTGAGCGCCCAATACGGCAAGGTCATTTTTCAATGAAGGGTATTTTTTGGCAAGCCGCTTGGCTTGCTTGTCAAATGGTGGAATAGAAGCAACATCATAGCTCATCTAACAACTCGTTGAGCGGTCGGGCTTTAGCCTTACCAGATTTGACAAGATAACTGCCTCAACTGATTCGCGCAATTCTTCCAAAAACTGGGCTTTTGCGGGTGTCAGCGTTTTGAATTTGACAAAAGATAAACTTCTAAGAAGTTCGATGATAAAATTTGCCCGGTCGTCCCGGATTTCGAGTAGTACTTTCATCGATATGTTTTTTATACAAAGTTATCTGTACATGGGCTTTGAGGCAATCATTATCGTGGCTGTTGGCGATAATTTTTGGTTTCTATATGGTGTTGGGCGGTTTCCTTCAAGTGTTTTGTCTTTTGCCACTAATTGCACAAATTCTTGCAAATAGTGGCCTTTATTACCCCATCACTCCCTTTACCCGCTCACTCACCACTTTACCCTCATGTGCCACACAGGTTGCTGCGATAATATCGTCCTCAAAATTGAGTGTAAGCTCGTTTTTGATCATCATCAGTTTGAGAAAGTTGACGATATTTTTGCCAAACATTACGCTGGCATCTTTGGGTACAGAACCAGCCAGGTTTGAATCGCCGATGAGCGTCACGCCGTGTGGGTGGGTGGTTTTGCCGTTTTCGGTTAGCTCGCAGTTGCCACCAGTGGAGGCTGCCATGTCTACGATGACTGCACCTGCTTTCATGGCAGCTACAGTCTCCTTGCGAATGAGCACAGGAGCTTTTCGGCCTGGAATCTGCGCCGTGCAAATGATCACATCTGCTGCAACTGCTTTGTCGTGAATGAGTTGTGCCTGACGCTGCTTGAATTCTTCCGTCTGTTCAACGGCATAACCACCAGCAGCTTTGTCGTCAACAGCACCTTCTACTTCAACGAATTTTGCCCCAAGGCTCATCACTTCTTCTTTGGCTGCAGCGCGTACGTCGAAGGCTTCTACAACAGAGCCCAAACGTTTGGCGGTTGCAATGGCTTGGAGGCCCGCTACGCCAGCACCGAGGATGAGCACTTTGGCAGGCTTCACCGTGCCAGCGGCGGTCATGAACATCGGGAAGAAAGTAGGTAGGTGTGCCGCCGCAGTCAATACGGCTTTGTAACCACCCACAGTTGCCATCGAAGAAAGCACGTCGAGGGCTTGTGCGCGGGTACTGCGCGGGGCCATGTCGAGGCTAAATCCGGTGAGGTTTGCTTTGAGGAGATTTTCCACCGCCTCCCGGTTGCCGAGTGGGTTGAATTGCCCGATCACAATTTGTCCGGCATGCATCTTGGAAATCGTAGCGGTGGGTAGCGGGTGGATTCTGGTCAGCACATTTGCGTTTTTTAAAACCGCCTCTGTGTCTGCTATTTGGGCGCCTTGTACTTCGTAACTTGCGTCGTCGAAAAAGGCAGTTGCACCCGCGCCGCGCTCAACCAGTATGGTATCAAAGCCCAATTTGGTCAGGGCAGAGATGGAATCTGGGGTGACGGACACGCGATGTTCGCCGTCGCTTTCTTTCAAAATGCCAAGAGTCATTGGACTGGTGATTTGTTTAGTTTACCCGCCAAAGCCAAAAGCGAAGGAGGGGGTGATTCGTTGATTTGGAAGGCCAGCGCATGGAATTTTTACTGGTCCAAAAGTAAGAGGTGCTATTGATCTGGAAAGTTTGGGATTCTCCTGTTGATAAAGGGATACCAAACCGATCGGCGCGCCGAAAGTACCAAGTTTTCTAAAAGTCAGAAATTGTTTCTAAAATTTGCGCCATGGAAATCTTTTTCACACCTGTCTCCTCGCCAGTGGAAGTTTTGCAAATGCTTGATTTGCAGGCAAAAAATCATGTTTTAACGGTTTCAACTGCCGTTGCACAAGAACAAGGATTTGTTACGGTGAAGCACGATCCGGCCGTATTGCAACGAATGAATGACGCTTCTCCGAGCATTATCGCCAAAGACGGCAACCAGGTGGTGGGCTATGCTCTGATGATGCCGCGAGCCTTCGCAAAGGAAGTGCCCATCTTACAACCTATGTTTGATTTGCTGGATACACTGACTTGGCGTGGCTCTGGCTTGCGCGACAACCCGCGCTGGTTTGTCATGGGACAAATCTGTGTGGCGGAGGGCTATCGCGGCATGGGTGTCTTTGACGGGATGTACCACAAAATGAAGGAGGTATACCGCGGGGACTATGATTTTGTCATTACAGAAATTGCAGCACGCAACACGCGATCCATTCGAGCCCATGAGCGGGTGGGGTTTGAAACTTTGCATACGTTTTCAGACGCTGTGGCGGGAGAGGAATGGAGGGTGGTGCTGTGGGCGTTTTAATTACCAAACCCACGGAATCAAACGTTTGACCCGCTTTTCATACTCCAAGTAAGCCTGTCCAAACTGCCTGCGCAATTTCTTTTCTTCAAAATGAATTCCGAAAGGCAGATAAACCAACACACTCAGCAGAAGTAGCAAGGCCGATATTTTAGACCATACCAGGAAAAGGCCAACCAGACTCAAAATGATTCCAAGATATAGTGGATGTCGTACCAGAGCGTTGAATCCTGAAACATTCAGACTGCTGTGGTTTGGCGTGGCGTTTTTTTGCGTGATTTGCCGGATGCCGGTGAATTCGCCTAAGTCATATTGGCGCAGGGAACCTACAACGAGCCAGCAGCCTGTGGCCAGCAAAACAACTGCCGCCCCGTTTGTCCAGGCGTTTTTTTCAAACATAGGTTTTGTGGGCCAGATCGCCATCCAATACAGCAAAACGATTAGCAGAACGCCTGCCAGAACATTGTAAATCAATCTGTAATATCGAAAATTGGCCCCTGTCCTTTGGGAAAACCATTCCTTCAATTTATCCGCTGCCAGAAGACTGTGCAAAGCAAAATAGGCCAGAAGGAGTGTAAAGGCAAGTAGTGGTTGAAGGCTAGGCATAGATGTTAATACTAGTAATGATTCATTGATATCCGTTTGAATACTCCCCGCAAGCAGGCATTTTTGGGCCGGCAGAAATTTAGCCGTTATTTTGCCTTGAGTTTCAGGGTTAGGGGGCGTAACTGGCAGTTGACACAGATTTCTGAACACTCCCCTAAAGGTCACCCATGACTGGCTTTTATCGGCAATTTAAAGCGAAGTCTCTAAGTTTGATTTAAGAACAACGTGGGTTGTCTTCCTGACGGGATCTGTGCGCATCAAGTGCGCGTTATTAGAGCGCATGCATTTCATGCACTCAAAACGGCATCCACGCTGCCAAAGCGCACTTGATGCGGACTAATCCCGTCAGGAAGACAACCCAGCTTTAGCATGTTTACTCGAGTTATTGACTGATTTTTCCGCCAATAATATAGCACTTGGTTTCAAGGCAAGAAAATGCGTACCCTTTCTAGTCAAAAATGTAAATTTGAGCACCTTACCTGTTCCTGACCTATGCACAAATCAATTCTCAACAACCTGCTCCAACAAGAAATCATTTCTCGTGAAGACGCTGAAAAAATCGAAGTTTTTGAATCAAAAACGCCATTTTCCCTCCATTGGGAGCTAAAATCTCTACTTTACCTAGGTGTTCTGCTTTTGAATATTGGATTGGGTTTTTTGATCTATGAAAACATTGACACCATTGGTCATGTGGTAATTATTGTCTTGATTGGGGCTATAAGCACGGCTTGTTTTTGGTATGCCGTCCGGCATAAAAAACCCTTTTCAAAGGAGGAAATCAAAAGCCCAACACCCTACTACGACTACATTTTGCTGCTTGGGTGCCTCACCTTTCTAGTCATGGAAGGGTATCTTCAATACCAATATGAAGTTTTTGGTACCCGTTATGGCCTGGCGACTTTTATCCCAATGCTCCTGTTTTTTGCGCTGGCATACTGGCTAGATAATCGGGGTGTGTTGTCGCTTGGAATCACGGCTTTAGCAACCTGGTTGGGCATCACGGTAACCCCACAAGACCTGCTCTCTAACAATGATTTTAGCAGCTCAGCAATTATTCATACGGGTGTTTTTCTTGGCATACTACTTACCGTGGTTCCATTTCTAAGTGAACGCTGGGACTTTAAGAAGCATTTTTCGCTGACCTATCTCAATTTTGGGGTGCATATTCTGATGATTTCCACCCTTGCCGGGATGATGGCACTTGAGCAATCCTTGTTTTATTTCCCGCTCTTATGCGTTGCTGTCGGTTTTTTCCTGTGGTATGCCCGTACCCGAGGTTCGTTATACTTTCTAACGGTGGCGGTGCTCTATGGCTACATTGGACTTACCTATATGCTCATCATTCATACGGAAAGCCTGAATTTTGACTTCATGTTCTACCTGTTTTATTTTGTGTTTTCTTGTATCGGAGTGATTGTTTTCCTAACCAATTACAAACGTTTCATCAAAAACGACCAGCCATGATTGCATACAACACCAACTGGCTAGATGCCTTGCTGACCAAGGATTCTGCGCGTAAATGGCATGAAAAGGGCTTGCTTTCAGCAGAAAAATGGAAAGCCATTGAGGGACATTATCCTTCAAATTTCTATTCGCCCAATTTATTCGTTCGTATTGGGCTGGCCATTTTTACCCTGATTCTCCTGATGGCTGCTGGGGGTATTCTGGTGATGATATTAGAGCCGGAATCCGAGTGGGCGTTTTCCGCTTTCGGGATTTTTTGCGGGATAGCTTGTATCGTATTTTTGGATTCGCGAGTCATCCGAAATGGAAGGCATAGGAGCAGTGGAATAGATGACACCTTACTTTATGTGGGTGTTTGGGCTATTTTACTTGGATTATGCTACTCGTTTGATTATTCCACCCCGGCTTTGGCGTATTATTGTATTGCCTGGCCTTTTTTAGTCGCCGGCAGCATTCGTTATCTGGATAGATTGATGGGGCTGGCCGCTTATTTGTGCTCGCTGGGCATTGTACTCCTGGTAGTCAAGGAAATTCCCGGACTTGCACTTTTTTTGCTTCCGTTGGCCGGAATGCTGGTTTCAGCGGGTGCTTACCTGTTTTCAAAAAGTGGACAAAAACGTTATGCCTGGCGGCATTGGCACGGTGTTTTGATGGTTGTTGAACTGATATCACTCCTTACTTTTTATGCCAGTTGTAATTTTTGGGTGGTGCAACAAGCTGCGCTGTCCATTTTTGGATTGGAGACCGTACCCATCGCCTGGTTTTTTTGGATATGCACTTTTGGCGTTCCCTTTGTCTATATTTATGTTGGCTTGCGCCGCAAAGACAGGCATTTGCTGGATATTGGCTTAGCCTGTGTGGCGGCGGCTGTTTTTTCGTTCCGGTATTATTACCATGTATTGCCGCTCACCTGGGCTGCGGTCATTTGTGGCGCGGTGTTGTTTGTTACGGCCTATTTCTCCATTCGTTACCTGCAGCATCATGAAGGCGCCTTCACCTATGAGGAAGACTCAGAAACCTCTATGTTGCAAGAAATAGAGCAGCAGCTCATAGAGCAAACCATTGCAAACCAACCGGGGCCGAAGCCGGACCCAAGTCAATCTTTTGGCGGTGGACAGTTTGGGGGTGGTGGCGCAGGCGCGAATTTTTAACCAAAAAGGACACAAAAGTCGCTCGAAGCGCGCTTTCGTGTCCTATTATGTCTTTCTTGTATTGCGCCTAATTCTACTTTTTCAGATCAGCCGCATCGCGGCGTAGCGTCGGTAAAACCTCAACCTATCAATTCATCCATTTCTGGTAGTTTTCCAAACTTCCGAAGTATTGCAAAATGGGAGCGCACGGCATGACCAAAAGTTTTGTGCTCCAGATAAGGGACGTTAAACTCCAAGGCCGTTCGTTCTACAATACCTGCAATGCGAGGGTAGTGTACATGGCAAATTTTCGGAAAAAGGTGGTGTTCCACTTGAAAATTAAGTCCGCCGACATACCAGGATAGCAGCCGATTGCGGCGCGAAAAATTGACCGTAGTATTCATCTGATGTATCGCCCATTCATTTTCAATAATTCCTTTATCATTTGGTAGCGGGAAAGTAGTTTCCTCTACCGTATGGGCCAATTGAAAAATAACCGTCAGGATTATTCCTCCAACGAAGTGCATCAATAAAAAACCTGCAATAACACCCAGAACGGGAAGCCCGGCTAGAATTGGGAAACCTATAAAAAATAAAAAATAGGCCAGTTTAATCGCTATTATTTTGGCTAACAATACCCGATTTTGAGTAGTTGTATTTTTATTCACCCCGATTTTGGTGTAGCGGGCATACTGCATAAAATCCTTAGCGGTAACCCAATAAAGCGTAACCAGGCTGTAGATAAAGATCGCATGCCACCATTGAGAACGGTGGGTATCGGTTACCTCGTTGTGTGGCGAAAGTCGAAGTCCCGGTTTATCTGCAATATCATCGTCGTAATGCGCAATGTTGGTGAATGTATGGTGCAGATTGTTGTGCTGTAATTTCCAGTTGAAAGAAGATCCACCCAATAGGACAAGTGAATACTCAACAAATTTATTGAGGTATGAATTGGCCGAATATGCACCGTGGTTGGCATCGTGCATAACGCTCATGCCTACCCCAGCCATGGCTACACCCATGAGTGACCACAAGATCAGAGACCAACCCCAGGCAGGTTGAAACCACGCCATGAAAACGAGTGGAAGCAGGTATGCGGAGAGTAAAACAATAGTCTTAACTACAATGCCGACATTACCGAACTTTGATAAGTTGTTTTCTTTAAAATGGGCGTCTACCCGTGCGTGTAAAGTTTGATAGAACTGAGATTTATCATTGCTGATGAATCGAATTGGCTGGAGAATTGCCATGTAGAGATTTTAAATTGTTGGCGCTGAAGAGCGACAGAGTTAAACTTTAACGCGCAAAATACCAGATAGTTCTCCGCGAGCAGTTTCAACGCTTGAAACCGTCTTCCTGAGACAAATTTGGCAGGACATTTTTTTAAATTACTTCTGCGGCAAAGTCTTTTGAACAGCAGCAGAAATTCAATTCTCGGTCATCTTTTGGGGGATTATTATTTCCCTTTTTTCATTCCGCCACCTTTCATTCCGCCGCCCTTCATCTTTGAAGAACCTGGCTTTGGCGACAAAAAGCGGTTTTTGTTTTTGCTGAAATCACTCACCGTATTCTTCTTTGGCGCAAGTATTTTCGGCTTTTTCGGATCAATTGGCTGTTCATTTGGGGTCGAATCGTTCTTTTCTTCAGACATAGCTGCGTGAATTAGTTTTGTTGAATAACAGGGCAAAGTTAGAAAAAGATGATTAATTAGTGCTACTTTATCATATCAGCCGCGGTGCTGCGAAACGTCGGTAGTAATCGCCATCAACCATTCGTTCGGACGTGAATAGCACCGCAACATTCGGCGAAAAGTTTCGGTGCTATGCACCTCGGTTCATTGTTTTTTATATCTGCCACCGACGTTTCGCCGCGCTGCGGCTAATCTGACAAAGTAGCATTAGGATCGTATTCAAAATTTTCAAAAAAAGACAACCCCCCCCATCGCAACAAGTCTTGTGAATTTGGAAAATGAAGGCAGGTAAATTGTGGGCGACCTGCTGGATAGTCCAAAGTCTAACTGTCCAAAGTTTAAGTAATCCAAAGTCCAACTGTCCAAAGTCTAAAAAGCTGCAACCCTGAAGCAATAAATGGGCCTCCAGAAAAAGCGCAAAAGATAAAAGCTTGCTAGTTCTCCAATTTGCTAAACCTTTTTCTACCTTTGCGCTCCGAAATGAAGAAGCGACTGACTAGCACATTCAATTCGGCTTTGCCGCAAACTGGTTTCTTTTGAACCAGTTTGCGGCATTTTTTTAACAGGGATTACATAAATGATCGCGGATTTAGATTCCGCACAAATCAGCAAAACCAGCAAAATCCGCGGTGCACCATTCGAGCAAATCAGCAAAATCAGCTTTCCACTATGCCAAGAGATACGAGCATCCAATCCATCTTAATCATTGGCTCCGGCCCAATCATCATCGGCCAAGCCTGCGAATTTGATTATTCCGGCACACAAGCCAGTCGCTCCCTGCGCGAAGAGGGGATCAAAGTGAGTTTAGTAAACTCCAACCCGGCCACCATCATGACCGATCCGGTTACGGCAGATCATATTTATCTAAAACCACTTACTCCGGAGAGTATCGAGCAGATTTTGCAAAAACACCAGGAGGATCCGCATTTACCACCCATTGATGCCGTGCTACCCACGATGGGGGGGCAAACAGCCCTCAACCTCGCCATCGAATGTGAAAAAATGGGAATATGGGAGCAATATGGGGTACGTATGATTGGAGTGGATACTAAAGCAATCGAGACCACCGAAAATCGGGATGAGTTCAAAAAATTGGTAATATCCTTGGGCCTGCATGTCGCTCCTTCCTTCATTGCCAATTCATTTCTGGAAGGCAAGGAAGCCGCGCAAAAGATTGGTTTTCCCTTAGTTATTCGTCCATCGTACACTTTGGGCGGTACAGGTGGTGGCTTTTGCATGAAGGAAGAAGAGTTTGACGAAGCCCTCAAACGTGGCCTCAATGCCTCGCCTACCCACGAGGTGTTGGTAGAAAAAGCTGTTTTTGGCTGGAAGGAATTTGAACTCGAACTGCTTCGTGACCAGCTGGGCAATGTGGTCATTATTTGTACCGTCGAAAATCTGGATCCCATGGGCGTCCATACTGGCGATTCCATCACGGTTGCCCCGGCCATGACGCTCTCCGACACGGCCTATCAGGATATGCGGAATCAGGCCATCAAGATCATGCGGGCACTGGGGAATTTCGCAGGCGGTTGCAACGTGCAGTTTGCGCAAAATCCTGTAGATGAAAAATTTATCGCCGTCGAGGTGAATCCACGTGTATCGCGTTCTTCCGCGCTAGCCAGCAAAGCCACTGGGTATCCCATTGCAAAAATTGCAGCCAAACTTTCTATTGGGTACTCCCTGGATGAGTTGAAAAACCAAATCACAAAAACCACCTCAGCTTTTTTTGAACCGACGCTGGATTATGTGGTCGTGAAAATGCCGCGCTGGAATTTTGATAAATTTCCTGGTGCCGACCATCGGCTTGGGTTGCAAATGAAATCCGTCGGCGAAGTAATGGCCATAGGTCGCTGTTTCAACGAAGCTTTGCAAAAAGCCTGTCAAAGTCAGGAAAATAATCGCACAGGACTCGGTGCCGACAAAAAAGAATGGTTGCGCACAGACGACATCATGGAGCGCTTGGAAAAGGTTTCTGACGACCGTATTTACCGAGTAAAAGATGCCCTGCGCCTCGGTATTCCTTCTAAAACCGTTCAGAAATTCACAGGCATAGACCCCTGGTTTATTGGTCAAATCAAAAATTTGGTCAAGATGGAAGATCAACTCCAGCGCTATAACGTGCCGGAAGACATCCCAACCGAGTTTTTTATCGAACTCAAAAAGAACGGCTACTCGGATTCACAAATCGCCTGGTTGCTTCGAATTGATGAAAAACCAGTGACCAAGGAGCGCAAAAGACGCGGCATCCGACGCGTGTATAAAATGGTGGACACCTGCTCTGCGGAATTTGAAAGCAAGACCAATTATTTCTATTCCACTTTTGAGGGGGCAGAGCATGGTGTACGTTTACTAAACTCTGAACGTTCACTAAACCTTGAAGGTTTAGTGAACGTGGAGCCTGCTGAGGGACGTTTACTAAACCTTGAAGGTTTAGTAAACGTGATGCCTAATGCCAAAAACGAGAGCATCGTAACCGACAAGAAAAAAATCGTGGTACTCGGCTCTGGCCCCAACCGAATCGGACAAGGCATTGAGTTTGACTATTGTTGCGTACACGGCCTGCTGGCTGCCAAAGAAGTGGGCTACGAAGC
>JBBQLD010000085.1:0-12786 GCA_038327555.1 Chitinophagales bacterium
CTGAGCTTACCGTTGGATTTGGCGTGCCCTGACCACCAGAAATCATACCATTAATGGTCGTCCAAACATAGCTCAAATTGCCACTACTGCTAGAGCCATTGGCGTTTAAGGTCACATCGTTGACCACACAACTGAGCGTATCTGGCGCATTGGCAACAGCCACCACCACATTGGTATCCGCCAGTACACTGACCATGGCAGTATCTGCGCAAAGGCTCACACTATCCCGCAAAATGAGCAGATAATCACCAGCAGAATTGACCGTTGGTGTCAGGGTGTTTCCGCCAGAGACAATGTTGCCACCGTTGTTGGATGTCCATGCAATGGAAAAATTAGCCCCAACCGTGGAACCACTTCCTTCCAATTGGATGCTGGGCGACTGGCAAGTTACCGTATCGGCAGGCAGGATGTCTGCAAGCGGTACCGTGAAATTGGCCAGGACTTGGGAGGTGTCATAGTTGTAACAACCATTGGCTGGATTAAACACCGATACGGTGTAAGTACCTGGTAAATCAGCTTGTGGGCCAGGGGTATATTGTCCAGAAACGATGTTACCATTGGCTGTCGTCCAATTGATAAGCACAAACGGTGGCGGCCCCACATTGATAAAAATAGCAATGGTATCCTGGTTAGGATCGCAAGAGAGCACAGCGGGTAAAGTGCCGATTACTGTGGGTAAGGTCAGGTTGGCTGGTACATTTACCGTATCGTTTGAGGTGCAATTGTTGGAAGTATTGGTGACGTGGAGGATGTAAAGGCCGCCTGCGCTGGCGGAGGTATTCAGGGTATTGATGGGCCCGGTGATCTGGCCAACAATGGTTGTCCAGGAGTAGGCAAAATTGAGTCCGGTGCTGCTGCCAGTCCCCAAAAGCGGCACAGTGTCATTGGCACAAGTGATTAGGCCAGTAGAACTTGCATTGGCTGCGGGGACGTTATTGGTTAGGGTTACTATTACATTTTCAGTAGCGGTACAGCCCGTATTAACGTTAGTAACCAGCAAGGTATAAGTCCCCACTTGGTTTACTGTGCAGTTTTTCAGGTCAGCACCACTAATAATGTTGCCGTTGAGTGTGGTCCATTCATAAGTGGAAAGCGCCGCTTGGCTGGAATTTCCGATAAGAAATGTTGTCGGCGAACCGCAGCCGAGCGGCTGGGGAGGGATTATCCAGGCATTCAAGGGGTTTTGGTTCAGAATGACGTTGACGGTGGCCGTTTTGGTGCAGTAGATGTCTCCGTTTATGGTGTAGGACACAGAAAGGGTGTATTCTCCAACTGCATCAATGCTTGGGTTGATCGTATTGGCTCCGGAAACAATATTGCCATCGCCTGTAGTCCATTCATAACTGATATCTGGTCCAGTGCTTGAGCCAATACCCGAAAGTTGTACTGTAGCACCCTCGCAGGGAAGCACGACCAAGTTTGGGGCAGCCACAGCATTAATATTTAGCACAAATACCTTGACGGTATCGGTAACCGTGCATAACGGAGAAAAAACAATATCGTCGAGGGCAAAGTCATTGCCGCCAAGTACAGTGTTTTGATTTACAATGCAAATGGTGGCACTAGAATTCCCGCCGCTGTTCCAGATTTGGAAATAGTTTTGCCAGGTACAAGTACCTCCGGGAGCGTTAAAAACTCCGCCCAAGGTTACGCCGTTGATGCTGAATTGCAATATTGCCGGAGAGCCAGACACCACTGAAGTAACCCACGCGGATAGTACATATTGTGAATTTGGGGTTACTGATATGGTTTGGCACCATACGTTTTGGTTGGGTGTGCCCGCGCCATTTACGACCATCATATTGCCTGAGCCAGAAGTATGGTCATTGCAGGGTGCAAAACCAGGGTGATCGTTCTGCGGGTTGTCAAGTACGTCGTACAACCCTTCTGGTACGAGGTTGCCGGGGCTAAAGGTGTAATCACTGTCAAATCCAGATGCACCGCCTTCAAAATCTCCATTACCGACTAAATTATTATTCAAATCTAATGCAGATGCGGAAAGTACATAGCTGGTCGTTTGGCTAACCGTTACGGTTGGACTGAGCGTTGTTGCACCCGTCATGCCAGCTGTTGGGCTCCAGTTAAAATTCATATAATCGCCTGAAATATCCCCATTCAAATCGGTAGGAGGTGCTGGTGCGCATAAATAAATGTCATCGCCGGCGTTTACTGAAATGGGGCATTGTGCCGAAAGGCAAAAATTTGCGAATAAAAAGAAACTGGCAATTAAGGTTATGCGAAGAAAAAGCATGGCAAACGCGAGTTTAAACAAACGAATCAAACAAAGGAGGATGAGCAAATGTACAGATCTTGACTGGTTTGCTGTACCTTCCCTAAATGCCACAAATCTGTACTTTAATTCTACCAGTATTCCAAAGCATGACTTGCGCTTGCTAATTTTGCCGCACTTTCACACCCACGCATGACTAACGACGATTTCAAAGCCTTCTGCCCGGGCATACCCACCGAACCTGGTATCTACAAGTATGTGGATGAGAAAGGCACTATTCTCTATGTCGGGAAAGCCAAAAACCTGCGCAATCGCCTCGGCTCTTACTTCGGTGAAAAAAAGTACCAACTTGCTAAGACCAAGGTGCTCGTGCGCAATGCACACCACATCGAATTCATGATTGTGGAAACGGAACACGATGCGCTTTTGCTCGAAAATACCCTCATCAAAAAGCATCAGCCGCGGTACAATGTTATGTTGAAGGACGAGAAATCGCCGCTTATTTACATCTGTATTAAGCAAGAGCGGTTTCCTAGGGTGTTTCTTACGCGCAAATCCTTCAAAGATGGTTCTATCTATTTTGGGCCGTATTTGCAAAGGTTTCGGGTAGAGCAAATTGCGGAGTTAATTCGCAAACTGTTTCAACTCCGCACCTGCCAGCTGAATCTTTCAGTGGATAATATTGCCAAAAAAAAGTTCAAACCCTGCCTGGAATACCATATCAAAAACTGTGCAGCACCTTGTGTTGCGTATGAATCAGAGGAAACCTACCTCCGCAAAATTGAGCAAATCAAGAATATACTGAAGGGCAATTTTGCTGCGGTTAAAAACCACCTGAAAGAGGAAATGGCTCGGGCTGCCGAGGAAATGAAATTCGAGCAAGCGCAGGTTTTGAAAGAAAAACTAGCGCTTTTTGAAGATTATCAAGGCAAAAGCACGGTGGTGAATCCCAATATACGCGACGTGGACGTGTTCGCGATTGCCGACGATGAAAAGGAGGCTTTTGTCAATTACCTCAAAGTGGTGAACGGTGCCATTATCCATACCTATACCCTCACGCTCACGAAAAATCTGGATGAAGATCGGGAGATAATGCTTGCCCTGGCGATTCAGTCTATGCGCGAACGATTCAACAGCATAACGCAAGAACTCATCGTTCCCTTCGAGGTCGTTTTGCCTGAAAATGACTTGATTATCACCGTTCCCAAAATCGGCGATAAAAAGAAACTCCTCGAGCTTTCTGAGAAAAACGTGCAATATCACCTGTTGCAAAAGCGGAAGCAGGCCATGAATGCAACCGGCAAACAGACCAGTGCCGAACGCATCCTTCGTACCCTTCAAGACGATTTGCACATGGAAGCCGCACCGCTTTGGATCGAGTGTTTTGACAACTCAAACCTGCACGGAACCAATCCGGTATCCAGTTGCGTGGTGTTCAAAAATGCCAAGCCATCGAAACGCGATTACCGTCATTTCAACGTCAAAACGGTAGAAGGCCCCAATGACTTTGCCAGCATGGAAGAAGTGGTGCTTCGGCGTTACCAACGACTAATTGGGGAGGGCGCAGGGCTTCCGCAACTGGTTATTATTGACGGGGGCAAAGGCCAACTCAGCGCGGCGATGAAAAGTATTCGAGCCCTTGGGCTGGAAGGTCAAATGACGGTGGTGGGTATTGCCAAGCGACTGGAGGAAATCTATTTCCCTGATGATCCAGTGGCCGCGCACATCAACAAAAAGTCCGAATCCCTCAAACTCATCCAACAGGCTCGCGATGAGGCCCACCGTTTTGGCATTACGTTTCACCGGAATCAGCGGAGTAAGAATTTTATCAAAACTGGGTTGACGGAAATTCCGGGTATTGGGGCGAAAACGGCGGAGAAATTGCTAGCACATTTTGGCTCGCTGGCGCGCTTGAAGGCAGCGGATAAAGATGAGGTGGTTAAGTTGGTGGGTAAGGTGGCTGCGGGGAAGATTGTGGGGTATTTTGCGGGAGCATGAAACAACCGTTAATGAATAAGCCCTACTTTTGTCGAAATATGGAAAAGCAGGATTATGTAGCATATTGGAAAACCTCGGCTGCCAAAAGCTGGAAGGCTTCACAGCACTTGTTTGAAAAATCAGATTTCGTTGAAAGCTTGTTCTTCGCCCATCTGACTTTGGAAAAAAGTATGAAAGCCCATTGGGTAAAGGATAATCCCGAAGATTTTCCGCCTAGAATCCATAACCTGCGCCGTTTGTCAGAGCAAACAAGCCTGATTCTTTCATCTGACCAGATAATTTTCTTAGAACAGATGAATACCTTCCAGATGGAAGGTCGTTACCCTGACTATCGCTTTGCTATCTATCAAATGTTTGATGAGGAAGCGGCAAAAACAATTTTAGAACAAACAGAAACATTCTACCAATGGCTACTAAGCAATATGCTCTAGAAACGGCTCAAGAATTTGTAAAGGCCATCCTTGCCAAAGGGTTTCCTTTAAAAAAAGCCATCTTGTTTGGCTCTTTTTCCCGCAACCAGCAGGGGCCATGGTCAGATATTGATCTTGCCTTAGTTGCTGATGAGTTCACTGGGGTTGGCTACTTTGACCTACGCTACTTTGGTGATGTCAAAGTAAGTGACTCGAAGTTTACACCCATTGAAACGCATACTTTTTCAACAGATTATTTTGAGCAAGGTGACTCATTCATTGCAGAGATTATCAAGACGGGTATTGTGATTTCTTAAACCCACATACACGTTTGATTGCGGCTTTCCTGCAAGCGCGTTTGAACCGCAAAATACGTTTGTCCCAGTGCGACGACCTCTTTGCCGGGGTCTGCTTTTAGGCGATAAGATAACAGGCGTAACGGGAAAGTTTGACGCTCTCAACACTTCTTTCTCCTCCTTTTCCAATGGTGATCATTTCGTGGATATCCACGAAATGATCCGCTAGGTTTTGACCGCTGTTTTGGCAGGCTTTTTTTGCCCGTTCGATGGCGGGTTGAAAATTGCGATACTCCAGGTATTCAAGCACCCAGCTCAGCCCAAAAACGCCTTAATATTTACCCCACCTGAAACGTTCGCATACTCATTCCCCCATATTCCACAGATTCGTACACTTGTTTAATCTCCTCCTTTCCGTATGCAAGCCCGAGCGTGTACAGCATCGGGATGTAGTGATCCGGTGTAGGCACGGCGAGTTTTCCGGCACTGCCGATTTGTTCGTAATCTGTGAGGGCAGCGTAGTCACCCGAAGTGATTTTTCCTTTCACCCAGGTATCAAATTCAATGGCCCAATCAAAAGGCTTAGCATCCCCTTGCTGAAGCTTTGGAATGCTCATGCGCAGGTTGTGCACGATGTTGCCGCTGCCGATTATCAGTACGCCTTTTTCACGGAGCGAACGCAGTTGCGCTGCCAAATCAAGGTGATACTGCATGGGTTGGTAGAAATCAATGCTCATTTGAAACACTGGGATATTGGCTTCAGGAAACAGGTGTACAAGCACAGCCCAAGCCCCATGGTCGAGTCCCCATTCGTTCGTTTCGTGCAACAGGTGGCTGAGCAGGGCGGTTTCTTTTGCGGTGGCTGGCGAACCCTTTGCCGGGTATTGCACCTCAAACAATTCCTGCGGGAAGCCGCCAAAATCGTGAATGGTTTCTTGCTTTTCGCTCACATTCACGAAACTCCCTCGCGTGAGCCAGTGCGCAGATACGACCAGAATGGCGGAGGGTATTTTGCCTTCCTTTTTAAACTCAGTCCCCAATTTTTTCAAGCTTCGCGTAAAAGTATTGTCTTCCAATGCATTCATTGGACTACCGTGACCGACGAAGAGGGCGGGCATTTTAGTCGTATTAGGCCCCTGGCCTATGATTTTTGGAAAATCTTGAAGTTTCATGTTGCAAGTAATTAAGGGCAACATTGCCAATGATTTGAGAAAGTCGACTCGGTTCATTTTCTGAAAATCAATTTTAATGTTGCAAATATAGGTGTTGAAACAACTAAAAAACTAAAGGGTTGAGTTTCTATGATTCCAGCTAATTCCGTAGCTTTCGATTGGTTTTTGCCACAAATTGCACTAATTTACACTAATTTGGATAACAAGCTTGTATTAATACCGGGTAAAAAGAATCCCCAACCCAACACCCAAACTAGACGGGGAATATCAGAGCGGATCAGTTGTTGCTGATCTCATGCAACAGTCCAAGAGGATTCAACTAACGCTTGAAAACTTCGACTTCGATGTGACCTGCGAAATAATTAGCTTTGAAGCTACGTATTTGCCCACAGGCGAGGATCCGATTTCGCGGGTAAATAGGGGTGGGTCATGGAATAGCGGAGTCTTGGAATGGATCAAAAAAGCAAAGCCTGGAGACGCATATTTCTTCGACGATATCCAGATAAAGTGCCCTGGAGATGCAGAGCCCCGCAATGTTGGTGGGCTGGCGTTCAAGATAAAAGCGCAATAAATGAGGCTCAGATCTTGCCGAGCTATTAAGCCGACCGCGTATTGGTCAGTTTTAGCAGCTCGGCAAGATGAGCCTCACTTTTGATGGTTAAGTTTAGGGCAACGCTTATTTTTACCTACTAATCTCCCTGCTCCTTTTTTTTCTCCTTCCGCACACCAAAATCCAAGGCAATAGAGAGCCCAGTGTTTAGGCGATTAAAATTCCAGCTGCTGGTATTTGGAAAAATTGAAGCGATATTCAGACTAATGACCAATGGTTTGAGCCGCATCCCGATCTGCAAACCAAGTTCAGGTAAAAAAATCGGCGAATTTTTTTCAATATTCTGAATGTATTGAATGTCTGGTGCCTCAATGGAGTACGACACTACACCACTTTTATAAGTCAGGTGTGAGAGTCGAAGTGCAAGTCCAGCTTGAAAAAAATTGCTTCGATAGCTAAAGCCGGGTTGCACAAACCAGCGATTTAAGTCAAAATTTGCAACACGGTCAAACCCATAGTTATTGAATAAACGCCCTGAGCCAAAGCCAGCAAACAGACTTGCAGCGCCTTTAGGTATTTTCTCATAAATCCCAATTGCGCCCTCCCATAAATAGAAATCGGTGCCGATTGCTGAGCGATTGCGCACATATTTTTCTCGAGGGGCGAAATAATTGACCATCACCGCCAGATGCGGTATTGGGCTGTAAGCAGCCTGAATTTCCAAGGCCTGAAAAACAACTCCTCGTCCCCAGCCAAGACCAACAGTTGCATCCCCTTTTTGCGCGAAGCAAGGGATGTTCAGCATATTTGGCGCGTAGTTGTAGGTTTGTCCCATTGCCCCAAAAGGCAGTGCTAAAATAGCTACAAATGAAAGAAGGCTTGGTCTCATAAAAAATTTATTTTACGATCATTCGTCATTCGTCATTTGTCATTTTTTTTCTTCTTCTGCCGTTTTTTAAACATTTCCTGCAATTCAAAAGATACACCGACCCCAATATTTGACCCATCAAATCCAAAGTCTGAAGCGCGTTTTGATGCGACAAGAACAAGACTTGCAAACAGGGTGACAGGCTTGAAATGAACACCCACATTGCCGCCAAATTCCGGAAACCAAAAGGGAGATTCATTTTCCAAGCGTTGGATGATTTGGATGTCGGAAGGCTCTATCCGATAGTCAATGTCACCGGTTGGGAAACTAAGCCGCACCAGGCGCATACCCATCCCAAGTCGAAACCAATCGTTTTTGAAGGTAAATGTGGGCTGTACAAAAAAACGCTGAAGCCCTAGTTCCGCGATTCGGCCTATGCCGTAATCATTGCGCATTTGCCCTTGCCCCCAACCGACATACAGCGCTCCGGTGCCAAAGGAAAAAGGCATATATCCGCCAGCTGCAGCTTCAACGAGATAGCCCTTTGCACTTTGGACGTACGAAGGTCCACCAAAGAAATTTGTATTTTCAAAACTTGTTTTAGCCCTAAAATAATTGAGCATCACCGTACCATGTTTAATAGGGCTGTACGACACATGAAAATCGCCATTAATGGCAGTTGGACTGCCGCTTGCTCCTGCGGAGACTACGCCATCCCCTTTTTTTTCAATGTAGGGTGTTTGAACAAAATTTGGGGAGTAGTGGTATTGGCTGCAACCGACAGCAAAAAGAAGGAAAATAGCATAAACTAGGGTAATAACACGCATAGGTTTAGTTGCTTACATTAAAAAAATCCGCCCGAAAGCACATCAAATCAATGGCTCGCGGGCGGACGTGTGGCGGTGTTTGTGTTTACTGCTTAAAAGGATCGGAGAACTTCTTGTCATCAAGTAAATGGTCATCCGTCAGGGTATTCAAAAATGCGATCAAATCTGTCTTATCTGTAGCAGAAAAATTCATGTGTTTAGGCTGTCCATTGGTTTGGAGGTCTGCATGCAAGAATGGGTGATTCTGAATTCCAGTGCTATAAAAGTCTAGTACATCGTTTAGGCTGGTAAAGCGGCCATCGTGCATAAAAGGTCCGGTAAGCGCAATATTGCGCAGTGTTGGCACTTTGAAGGCACCATTTTCTGACACGATGCCACTAATGGCACCCACGCCTAGATCGGTAGGATTGGTCTCTAAACCATTGTTGGCCAATTGCAATACCGGACGGCCCATGTTGCCACTGTGGCAAGAGGAGCAGTTGTTGTTATAAAGTGTTTTGCCACGATTTTCAGCGGGACTGAATCCATTAAAATTCTGGCTGAACATGATGTTGCCAAAGCCGCCCGTAAATTGGCCATTAAAATTATTTGCTTCAGCATCAAATCTGCTCTGGTAAGAGCCCATTGCATTCACAAAATTTGCAACAGCTTCCAGTACAAGCGCATCGGTGACTTCACCACTACCAAATGCTTTCTTAAATAGCGGCTGATAATAAGGCTGTGCTTCTACTGTAGAAGCTATTTCGTGCATGGTCATGTCCATTTCTTTTGCATTGGTCATGGAACCACGACTTTGATCGGCTGCAGTTTCAGCACGGTTATCCCAGAAAAAACGGATTGCACTAGAGCCATTGAGGTCGGTTCCGTAATATGCTGAGAAATTGGCTACTGAACCAAGGGCAATGGAGTTGCGATCGGTTGAACGATCATAAACGCCTTCACTTAAAGCCTTGTCGTCAGCGAAAGCAAGTTCTTGTTTGTGGCAAGAGGCGCAAGAGACGGTACCATCTTTCGAGAGCTTTTTGTCGTAGAAAATTACGCGACCCAATATGGCTTTATCGCGCTCTACCGCACGTGCAAATAGGCCCACATTGCTCAAGTGAGCAGGGAAGTTTACGGTGTAATCAT
Organism: Chitinophagales bacterium; assembly: GCA_038327555.1. Classification (GTDB taxonomy): domain Bacteria; phylum Bacteroidota; class Bacteroidia; order Chitinophagales; family Saprospiraceae; genus M3007. The sequence continues at coordinate 9,480 of JBBQLD010000085.1, forward strand.
CTGGCAACTCGGGAAGATCGAGATATTCCGAGAGCAATTGAGTTTCCTCTTTTGAATAATAATAGTAGGAAAAGTCAGATTTGCATGCCCCAAGCAGTAAGAAGAGGGCAAGCATGGTAAAAACAGGTGCGAGTTTTTTCATGGCTAAGTTTGTTTTACGGTGAATAAATAGGAGAGCGTATTTCTAAAAAAACTGGTTTAAATAGTTTCTTAGATGTAAATCGTTACTTTTTGTCCATTCTAACGCATAGATCAACTTAGCTGCTGCTTCGCTTTCTACGGGCTGAGAAATGGGTGAATAGATTTTTATTTAAATGGGTGTCTGTACTGCACAGCGGCCATCATTTTTTCATCACTTGAGCTGCGCAGGAAAGCCACATTTTTGTCTAAACGCAATCAAAAGTAGTCTTTTTGTTTTGTCAGGTTTGTGTCACGACGTTTTTTACGAAAGATTTAACATGCTCAAGACGCAAACAGGCCGAATAGGGTTGGGCGGAGAAACAAATTTTGCCGAACTAAAATAAGAAACCCCGTTCCCGCAGTTCAAAACTGCGAAAACGGGGCTAAAAAATCCATGAGCATTAAAACTACTCTTTAGCTTTTTTCGGATTGTTACGGTCAAGTACCTCATCCACCAAGCCATATTCTTTGGCTTCTAAGCTGCTCATCCAATTGTCGCGATTACAGTCAATCTCAATTTTCTCGTAAGGCTGACCAGTGTGGTGTGCCATCACATCATACAGCGACTTTTGCATTTTTTTAATGAGCTTGTAAGAGATTTCGATATCTGAAACCTGCCCTGACGCACCACCTGATGGTTGGTGAATCATCACATGGCTGTGAAATAATGCACTACGTTTGCCTTTTGCACCTGCGGCGAGCAAAACGGCACCCATAGAAGCGGCCAAACCTGTGCAAATTGTGGCCACATCTGGCGCTACATATTGCATCGTGTCATAAATGCCAAGTCCGTCAATAACAGACCCACCTGGGCTATTGATGAACATTTGAACGTCACGCTTTGGGTCAGTGCTTTCGAGGAATAGCAACTGAGCCTGAATCACGTTAGAAACGTACTCTGTGACCGGTACACCCATAAAAATGATGCGATCCATCATCAAACGGCTGAATACATCCAAAGAAGCAGCATTCATTTGGCGCTCCTCAATGACATAGGGCGTGAATGCCTTGATGCCAGGTACAGAGATGCCCATGTATTTTTCAAGGTGCATACTGCTCATGCCAAGATGTTTCGTGGCATACTTCTGAAATTCGTTTTTGTCAAACATTTTAAAAACCAATTTTTAGCGCATCAGAATCGCTTCTTGTTTTAAAAGTGAAGCTGTTGCACGAGTTTTGTGAGGCAAAGGAAACAACGATTTCGCAACAAGGTTACGGTTGCTAAAAATGGAACTGGAATAAACTATGAACTATGAACTATGAACTATGAACTATGAACTATGAACGACTAAAGTTAGGATGTTCATACTTCATACTTCATACTTCATACTTCATACTTCATACTTCATACTTCATAGTTAAAAGTTCATTCCTCCTCAAGTGTGGTGCGCATTGCAGCGTCTTCCGATTGCTCGCCTTTAGCCTTTGCGGTCACTTCTTCCACTATTTTGTGAAATTCTTCTGAAGAAACAGCTTTGTCAACCAGGGTTATTTCTCCACGAACGGCTTCAAGCAATTTATCTGATTCGAGTTCACGGCGGGTTTTTTCCACATCCTTTTCGTCCTCCATGAGGCGCTCGATGCTACTCTGCATAAAATGATCAGGCAGGTTTGATTGGAAATAGTTGCGCACCCGGCTGGCGTATTCAGCTTTCAATTCTTCATCGCTAACTTCCACGCCATATTCTTCCATCAGGTCTTCGCGGATGATAGACCAGCGAAGATTGTCAGAAAAGGCAGGGTATTCACGCTCAATCTGATCAGCACTGATTTTACCTTGGTTAGTGACACCTAACCAGCGTTTCAGGAATTTATCGGGAAGTTCAATTTTGTTTAATTCAAGCAGGCGCTCTTGTAATGTTCTGAAAAGCAGCGCATTGGAGCGAACATCATAAAATTGTAGAATACCTGTTTTCAACTTTTCAACGGCTTGTTCTTTGTTTGTCACGCCTTCGCCAAAGTAACCATCATAAAACTCCTGGTCAAGTTCAACATCTGCTACGCGACTTACCTCTTCAATGATGCCTTCGAACCAATCGCCTACCATGCGGTCATCGCTCCCAGGAAGTGCTAGGATATATTTGCGGTGCATATCTTCCTTCTCATGATTCTCCACTGAACGCGCATTGTAGCGCAGAGCATCACCTGTCTTCAGAGTGAGTAATTTGGCTTTGAATGCTTCGTCCTTTATGTTCTTAACTAAAAAGGTCATAGGTGTTTCCCAGCCATCTTCTTTTACGTTGCCAGTTTCTGAATCCAGTTCGCGGGCTGCGATGCGCAAGATATCGTTGTCCTCAATGCCATCGGTCGGGTTGCTGCGCTTACCTTCCCGTTTGCGGGCATCCTGGAGGTCTTCCTCGGCGAGTTCGTCCAGGTTACTAACCGCTAGTCTTTCGTAGGAATGGCTTTTGTCGATGCCAATGATCTCGATTTTTGACACAAAACCGATCTCATAATCCATGGTATATTCCGGATCAGGATTGTTAATGCTGATGTTAAATTTTGTAGACTGGTTTTCAGCAGGCAGCGGTTGTCCTAAAATATTGAGGTTGCTTTCACGGAGGAAAGCCACCAGTTCCTCGCTGAACATTTCATTGAGCGTCTCTGTGAAAACGGAGGCACCATACACCTTTTTGATGTGATCTATCGGCACCTGGCCAGGACGGAAGCCTTTGAGTGGCATCTTTTGGCGAACTTTTTTGAGTTCGGTGTCAAGTTTGGGTTTTAGTACCTCGCGGGTAATGGTAACGGAGAGGACAGCGCTACAGTTGTCTATGTCTTTGCGGACGACCATGATATAAATGTGCTAAGGTGGCTCCCGCGTAGGCCCCGCCTGCAGGCAGGTAGGCTTCGGCGGGTAAAAATTTGGCCAATGAAATGACCACTTCATGCGAAGATTTTTGGCAAAAAAAAGATTTGGCAAATTTTAAAATTTGCCAAATCTCAGCATTTAAATAAACAAATCAACCCATAAGCCAATCTCCAAAAAAAGTTGTGCGGGCGGAGGGACTCGAACCCCCATGCCTCGCGGCGCCAGATCCTAAGTCTGGTACGTCTACCAATTTCGCCACGCCCGCTTTACCCGCCATAGCCCCGTTTAGGGGCGAAGGCGGGTTTACCCACACCC
>JBBQLD010000086.1:0-12648 GCA_038327555.1 Chitinophagales bacterium
GATTTTGAGCATTAGGGTAAAATTTTGTTTGGTTTGAATTCTTCATTGTCCGTGTGAATTTAAGTAACCCGGTCAATGAAGCATTCAAACCAAACAAAATTTTACCCTAATGCGCAAAATCCTGCTTCAGAGACATCCTTGTAAATCGTGAACTTTTTTTAGTCGTTACTAATTCTACTTTGTCAATTTTATAAAAGTAGACTTGTAGAAAAATCCTCATCGCGCATACGCCGCCAGCCATTTACATTCCTTGACCACAGTCTCGTAAAACTTGGTCTTGGAATGCTTTTCAATCAAAACATCATAATAAATCATCGATTCTGGTGGCAAAATCGGAATCAATTGACTGCCAGGCCGGTAGCGGCACTCGGGACTGCAAAACCATATTTTTTGCTGGCAACGGGCGGCCATGAATGCTGCACGGGCTTTCCCTTCCTGGGTGCGGGCAGCACGGTAAGCTTTTTCGTAATACAACAACGCGAGCTTTAGATCCAGGTTCTCCAGGTTTCCATCGGGCGCGCCTTCCATCGGGAATACTGGCCCCTGCGCCAGTCGAAGTTGGTTGGTTCCGTCGCGGTTAAAATCACGCACCTCCCACTCATAGCCGAAGTAAGAGGTATTATACCAAAAATCGCCGAGTTTTTGCCAGGTTTTAGCTTCTGCGGTATCTTGCAGGGCCTCGTAAGCTTTGGCCTGTTGGTCGTACTGGATGAGCTGCTCCACAATTTGGAGGCGATTCAGCGACGTTTGGCCACCCACTTCCCGATTGATAATTTCGCCGTACCGACTGGCGAATGGTTTAAACTGGGTCATACGTGATTGCTCAACCGGACTAATCTGGCGCATCATGGCAGCAGCAGCTTCTGGCTCGCCACGACTCAGAAAATACACGCCTTTGGTTTCCAAAAAATAGGCTTTGATCCTTTCCGGATTGGTATCAATCATCATGGTTTTTTCCAGCAAAACAGGATCAAAGGTATTGGCCAGTCTTAGCAAATCTTCCAGCACATCCAGGCGTGGATTATACCGAATAGTATGTGGCGGATAGGCTGCAATCATCGCTTTCCCGGGGTGGTTGTTTTCTGCATAACCCCTTGAAAGCCATTCTTGTAGAAAGGGCTCGAAGTACGGATTTTGATTAAATGCCGAGAGGCTGCGCACCTTGTACGCCAGACGGTCTACGGTATCGGAGGCGGTGGTGTCCAGGTTCATGACGGCCAGCAGACAGCGCCAGATTTCGAGTTGTTGGAAGATGGTTTTGTCTGGTTTGCTGCTTTCCAGGTCGTTTTCGAGGCGGTCCCAGGTTTTGGCGGCGGCGTAGCGGTCATTGGCGAGCAGCTCAAGATAGCCGTCTACCGCCCGCCAGGTTTTAGGTTTGAGCACTTGTTTGTCGCGGATAACGCGACGCACGAATTTTTGCAAATCCAGCAAATGTTTTGAGGCTGCTTCGCGTTTGAGTTTGCCCAGTGCGCGGCCATTTTTATCATCTGTGACGGAGGTGCGGAGAAATATTTTTTCCAACTCTTGCACATCGCTCACGAGCAGAAGTTCGAGTTGCGGATTTTGCGGGTCTAGTTCATAAATAGTCTCCATGTCAGCCACGGCCCAGGTATGCGAACCGCCTGCGCGAAGGATGTAAAGGGTGCTTTTTTCTGCATCGCTATTGCAGAGGCGAATGGTTTTTTGCCAATCATCGTCATTGCGGATTTTGAAGCTTCGGTAGGCTTGGGAGCGCTTGGAAGGGCAATTTCGGAACATGAGCGAGTATCTGTACGCTGCTTCCGGATATTTACCCAGTTTTTGCATCGCCCCCGCCACATGACCCAGGGTCCAGTAAAAAAGGATGCTTTTTTTCTTTCGATCTACCCTTGGCATCAGTTCGTTGAAGAGGTCGAGGGTCATTTGCCAGGCCCCGGCGTAGTGGGCCAGACGCACCAATTGGTAGGCATATCGCATCCGTACAAAGTGCGATTGGGTGTCTTCAAATCGCAGTTTCCCTTCCCGAATTAGCCCCATCATCTCTGTCACATTTCGCTGTTTTGGAGTCCAATTATCGCCGCGTGCCACTACGTGTTCTTCGCATCGTTTGGCAAAAGTGAGGTAGCGGGTCACTTCCACACAACCGTTGTAGGCCAACATGTAGGCGAAATTATTATCTTCCAAACGGAAAGGCAAAGCGGTTTTCCGGGTCTTATCTCCTGCCGCTTCATGTAGACGGGCCAGGTCAGAGGCATCAGATTCATAAATCACCTCGGCCACCTCCTCCCATTTGGCTTTGCTGCAGAGCCGTTCGCTCCATTCTTCACAATTTTCCTTTTTCTGGGTCAATTCCGGGTTGTAATTGCGCTCGAAATAGTCGCCAAAGCGAAGAAAAAACGGCGCATAAGCCGCACTTACGTCCACAAAATCAGCATCAAAAAAACTATAGCCGTAAAAAGGCTGGCTGTGCGGCATACAGGAATTGGGTGCCTGACTTTGGCCAGGCTTGAACTGCGTAGGCGTAAAGGAGGTAAAAAGGAAGAGGATAAAAACGGTGCACGGTAGACGGTAGACGGTACACGCTAGACGGTAAACGGTAGATGGTGCACGGTGCACAGTAGACGGTAGGCGGTGCACGGTAGACGGTACACGGCCCAACATCCTGAGTCCAAAAAAATCCTTCAATTTCGTACTATTTTGCATACACTATCAAGCAGTTGTGCTGAAAAATGTTCCGACTTAGCGATGCCTAAATGAAAAAAAGCCAGGTTCGCGTCGTCGGCCAGATCGAGTTTTCGGGCTAGATTGGCTGCTTTAAAAAGCAGTTTGGGCGAGGTAACCGAAACCCGCAGATGATCGCCGGGGCGAAGGTAATGGCCGCCGAGGAATGTGCCCTCCTTCAGTTCCCAGAGTTGGGCAGCGAAAGAATCAGTTGTTGGATTTTCAATCCATTTGCCATCCTTTCGCATGGCCTCAAAAGGCAGCGGCCCGGGCACAATTTTCCAAAGCTCGCCTTCTCTAAAAACCAGTCCCCAGGAAAAAAGCGGCAAAGCCAAATCTAAAGGTAGCGGGTAGTTTTTGGGGGCGCCTTCCAAATATTTCAGTGCATCCTCAGGGTGAAAAATCGTATTATGCTCGCCCTCTTCGTCCACATCGCCAGTATTGTAACACATGAGCATCCCGCGATCCACGGGAGGAGTGCCTGTTTTTTGTGGGAATTTATACTGATGAAGCCGGATCGTAGCGTTCAGGATTGTGCCGGGCGGGAGTTTGCTGCGCATTTTTTTCAAAAAGAGAAAAAAGGCCTCCTGGGTAGAAGGTGTCCAGTCGCAATCAAAGAGTGCCCAGCCCGGTGCCCGAAATATGCCTCCCGGCCCCTTCATTTGGAGGGGAACGGCGGCGGAAAAACAGGCCGCAATTTTCCCTGCCAGCCACTCCATTTTTGCCGCTGAAATATGTTGAAAAACCTCGTTTGTAATAAAAACCGTAGGGATGATTTCGAGCCCAGCCAATCCCGCTGTATCGGTTACGACCGTGTGGGAATAGGGTTCAATTTCACCTGATGCAGCATTCTTCGCTACATCTAATATCTTGACAAACAGTTTTTTACACCCTAGATCGTGCAATAACGCTTGAGCATCTGGACTTAAATTTAAAGTGGTTTCCCAGCAAAAAAAAGCGGGTTCCAAGGGCTTTGGCGCATTGGGCGTACAGGTGGCAAACAGGAGGCACAGCAGGGGTACGATCATCGACTTCATTGGGCTAAGGTCGGGAAAAAGGCGGGGTGTAGCGATTACTACGGTTTATCCTGTAATCTTAAATTCCATCAACCCAATCAACTGTCTCCACAACTTCATACTTTTGCCAAGCACTTCTACAGACCAAAAAAGCATCACTATGCAAGAACCTCAGCATCTCATTTCACTGAAAGCCGCTTTGCAAGGAAAGCGGATGCCCCTGTATCGCAACATCGTGCGCTGGGGATGGCGAATCTTTTTAGGCGGCATGGGTACCGTGATCCTTATGTTTCTGATCATCAGCATAATGGTTATACCATCGTTCCGCGAACTGGAAGATCCTTCCTCGGCAGTAGCAAGTGAGGTTTTGGGTAGCAACAACGATTTGTTGGGCCGTTATTTTGTTGAAAACAGGGTGCCTGTGCCCTACGAAGACCTGAGCCCACATCTCGTGACAGCCCTCATCAGCACAGAAGACGAGCGTTTCCGCGAACATTGTGGCATTGACGGGCGGGCAGTGGCTCGGGTGGTGCTACGCACGGTATTGATGGGCGATCATAGTGCGGGAGGTGGCTCTACGATCACCCAACAGCTGGCCAAAATGCTCTATTCTGACCGGGATTTTGAGGGCATGAGTGCTCCGCAAAAATTCCTCAAGCTGGTTTACATCAAATTGCGCGAGTGGATTACGGCGGTGAAACTTGAGCGCGCTTACACGAAAGAGGAGATTCTTTCCATGTACCTCAATCAGTTTAACTTCATCAACAACGCTTACGGCATCCATGCCGCAGCAGAGGTATATTTCAATAAAGATCAAGAAAGCCTGAATACTCAAGAATCGGCTACCCTGATCGGGATGCTCAAAAACCCTTCTTATTACAATCCCAATCGTCACCCCGACCGCAGTATAAAACGCCGCTGGGTGGTGCTTTCGCAAATGAAAAAGAATGGGATACTTACAGAAAATCAATATGATAGCCTGAAAGTGTTGCCACTCGGGTTACAATTCAAATCGGTGAATTTTACGGACGACAAGGCCCCTTATCTCTGCGATTATCTGGAAAAAATTGTGCGTGACTCCTTGCTCGAACTCCCCGAATGCAAACGTCGCGATGGCTCGAAATACGATATTTACCGCGATGGCCTGAAAATCTATACCACCATTGACCCCATTTACCAGGCACATGCTGAAGCCGCTGTGGCGGAGCAGATGAAAAAAATTCAGGCCCGTTTTTTTCAGGTCTGGAAAGGTAGAGACCCTTGGACATACCGTTCTGGAGATGTCACCGAAGAGGAAATACAAGGCCGAAAAGAATCACTTTGGATACTTGTACGAGAAGGCGAGCGATACGCAACCATGTGGCCCAAATTTATGGATAACGTGGCCGAAAAATTCAAAAACCGCTACGCCATTGAACTCCGCGCCATAGACATGGAGCGGATGCTGAAGGAGGAAAAAGCACCCGGAACTGTTAGCAAGATGCTGCTTAAATCAATCGTATCGAGCGAACAGGCCACTGCTTATCGTCGCATTATGGCCAGCAAAGAATGGATTGATGCAAAAGCCCAATATCAAGCATTAAATGCCAGCATCAAAAAACAATATGCCCAGCCTGTGAGGATGAAAATCTTCAGCTTGAATAGCCCAAAACTCGAAAAAGATACCGTGATGACGCCTATGGACAGCCTGCGCTATCATCGGATGTTTTTACAAACGGGTATGCTGGCCGTGGATCCCACCTCTTCAGAAATCAAAGCCTGGGTGGGTGGAGTGAACTTCAAATACTTCCAGTACGACCACATCCAGACCCGACGACAGGTAGGTTCAACCTTCAAACCTTTCGTGTACGCCACAGCAATTGCGCAGCAAGGGGTTAGTCCGTGCTTTGAGATCTACGACAATCCGGTGACCATCCCTGCCAGGTACATGAATTTTCAGCATTATACCGATTGGACACCCAGAAACTCCACGGGGATTTATTCCGGTGCAAGATTGAATTTGAAAGAAGGCCTGAAAAATTCAGTGAATACCGTCAGCGCATTTCTCATGAGACAATTGGGTGGCACAGAAGCCGTGCGCGGACTTTGTGATAAACTTGGCATTGACTCCTCGCGCCAATCCAATGGTCGATACCTGATTATGCCCGGTTCACCGTCTATGTGCCTCGGCGCTGCCGACCTTACCCCATTTGAAATGACTGCTGCCTACGCAGGCATCGCCAATAAGGGAATGTATGGTTTACCCTTTGTAATCAAACGAATAGAAGACAAAAACGGGCGTGTACTTTGGCGTTCGGTACCTGAAGAACACGCCGCTCTGGCCACCAATGCCGATTGGGTCATACTTGAAATGTTGCAGTACAATGTGAAAGGCGCACCCGGTATCAATACACTTAAAAGTCAGGTAGGTGGCAAAACCGGCACGACCAACGATTACACCGATGGCTGGTTCATGGGCGTAACGCCCCGGCTTGTGGTCGGCACTTGGGTGGGTGGGGAAGATCGCTGGATCAGATTTCTCAGTCTTGCAGACGGACAAGGTGCGCGCATGGCCAGGCCCATTTTTGCCTCCTTTATTGGTCGTTTGGAAAAAGACCCAAAATCTGGCTACGATTTCAATGCCCGGTTTGTACGGCCTCCCGGTGATCTGGGCATCGAAACCAATTGTGCGACGTACGAAAGCAGCCTCGGGCCAGCGGGCGACGAGGAAGATTTTTCGCCAGATATTTACAATGATGAGCTAGATTCAGGCGGCAAGCCCAAAAAGCCGGATGATAGTTTTGGGGATGAATTGGAAGGGGGGCATTGAGGGATTAAATAACCTTCACCCAAAAATGGTGCAGTTTTATGGGTATTTTGCTGACTCGACCATGTTGGGAGCTGCAATGAGAAAGATGTTCAGCTGTTTCGGTGCGCTTCATTAAGCAATCGGTTTCGTCCCAATTTGGATTGGTTGAAGAAGTGCCCTCAGAACGTATCCAACTATTTATCTTTTCGTGCCAAAAGGAGAATGTCTTGTCTTGCACATAACCGACCATACAAGCAACTTCCACATCCGCGCCATGCTGTTCTTGTTTAAAACGGGTTATCCCACCTGTTTTTCCGGACACATACTGCTTGTCGGAGGGGTCATGAAGTCGTTTGCCTTCGATAAGCAGTATTCTGTCTCGGGAATGCGCTAACCTGACCCCCAAATCAACTCGCGGAGGAATCCCTTTTTTCTTTTGTTTGCCAACCAGATCCTCTTGACTGGCACTTTCATCATGAAAAGTACAGCCACTATAGCCGTTTTGCTGAACTGCTATTTGAAATGTATGAGAGAACTCATTGTTAAAAAACAACTCTGACGCAAATTCGTCATACGCTTCAAATACTTGGAGGTGTTTTGGAAATTCGTTCAAACATTTTTCCATAATTTCCAACAACACCTCAACAACCCTGCCTTTAGGCATTGAAGGGAAATAGGCAGTATTGGATGTGGTGTAATGTTGACTTAGCATTGGGTTAAAAGGATTAGTGTCCTTGCGCTACCAAGTCAGCGACTACCCAATCGGCATCACGTAAGGCGATGGAATCGAGCCAGTAACGGAATTGATTGGGCTTGATGAAGCAGACGTAGTTTTCCTTGTATATTTTCTGGATACGGTTGAAACGGGCATATCCCTTGTCAAGTATCAACAAATTTTCCAGTTCACCTTCAGTTGTTATCTCGCCATACGAGCTGGGAGTATGGTCTGGCAGTTCGTCGTAACAGAAAGCAGTATAAATGAATTTGCCAAAATGTAGCGTACCCATCTCTGCTTGGCGGAAGCGAAGCTTGTCCTTAGTATAAACGACATTTAGGGCTTCACAAAAAATAGAGCCAAACTGGGTCAGATGAGATTGGAAGTTCTTAGTCGTGATGGGGTGAAATGCTTTGGATGAATCTGGATGGCGGATGAAGTCTTGATAATGGGTTACGACATCATCTAAAACATGATTATTAACTTTGGTAAGACTAATGCCTGAATTTGGGGAATAAGGGAGCTGATAAATATCTTCTGGTTTAATTGAAGTATTTCTAATAATCAAGCAGTATGAACTTGTTGCAAATATTATTGAATGATAAAAAGAGCCTTGGTTTTTTAGAGCGAGATACAAGTTCTCTATCTGAGCGTTTTGGGACTGAAGGGCAGCAATTCCAATAATGTGCTTTTTAAAAGTCAGATATTCATTAGAAAGGGCAACGCAAAATTCGAAATTGTTGTTAACTACTTCCCGAATTAGAATATGTGGTGGAGAGAAGAGCCTTTGATCTCTTGAACGGTGAAACTTGGTTTGGAAAGGTACAGTTGGAAAGTCGTGGCTACTAATTCCATCTGGGGTTAGCCATTCATACGGAAGCGAAGGCTTTCCATTTACATGATTGGCAGATTCACCATTAGGCGATTCAGTTGTTTCATATCCTTCTCCAGATATCCAGCCCATTTTATCCAAATAATTCCCCAGCGTCGGATAGGTTTTTAAATATTTAATTACCCCATACAACCTTCCCCCTCCCAATAAATTGGTTTTCCATACAAAATCATCTTGCAAAGCAGCGATGTATGGCACCCAATTAAAATCATAGGCATCAAGTTCAAAATACCGCTTTGAGCGCGTAGATGGCGCGCGTCGTACTACAACGTGCAAGATTTTTTTGCTGGTATCGGCTGGGCCAGGCGTAGCAAAAATAGCTGCAGTATCTGGCTCATCATTCTCCCAAAGCACATTGTTTCTTGCTAAAAGCGTGAAGTCTATGACTTGATGAACCTGATTTTGCTTCAAAAATTCAGTCCTGTATTTGCCCCCAGTTGTGGTGTAGAGAAACGAAGAAGACTTAACAAGCAGACACAGAAGCCCACTTGGCTTCACCATGCCTATCCCTCCACTAAGAAAATAAAGGGCGATTTGTTTTTGCGGTATTGGGAAGGCCGACACGTCTTTCCAATTTGGAAGGTTTTTGTGCGCTTGCACAAAAGGCGGGTTGCCAATGACCAAATCAAATGATTCCTTTCCATGTGTTTGCTTATGCCACACGAAAAAGTCGTCGCTCACAAGTTTTCCTTCAAGGTCTGGGAATTGCAACGCATCCCAGATTTCGGGTGGCGTGAGCATGTCGCAGACCGCTAGGCAAAGACTGAATCGTGTCAGTAATATAGCATTATCATGCAAATCTACCCCGTGTATACTATGGCTAAGGATATTAATCAGCTCATCTCTATCGGGCGAAACGCCGTTGTGTTGAAGCCGCCACCAATGCACTAAACGCTTAAAAGCTAAAACTAAAAATACCCCAGAACCGCAAGATGGGTCCAAAACCTTGAAGTTTTCCTTCTCTCGCCAAGCATTCAGCGGCATAGCCTCGTCAACAAGGAAAGCCGCCAGGTGAGGTGGAGTATAAACCATTCCATCTTCCTTAACGCTTTTCTCCGTGCTAAATAGTGCTTCGTAAATACTACTGACAATCTCAACAGGCAGGTAACGAAAAGAGTACAAATCCCAAAGAGCCAGCTGGTCGTTTGCGCCAGCGCGAGTTTCGTAAAGCAGGGCAACTAGTTTTTGCGTAGATATCGCCTTTAATTGATTTTTTTCTTCTTCTGACCATTCAAATATTTTTCCATTTAAGTGGTCCTGTTGATTCAAATAGGCAAAAACCTCCCAAAAAGTACCTGTTTCTAAGGCATACTTAAAGGTTGGGCCACCAGCAATTTTCTGAAAAAACCCTTCAGGAAAAACAGTTCGTAAATTCTCATCTGCATCATAGTCTCGTTTTTCTTCCAAATATCGAATGAGTACACACTGTATTAGTAGTCGGTTGACTGGCTTGGCGAGGTTTTCATCTAGTTTCAAAAATGCTTCACGTACTGCACGAAGTTTGTCCAAAAGGGTTTTATGGGCAGAACGATTAAAAGCGAAATTATCTTTTTCGGCATTCCAAAATTCGCCAGTAAGAAGCTGATAAGATGAAAATCTCTCCTTGATTTCTTCGGAAACCTCCTTAGCTTTCTCTAGCAAATAAGTTGGAGTAAAGTCAGCACCCGTATAATTAGGAGATTGACCTGTATTAATTATGCTTACCGATTCCTTCGTAAAAACAAAGGCGCATGGTACTTCTCCACTCGACCAAACATCTTTCTGGATGTTACCCAATTCTGCTTCAGAAGGCACTCCCATTCCATTTGTGTATTCATACACATAAAACATCGGCTGAGAGGGCCTGTCATAAAATCTTCGGAAGTAAACATAGTGCGCACCCAAACGCTTTGCTTTTTCCAATGAAAGCCATTCAGATACTGAAGAGAGATCTTCTGGAGTTTCAGGTTGTGTTTGCCCAGTTGGGGTAGGGCGTAGCAAACCACCTTTGTCGTAGCCAAGAACTTCCTTGGTTGTTTCAAACATGGTGGGTTGGCGCATAGGAGATATGAAATAGCATGGCAAAATTAGATTTGTTTTAAACAAATAAGGATTTTAAAACAAAATTTTTTCAATAAATAATTTGTAGCAAAAGTGTGTCTAAAGCCATAGATGGCCAAGAATATTCACTCACCCAACCTTTAGATGCCATTTCACGTGTAGTAGCAACCAACACAAATTTTTTAACACAAACTGCTACACATCATGCAAAATTTAAAATTGCTCCTGCCCCTCGCGCTGTTTATCGGCGCGTTTTTCGTCGCTTGTCACGAAGACGATTCCTTTGGAAACACTTCATTCGCAGATGTCACCTTTGCTGGCCGCATCATTGATGAACTTGGCGAAGGCGTAGAAGGTGCCTTGGTAAACGCTGGCGAAGCATCTGCCCTCACAGACAAAAACGGCGTTTTCCGGCTGAAATCAGTTCGCCTTGCTGCCATGCACGCCCAAGTCAATGTCAGCAAGACGGGTTTTTTTGAAGTTTCTCGCCCTTATATTGTGGAAGACGAAGCCCTTCAAACGGTGACGATTCAGTTGCTGGCGAAAAATCAAGTCGGTTCGGTCGTAGCAAATGCAGGCGGGGTGGTGAATGTGCCCGGTGGCCCAAGTTTGAATTTCCCCGTCAATGGTATCGCCGATGAAAACGGCAACGTTTATTCCGGGGTCGTACGGGTGTTCGCCCGCTATCTTGACCCTTCTGACCCAAATCTAGGCCTTTTTATCCCTGGTGATATGACCGCGGAAAATGCTGCGAACGAGGAGGTTTTTCTGGCTACTTACGGCATGGTTGGGGTTGAAATAGAGGGCGAAAACGGCCAAAAACTTAACATCGCTCCAGGCAAAGAAGTAGAACTTCGGATGCCAATCCTGGCCAGCCAATTGGCTTCTGCACCTTCTAGCATTCCCCTTTGGCACTATGATTTGGAAGAGGGGCACTGGAAAGAAGAAGGCGCTGCGCAAAAAGTTGGCAATGAATACGTGGGCAAGGTGTCACACTTTTCATTCTGGAACTGCGACGCACCGTTTCCGCTTACGCAGCTTCACGGCAGAATTTATCTGGAAAACTCCACTCAGCCGCTCGCCAATGCGGTTGTGCGGCTAACTATGCTTTCCACTGGCGCACAATCATTTGCCTACACAGATGCCAATGGGAATTATGGCGGCTGCATCCCGAAAGACGAACTTTTGAAACTCGAAGTTGTGCTACCTGAAAATTGTGGATCACAGGTGCTTTATACGGAGCATATTGGTTCATTCCCCGGGGTTTCAACGATTTCGCCCATAACTATCCCAGCTTCAACACAAGTACCAGTATTAAGAATAGAAGGCAATTTGATCAATTGCAATAATCAACAAGTTGCAAACGGCTATCTCAAACTTGATTTGGGCAGCGAAAAGAAACATTTTATGTTTGCCAAAGCGGATGGCTCGTTTGAATATGTGGCCGTCCTTTGCGACAATTCAATCCAAACCAGCAGTTTAGTTGGCTACGATCTTACGAATTTGTTGGAAAGTGAACCGGTGGCATTCGCTATTCAATCCAACATGTTGAATGTTGGGAATATCACGGTTTGTACTGCGCTCACCGAATATATTCAGTACACCCTGGATGGACAATCCGCTACTAAATTATCGCCTTTTGCGAGTATTAGCTTTACAAGTACCCAAATTGCATCCGAAGACAGCACTTTTACTTGGATTAATATCAATTTTGGAAGCGTGGGACAAACAGGAATTTTCCCCATTATCTGGTTACAAGCAAACAATGTATTTTTCGATACCCAGTTGCCGAATTCCCTTTCAACAAACGTGACGACTTTTGGGCCCAATCAGGGAGATTTAATCATTGGTACTTTTGGCGGTAACTTCCAAAGTACAGGCGGAATAAACCACACCGTCAGTGGCAGTTATCGAGTGATTCGGGAATGATGAAGGTCTGAATTGGCTTAAACTGACCGGGTGACTGACAGTCACCCGGTCAGTTTAAGCCACACCGTAAGTGGCAGTTTTCGAGTGATTCGGGAATAATGAAGGCCTGAATTGGCTTAAACTGACCGGGTGACTGACAGTCACCCGGTCAGTTTAAGCCATGTACAGTAGTGGACCGAATGATACTAAACGCGGGTTTGTCATGTCGCAGCGTAGCGGAGACATCCACACAAGCCAAGTTTTTTCGGGAACCATGGCCCAAAATCTCGGGAATCATGGTTTGTGTGGATGTCTCCGCTACGCTACGACATGACAAATCTTTGGGGAAATGTTGCTGTACAATAAGCGGATAGGCAAATTCGCCTTTTATCAAATCAAAAGGGGGAAAGGGAATTCAAGGCTCAGAAAACGCAGATTTCAAGCACTAAAAATCAAACTTGATCCCCTGTGCCAAAGGCAAGGACTCAGAATAATTGATCGTATTCGTCTGTCGGCGCATGTACGCTTTCCAGGCATCAGAACCTGATTCACGGCCACCACCGGTTTCTTTTTCACCACCAAATGCACC
>JBBQLD010000087.1:0-12633 GCA_038327555.1 Chitinophagales bacterium
TGCTTGCCCAGCATTTCGTCAACCTCGAGCAGCACTTCCCCTTCAACTTGTATGCGCCCCGTTTGCAACGTGCGCCGCTCATCTTTTCTGCCCGAGAAGCTTCATATCGCCCGTTTTTGTCCCGACGCCTCGGGACGAGACAACTCACGGCTGACCGTACACTTCGGTATTCCGGTCTTTTCCGAAATCTCTGAGACCCCATATTTGAGGCCATTTAACGCTTCGATTTTGCACCTCTGGCACGAGGATAACTGTGGCATTTTTTCAAGTTTTGCGACTCAAAAGTAGCCCGGTTGTCCTCCTTTTTTTAGCCTATATCAGCCGATGAGAAAACTCTAAAATCTGTTGCATTTGAAACTTGAATCCGCCAACCCCGCTTGATACTTGAAACTTTTAACTTTTAACTTGAAACTTTTAACTTGAAACTTTTAACTTGAAACTTTTAACGTGTTCCTATTTCACCATACTCAAGAACGCCCCACCCAACCAGTGTGAATCTGCCTTGATCAGGGTGTCAAGCGTCTGATTTGCCTTGTGTGAAAACTTGCGGATATCGCGCATTACAACACAGAAATGCTCGGAATTTGGACAATTTTCTTCTACCGCGGCCAATTCGTCGAGCATCCGTAGCACTGGTTCTAGCTCCCGTTTTTTACGGTTGATAATGATCTGGCGGATCACTTTCCACAGGTCTTTTTCGGCTATGTATACTTCCTTTCGGCAACCGACGGGTGTTTCTTTGTAAGCTAGTCCCCATTCAATCAGCGCACGAAGGTTTGTACTTACATTGCCGGTGGAGATGTCCAGTTCTTCTTTTACCTGATCGGCGCAGAGTGGCTGGGGGGAGATGAGCAAAAGTGCGTGCACCTGAGCCATCGCAGGAGTAATACCCCATCCTCCTGCCATTTTGCCCCACGACTCGATAAATTTTTGTTTGCCTTCTCGAATGTCCATGCTGTGAAAAGTTTGAATTCGGTCGTTTAATAAGGTATGCTTTTTTGTGCGAGTCACTTCTCCTGCTGCGTTCCTAAAGCCATACAATACAGTTTTGCTAAGTATTGTTTTCAAAAATGACTAAAAACTGAAATTGCCTTGGTTTCATGGTAGCCAGTCAAGTGACTACTCAAACAACTTCAAATAAGCTGCAAGTGCTACCTTCGCCCTTCGATGCGCTATTTCCTCAGCCTTTCTTATCGGGGCACCCATTATGCTGGTTGGCAGATTCAGCCTAATGCAGTTTCTGTGCAAGCCACCGTGGAGACTGCCTTGGGTACTATTTTACGCCAAAAAATGGAGGTCACAGGCTGCGGCCGCACGGATGCAGGGGTGCACGCCAGATATTATGTAGCGCATTTCGACTACGAAGGAATACTGCCGCCTACCTTTTTGAATGGGCTTGATAGTGTTTTACCCAAAGATGTGGCGGTGCACGAAATCAGATCCGTGGCCCCCGAAAACCACGCACGATTTGATGCTTACGAGCGCAGTTATGAATATTATGTTTCGCTGCGGAAAGACCCGTTTTCTACAGAAACAGCCTGGCATTACCCGCAACACGCGCTATTGAATTTTGAAAAAATGCAGGAAGTAGCGGCTTTATTGCCTCAATATTCAGCGTTTTTCCCGTTTTGTAAATCTGACAGTGGCCTGAAACATTTTGAATGTAATTTAAAAACTGCTTTTTGGGAGCAACGACCGAAGGAGCATAAGTGGGTTTTTTATATCACTGCCAACCGTTTTTTACGAGGCATGGTGCGGCTTATCGTAGGGGCGAGTATCCAAGTCGGCAAAGGGCAATTGTCGGTTGCAGACGTTCAAACGGCTTTAGAAGCGCAAAAAAGCCTAAAAAAAAGCTTGAGTGTACCTCCGCAAGGTTTGTTTTTGACGGATGTTAAGTATCCATTTTAACTTTGCCCCATGACCTTTTCTTCCAAACTTATCGAGAAAGCTGTCGAAGCTTTCGCTACGCTGCCCGGCATTGGGCGGAAAACAGCCCTGCGACTCGTGTTGCACATGCTGAAGCAAGAAAAAACGGCTACGGATCAATTCGCCACAGCACTGACAGCCATGCGTGAGGGTATTCGCGAATGCCGTCAATGTCACAATCTTTCGGACGACGAACTGTGTCAAATCTGTACTGACCCGCGCAGAGATCGCACGTTGGTATGTGTTGTGGAGAATATTCGAGACCTGATGGCCATTGAAGATACAAGCCAATTTCGGGGTCTTTACCATGTATTGGGTGGCATCATCTCTCCCATTGAGGGTATTGGCCCGTCTGATTTGAACATTGATTCGTTGGTAGCAAGAGCCCAATTGGGTGAAATTAAAGAAGCTATTATGGCCATTAGTCCGACGATCGAAGGAGAGACCACAATTTTTTACATTTCCAAAAAATTACAGCCGCTGGGGGTTCAAGTCAGTGCTATTGCACGTGGGGTGTCATTTGGGGGTGATTTGGAATATGCCGACGAACTTACACTGGGGCGTAGCATTGTAACGCGTACACCTTATTCTGGACGTTAAATTGCTGGATTTTGTACTTTTGCCCACCGATTTTTACCAGTGGATTTTTTTGACGCTGAATTAGAAAGATCCATCGTTCCTAATTCTACTTTGTCAGCTTAGCCGCAGGATCCCGATTGACTCGAGACCCTGCGGCTAAGCTGACAAAGTAGAATTAACCGAATTGCTAATTTCCCAGCTCAAACGGGTCAGCGTCTAAAGCGCACCGTCCACCCTCCACCGTCAACCGTCCACCGTCCAACCGTCCACCGTCCATAATATGAAACAATCCACCATCCAAACCCCAGTCTCGATAAGCGGGGTGGGCCTGCATACGGGTCGGAACGTTACCCTGACGTTCAAACCTGCTGATGCCAACCACGGCTTTCGTTTCCAGCGTGTTGATTTGCCGGATCAGCCTGTTATTCCAGCGGACGTAAAGCTTGTTTTTTCCACCAATCGTGGTACGACGCTCAAAAGCGGTGAGGCGCAAGTTTCTACGGTGGAGCACGTACTTTCTGCTCTCACAGGCTTGGGCTACGACAATGTCTTGCTGGAAATAGACGGGCCGGAAATGCCAATCATGAATGGCACATCGATGCCTTTTGTGGAGGCCTTGCAGCAAGCAGGACGTGTAGAATTGGCAGCTGAACGGGAATATTTTGAAATCACCGAGCCAATTTCATACAAAGACGAGGTAACTGGTACAGAATTATTGGCTTTGCCTGCCGATCATTTTGAAGTGACGGCTATGATTGATTTTAACTCCAAAGTACTTGGGCCACAGTTTGCGGCTTTGCACGATTTGGCCGATTATGCTTCGGAAATTGCCCCTTGTCGCACGTTTGTTTTTTTACATGAGTTGGAAAAATTGCTCGACTTGGGTCTGGTAAAAGGCGGCGACCTTGACAATGCCATTGTTATCGCAGACCGGCGCATGGATCAAGAGGAACTGGACAATTTGGCCAAAAAAATGGGTAAGCCCAGCATCAAAGTTGAAACAGAAGGCGTGCTGAATACCGTAAAACTACACTTTCCAAATGAGCCTGCACGACATAAACTGCTGGATGTGATTGGTGACTTGTCCTTGATCGGCAAGCATATAAAAGGCAAAATTGTAGCTACAAAACCTGGTCACACGGCCAATATCGAATTCGCCAAAATCCTCAAAAAGCACTTCATAGAAAAGCGGCGGCTCATTGGAATCCCTAAATATGACCCTGAAAAAGAAGCCGTACTTGATATAAATGCCATCATGCAGATCTTACCGCATCGCTATCCTTTTCTGATGTTGGACAAGGTGATTGAAATCAGTGAAACACATATCGTAGGGGTAAAAAATATCACGATGAATGAGGCACTTTTTCAGGGCCACTTTCCAAACAATCCAGTATTTCCAGGCGTTTTGCAGATCGAAGCCTTGGCTCAAACAGGTGGCATTTTGGCTTTGCACAGCGTGCCAGACAAGGGCAATTGGGATACCTATTTTCTCAAAATTGACAACACGAGGTTCAAAGCCAAGGTCATGCCCGGAGATACATTAATACTCAAAATGGAACTTCTAGAGCCTATTCGTCGCGGTATCGTACACATGCAAGGCACCGCTTACGTTGGGAGCAAAATCGTTTCAGAAGGAGAACTAACTGCGCAGGTTGTGCGCCGCAACAAGGAAACTCCGGCAGGAGAATGAACACCTTTATCAGCCGCGACCTTTTTTTTGTTAAGCTTTGACAATTAGAGGTGTAGGTGGCAAAACCAGTCTAAAACAATGACTTATACCGACGGCTTCCGCGACGTGCACCCAAACGCCCGCATCGGCAACAATGTCCATATCGGCAATTTTACTACGATAGAAGAGGATGTCTCCATTGGCGATAACTGTTGGATTGCTCCGAATGTGACCATTATGAATGGCGCCCGCCTTGGCGACAATTGTCGAGTGTACCCTGGCGCAGTGCTCAGCGCACCACCACAAACCAAAGGTTTTTTAGATGAATCCGCAACCCTAGAAATTGGCAGCGGTACCATCATTCGGGAATGTTGTACACTCAACCGCGGCAACCTTGCTTTTGAAGGCAAAACTACAGTGGGCGAAAACTGCCTTATCATGGCCTATGTGCACATCGCACACGATTGTCATATTGGGAATAACTGCGTGCTTGCCAACAATGTTACACTCGCCGGGCACATCGATATTGGAGCATGGGCTACGCTGGGTGGCATGGTTGCGGTGCACCAATTTGTACGAATTGGGCAACAGGTTATGGTCGGAGGCGGCTCCCTCGTGCGCAAAGATGTTCCTCCGTTTATCACTGCCGCTCGCGAACCGCTCTGCTACGCAGGCATCAATTCTATCGGGTTGCGCCGTCGAGGCTTTACCAAAGTAGAAATGCATCACATTGAGGACATTTATCGAATTCTGTATGTGCGCGGAAACAGTGTGAAAAAAGCGGTGAAAATCATTGAAGCCGAAATTCCGGACAGCGAGCATAAAACGCAAATCCTTGAATTCACACGAATCTCGAAGCGCGGCATCATTAAAGGGTACAGAGCGTGACCATTCAGCTACAAAATTTAGGGAAGCGTTACCGTCTCGAATGGATATTTCGGGGCATGAACAATACCTTTAAAGCCGGCGAACGATGGGCTATTTTGGGCCCTAACGGTTCGGGAAAATCCACGTTGCTTAAAGTCCTTTCCGGGCATCTTACTCCTTCAAAGGGCGATATTTTTTTTGAAAATCAAGGGGTTAAAATCAGGGAGGAGTCGATCTACAAAAAAATCAGCTACGCGGCGCCTTACATAGAGCTTATTGAAGAGTTTACCTTGGAAGAAGTGCTTCGTTTTCATGGTAAGCTAAAGCCATTTCTGCCAGGTTTCAGTCCCGCCAGCATTTATGAATTATTGGCCCTGCCCCGCAGTCGCCAAAAAGAAATCCGCTTTTTTTCTTCTGGTATGAAACAAAGGCTCAAACTGGCGCTCGCGGTCTGTTCCGACACCCCTGTGCTGCTATTAGATGAGCCAGCCACCAACCTCGATGTACAAGGGGTGGAATGGTACAAGAATCTAATTTCGGAATATGCGGCCGAGCGGCTGGTGGTGATTGCTTCTAATGACCCCCACGATGCGGCGTTTTGTGGCTTGCATTTGAATATTTTGGAATATAAATAAAGGTTGATTCCATCTCTGCCGAGGCTTCAGCCAACCAACTATAAAACAAAAACTCACCCAAACACCCTACAAGTCAGCACGGTAATATCATCCGGCCAAGGCTCCCGACCCCGGAAGGCCTCGATGTGGTCGAGCAGTTTAGTGTTGAGTGATTTTGCCCCTTCGTTGGTGTGTTGTCGCAAAAAGTCAAGTAATTTATCTTCCCCAAATTCATCGCCGGCTGAATTGCGTACTTCGGTAAGCCCATCCGTGTAAGAAAAAATCAGCGCCTCCTTGGTAAGGCAAAGGCCACCGATTTCGAGGAAAGGCAGTTCGGGCAACCAGCCTAGCGAAGTACAGCCGTTTTTGAGCAGCACAGCTTCGCCATTGGAGAGCAATACTGGTGGAGTGTGGCCCGCGTTTACGTAATGGAGCGTGCGTGTATTGGCATCATATTTAGCGATGAAAAGCGTAATGAACTTATCTCCTTGTGTGACGTTGAAAACGGCTGCATTCAGTTCATTTACAATCTCTTCGAGGGTAGGGCGCCGAGTAATGAGGGCACGAAAATTGGCTTGAAAGTTGGCCATGAGCAGGGCAGCGGCCACGCCTTTGCCTGTGATATCGGCAATACAAAATGCGATTTGGCCATCAGGGAATTCGACTACATCGTAATAGTCGCCGCCCACCGCAAAGTGCGGTTTGTATATGCTCGAAAATTCGTAGTTTTTACCGGAAGGAAGTCGCCATGGCACAAGGGTACGCTGGATTTCAGCAGCCACTTCCACCTCACGATTCACGACTTCCTGGCGCATCTGTTCCTTGAAAAGCCGTTTATTTTCGATGGCAACGGCGATTACGTTTGTAATCGTGGTGACGAACTGCACTTTGTTGTACACATCGTCGTCGTCCTTGAACCCGCCAATAAATGCGTAGGCGATCGCATGATTTTTGTGCAGTACAGGAATTACAAGATCAAACTCTCGAATAAGCGGATGTTCAGATTTTTCCAACCCTTGTGTGCTGCGGTAGCGGTCTAATTCGATGCTGATATCGCAGTCCAACAGTGCCTCATCAATACCCAAATACGTTTTGCACTCCCAAATCCCGCTATCACACAGAAACAGGCACATCTTGCGGAGTTCCATCTCCCAGCGCAAGAATGTGTTGTACATGTTGAACAGATCGGCAGCTGCAACGTTGTCGTTGATAGCCTGAGTGATAGCCAACAAACTGTTGATTTGCAACTGTTTGAGGCTAACATCCCGCTCTAGTTTTTCGATGCGTGATAAAGTTCGTTTTATTTCGTGCAATTCGGGCATGAACCGTGTTTTGACAAAAGAATTATACTTCTAATTTCGCCCGAAGGTACACCGACGTAGATTTTCCTCGCATCTTTTCAAATAAAAAGGAAAACTTGGTGAAATTTGCGGCGCGTAAGGGTTGCACCACCTTGATCACATTATCAAATTGATCACATTGTCCACATTATCAAATTGACCACATTATCACATTGTCCACATTACTCAAGATATGGAAGACGTAAATGCAATTATGGCCGAAGCGGAGGCCCACATGAAAAAAGCGCTTGAACACCTTGACCACGAACTCATAAAAGTCAGGACTGGTAAAGCCTCCACTAGCCTTGTAGCCGACCTTATGGTGGATTATTATGGCGCTCCTGTCCCGATCACTCAGGTAGCTAACCTGCAAATCAGCGATTCCCGAACCATCATGATTCAGCCCTGGGAACGCAATATGGTTGGCCCTATTGAGCGTGTGATCATCAATGCCAACCTCGGTATGACTCCGCAGAATGATGGAGAATGCATCCGACTTTCTGTGCCACCATTGACTGAAGAACGTCGCAAGGAGCTGGTTAAGAAAGCAAAGCATGTGGGCGAAGAAAGCAAAGTAGGTGTACGTACTGCCCGCCACAAAGCCCTCGAACACCTCAAAAAAGCGGTAAAAGACGGCCTGCCTGAAGACGTTGGGAAACGCAAAGAAACTGATCTGCAAAACCTCGTGAACAAATATGTGGAACTTACAGAATCAGTAGTTAGTAATAAAGAGAAGGAAATAATGACCGTTTAAATAAACGATAAACTATGAACTATGAACGCTGAACAGGGTGGCTGTGGTTGAGATCACGTCATGGTTCAGCATTCATAGTTCTATAGTTTATTGTTCATCGTTAGAAAATGAACATAGACAAATATTTAGTAGTACCCGGCGCTCCCGGCGTACACAAACTTGTGAGCAGCCGTACCAACGGTGTCATCATTGATGACCGCAAAGAAGGCCGCACTCGCTTCGTGCCGGTGCGCCAACAACAGATCACGCCGCTTGCTACGGTGGCTGTTTATACCTTCACCGACGAAGGGGAAGGCACGGTGCCGCTCGTGGAGGTCTTCCAGAAAATGCTGGACTTGCACGAAACGACCCCGCCTGCCGACCCCAAGTCAAGCAGCCCGGAGTTGCGCGCCTACTTTACAGCGGTGCTGCCCGATCATGACCGTGACCGGGTACACATCGGCGACATCCAGAAATGTATCAAATGGTACAATTTCATGCGTGAGCATGGCATATTTGAAGAAGCCAAGCGCGAAGCAGAGAAAATTGCAGCTGAAACGGCCGAGGCTGAAAAAGCAGAGGCCGCTGTGGCAGAACTCGTAAAAAAGCCTGCTGTCGAAAAGAAAACGGCTAAGAAAGCGGATGCCGCTCCTGAAGCGACTCCAGCAGAAAAGCCAACAAAAAAAGCGGTAGCTGCTAAAGAAACTGTAGCCGCAGAAAAGCCTGCAAAGAAGGCCTCCGCCAAACCCAAGTAACGTAAGTTTTGGATAGGTTTCGGTATTAGGGTTTAAATAAAACCGCGTAGCGGTGTCATTCTGGTAGCCCGAAAGGGCGTTGGGGGAATACGAACCGCGTAGCGGTGTCATTATATCGCCGTGAATAATGCCACCGCTACGCGGTTCTGGAAAAAATTAAACGCTGACGCTACCATAATGTCGCCGCGATGCGGCTTTTTCAAAGCTTACGTGGTCGTTTCATCGGTACTTATCGCTTAAAATCTGTCTAATGCGTAGTACGCCAGCATTCCGTTTACCCCTTTCCTGGTTTTCATTCACCCCGCTGTTGTGTCGGCTATTCCTGCTGACTTCTTTTCTTTTGGAGGGTTTCACTGCAAGCGCCCAATGCAGCGCACCCATTTCAGTTTTTCCGTATCAGGAAGATTTTGAAAACTCGGAAGGCGGCTGGATTTCGGGCGGGATCGCTAATGACTGGGCCTGGGGCACGCCGAACAAGCCTACCATAAATACTGCTGGCTCGGGTAGTCGTTGCTGGATTACGGGTGGCCTAACGGGCTCGTTTTACAGCCTTGGGCAGCGGTCGTTTGTGGAGAGTCCCTGTTTTGATTTCACCCTGCTTCCGCATCCTTATATCCAGTTCAAAATCTGGTGGGAATCTGAACGTCAATACGATGGCGCGAACTTCCAATATTCGCTCAATAATGGGGCTAATTGGATCAATGTTGGTGCTGCCAATGCGTCGACAGATTGCCTAAATGAGTACTGGTACAACACTGGCTCGATTACTAACCTGGCCAACCTCGCGAATCCACGCCAGGGATGGTCGGGAAATATCAAGCCGACGATGGGCAATTGCCAGGGTGGCGATGGCAGCAATGGCTGGGTGATTGCAAAGCATTGCATGCCTGATCTTGCTGGAAAGCCGAACGTGCGGTTTCGCTTTACCTTCGGTACCGGAACCACCTGCAATGACTACGACGGCGTGGCTTTTGATGATGTTACTATTGAAAACGCACCGAGCATCGCGACCAATTTCAGCAATGTTTGTACTGGAAATAATACCCTTTTTTTTACGGATCTTTCTACCAATTGCCCAGATTCCTGGAATTGGAACTTTGGCGATCCCGCTTCCGGGACTTCTAATGGAAGTACCCTGCAAAATCCTTCGCATACCTTCAGTGGCCCAGGCTTATACACGGTTTCGTTGCAGGCTTCCAGTAGTTGCAGCGGAGCAAGCAGGGTAAGCTTTCCGATTGAAATTTTAGGCTTGAATACCAGTATTGTTCTGCCATCCTGCGTCGGTGGTAAGGATGGCACAGCCACCGCAGCACTTCAAACCGGGGCAGGTAGCCCAAACTTCGAATGGAGTACTGTGCCGCCACAATTTGGGCCGACGGCTACTCATTTGAGCGCGGGGATGTATTCCGTATCGGCCAGTGGAGCAGGTATTTGTCCAGTCTCATCCAGCGTAACCCTCTCAGATCCAGATCCTTCCCAGGTGCAGCAATTCAACACCCTTGTGGCGATTTCTGATACTACCATCGCCTTGGGGAATGTAGTTGCTCTGGCCGGCATAATCGGTGATCCAGGGCGCGTGATTGCTTATCAATGGACGCCCGCAATCTATCTGGACTGCGATACTTGCCTGAATACCCTTGCTTCGCCGTTACAGACTACTACCTACACTTTATTCGCCACGGATACCAACGGTTGCGTGATTTCTGACGCGCTGATCCTGAGAGTTTTATTGGGAACGGTTTATATTCCCAATGTGTTCAGGCCTTTTTCTGATGATCTAAACAGCTATTTCACGGCTTTTGCGGCTAAAGATGTGGAACAGGTGGAGTTACTACAAATCTATGATCGATGGGGCAGCCTGGTTTTTGAAAATCAGGGATTTCAGGTGTCCGACGGGGCACAGGGTTGGGATGGTATGATCCGCGGGGAAGCCGCAGGTGTTGGGGTTTATTTGTATGTAATCAAGCTGCGTTTTCTCAACGGGAAATCGGAATTTTATAAGGGCGATGTGACGGTGATTCGGTGATTTTCTGGCTTGGGTTGGGGGGATTTGCCATCATAGTATGGAGCGGATTATTTCAAGCATACAAAAAAATCTTGCTGAACATCTGGCTGAAAGATTGCATTATCTTTGCAAGCAAATACATCGACAATGGAAGGCACATTGCAAACGCCGTTTAACCCGGCACAGGTGGAAATTCTCAAAATCTTCTCACAAGGGCTGACCGACGAGCAGACGGAAGATTTGCGTAAACTCCTCATTGCTTTCAGATTCAAGCTATTGGATGAGCATGTAGAGCAGGTGGCAACGCAAAAAGGCTTATCGTTGGAGGAAATCAACAAAGCTTCTCAAGGACATTTGAGAACGGCCATTCCAAGCAACTAAAAAGGTTGGTTTTTCCAGTTTAATTGAAGGTCACCAAATCTGTTTGGCTCAATTTTCCAAGTTTACTGATAATGTCAACTTTCGTATTGGGGCTTGCCGAAGTGGGGGAATTAAAAGGACAAATGCTCAATTTAGCACAAGTGTTAAATAGAATTCTCTCGATTACTCGGGACTTAATTTAGCACTTCTACCCACATTTTGGCAAGCCCCTCTCAACTGCTGCCTTATTTTTGACTTTCAAGTTTCAATTTCTTGGATGATTTAAACCAAAATACTCCAAGTATAATTGTTGCTATTGCTAAAATAACTGCAACTGGTTTAGTGTCTGTCCAAAGCCAATGTATTCCTACGTTGTCAAAGGTGAATGCAAGGCAGAAAAATCCACACATTAGTGTAGAACTCATAAATAAATTTCTTTTTTTCATTGTACTAATTTTTAGTTTGACAATCAATTGTCGCTGCAAAAGTATATCGCACTAAAATTAAACTAAAGCAATTCGGGGTTGAAAAAAGGTTGATTGCAGGGTTGAAAAAAAGGTTTATTTGACTGTATCTATTTCGTTTTCAAAGTTTTTTGTTTGTCTGCGACGCTTAATTCCAAGTATTTTATAAATTTGGTTGATATGTGTTTTAAGTGTGCTCAATTCAATATTAAGCTCTGCAGTTATTTCTTTATTTGATTTTCCTTTCAATATTAAGTCAAAAACTACTTTCTGTCGGAAGCTCAACTCAAGTAATTTGCTTTCTATTTTGGCAGATTTTTCTGTGTTCTTATTTTGAAGGTTATTGATCAGTAATTGTGTTTTTCGTTTTTCAATTCTAAGCCAAATAATTGCAATTAAAGCTGTCGTTAGCGCCAATACTATGGCAACAGACGGATAAGTACTCCAAAATAGGGTTATTTTTTCACTGTCAAACCTGAATAAAACCAAAGAAAAAAAAAGAAAAATTGCCACCACCTCAATTATCTTTTGTTTTCGGTAAATCAGGTCTGTTATTTTTGTAAAAATAGCCATTGATTGATATTTGCAAAATTTGAGTTCATGTATTAGTATGTCCAAGGGTTGTAGCTTACCCGGAGGGAGCAATTCGATCATTTCCCGCCGGGGTTGGTATTTTCAAAGAGCACAATGATGCTGGTACACCATTCGCGGCAAGCGTCCCTCAACCCTCCACCAACTCCCGCGCAGTAGCAATCGCACTCTCACTAGGCGGATTCCCACTCAACATCACCGCAATAGACCGAATCCTTTCATCAGGTGCAAGCATTCTTACATTGGTGACCGTGCGCTGGCCCTCCACTTTTTTGTAGACGAAGTAGTGCGCATCCGCCCGAGCGGCGATTTGCGGGGTGTGGGTGATACTGATAACCTGGTGGCGCGTACTCAGTTCTTTAAGAATAACCCCCATTTTGAGCGATACATCGCCACTGATGCCTGAATCAATTTCATCAAAAATCAGCGTGGGCAACGGAATGGCGTCGGCCACGAGGCTTTTGGTACAGAGCGTGAGCCGCGATAGTTCCCCGCCTGAAGCCACATCTTTGATGGGTAAGTAGCGGGCGCCTATGTTGGTGGCGAAGAGAAATTGTACGTCGTCCAAACCTGTGGCACTGAGTTGAAGCAGGTCGGCGATTTCCACCTTTAGCCGGGCATGGGGCATGGACAACTGGGTGAGCATTGCCTGCACCCGTTCTTCAAATTTGAGCGGCACGGCACGGCGGCGTTTGCTGAGGGTTTCTGCAGTGTTTCGGAGGGCTTTTTC
>JBBQLD010000088.1:0-12544 GCA_038327555.1 Chitinophagales bacterium
AGGGCCTCATACGATCATGGCCACCTTTGATGCCGGTATTGCGACGCAAAATCTGGTAATCAATGGGGTACAGCTCGGCGGTACGATGCAGGATGCGATCAATGATCCGGGTTGTAAGCAGAAGATCACGAAAGTGGTCAATATTGTGGAGACCCCTACGAACCTGGTTTGCAATGATCTGGTGTATGTTTCGATGGATGCAGATTGTAAAGTGACCGTAAGTGCTGACGATGTGCTGGAAGGTACCTACTTCTGCTATGATGATTATCTGGTGGAGGTCGACAAAACGCTCCCGTATGGCAACGGCCCGTGGGTCATGGCCATGTTTGATGCTTCGGATATAGGAAAAACCTATGCCTACCACGTGTTACACGATTGCGGCAGTTTCAACACATGTTGGGGTAACATTAAAATTGAAGACAAATTGGCACCTGCTTTGACTTGCCCGGCTGATATCACGATCGCCTGCAGCGAATCAACAGGCGTGCAGCACACGGGCAATATCGGAATAAGTGATTGCAGTAGCTACACGACAGTCGTGGATGATGAATCCGCAGATTTTGGTTCATGTAGCAACCCGCGCGGTCAAATATTGCGTACCTGGATTGTGACGGATATTTGGGGCAACCAGTCTTCCTGTTCGCAGATTATTACGATCACAGCCTTTGACTTGACTCATGTAGTATGGCCTGCCGATGCAATTGTAAATTGTGAAGTGACCTATTTGAACCCTGCTGGAATTGCGTCCATCAATACAGGTGAACCAAGCATCAATGGTGCGTCCATCGTGGGTAGCACCTGGTGTGGTGCTCAAGTTGGATACACGGACACTTATTTCTACGGTTGCGGCGGAACGTTTACCATCTTGCGCGAATGGGGTGTTTTGAACAACTGTGTACTTCTTGGCCCAGGTAACCCGATCTCACATACGCAGAAAATTCAGGTTATTGATCTCGGTGGCCCACAATTCGTCTGCCCACCTGCAGTAACAGTTTCGACAGATCCATTTACCTGCTGCTCTACGGCTGCTTTGCCTGACATGATTGTATCAGAAGGATGTTCAGATATCCTTGATCTTGAAGCTAAAGTGACGGGTGTTAACCCAAATAACGGCAATATCATCACCTTTACCGTGCCTGGACACTTGGAAGATTTCTCCGGCAATAACTACTGGAATCCAGATACACTAGCCGTGTTCGATTACACCCAGTGTCTGCCTTTGGGTATTTACAATGTCCGCTACAAAGCGTCCGACAGATGTGGTAACACTTCGTATTGCAGTTTTGAACTCACGATAGCCGATTTGGTACCACCTACGGTTTCATGTGATCAGTTTACTCAGGTTGCGCTTACAGTTGATGGCATGGCGATTATCCCAGCCTCTACTTTTGACGACAATACGACGGATAACTGCTGTCTCGGAATCTTCGAAGTAGCCCGGATGAATGACAACATCTGCTCTGGCACCGACTTTGGCCCAACAGTCAAGTTCTGCTGCTCGGATATCGGCGATACCATTTTGGTGGTGTTCCGGGCCAACGATTGCCATGGCAATTCCAACGATTGCATGGTATCTGTTTTGGTTGAAGACAAGATCAAACCTACTTGTCAAGCCCCAGCTCTAGTAGCGGTGAATTGCGAGAACTTTGACCCTAGCCTGTGGGTGTACGGCAAAGCTCAGGTGACGGATAACTGCTGCCTGGACACGACGAAAGTGTACCAAGGTCAAATCGGTCTGTCGCACTCAGTGAACTACAGCTTATTCGACACGGTTTGTAACAAAGGCACGATCACAAGAACCTTTCGAGCCTTTGATTGTGGCGGCAACTCCAGTTCTTGCACCCAGCGGGTCATTGTGACTTACTCGCAAGATTACTTCGTGAAGTTCCCGAACGACGCGATCGTGACCACTTGTGATGGTACGGGCGTTTACGGCGAACCAATTTTCTTCGGTGAAGACTGCGAACTCTTGGGCGTAACCTTTGCTGACGATATTTTCACAGTAGTGCCGGATGCCTGCTTCAAGATTGAGCGGACTTGGCAAATCATCAACTGGTGTACGTTCAATCCGAACCTGCCGTTGCTGAGTGTGCCAAATCCAAACCCGAACGCGATCACCAACCACCCGACCAACCTGCCAGGTCCGACCGTTTCTGCTTGTGGCACCTTGCCGCCATGGAAATCTACGGTGGTGAAAATCAATTCATCGGATCCCCTTCCAGGCACCGACTACTGTAGCTTCTGGGGTGATGTGAGCACCAATGGTGTTCCAAACACTCCTCCTGATGGTCGCAATGAAGAAGTTAACGGCTACAGCTATAAGCAGATCATCAAGATCATAGACGGACAAGCACCAACAGGTACTTATGTGGTACCGGATTGCTCGAACCAAAACTGGTTCACAGCAAACCGTGGTGACCTTTGGAACGAGATGTACTGGTGGGATAACGGTCTGCAACTCCACGACTTGTGCGAGGAGCCAACGGATCTTTGCATCACCGGTACAGACGCTTGTTCTGGCTCAAATGTCAACATCGAATACCTGTTGTTCCTTGATTTGGACGGCAATGGTACGATGGAGACCGTGATCAACTCTGTGAACGTTGGCATCGCAGGTTACGGTTGGAACAACGTACAGTTCAACAACGCGAACAACCCGAACTTTGGCGGTGGTACACCAAGTGCGTTCGACGAGCGTCCAGTACCGTTTAACCAGAAATGGGGCTTTGCGATCCAGGAGACTGTGGTAGGCAATAACAAAACGGCCTGCGTCCGTTGGAACACCCAACAGCAGCAGAACACGTATGTAGTTCCTGAACTGCCACATGGCACGCACAAGATCAAGTGGTTGATTTCAGACGGTTGTGGAAACAACAAGGAGTACGAATACACCTTCACGGTGAAGGATTGCAAAGCTCCAACCGTAGTTTGTATCAACGGTTTGAGTGTGAACATCATGCCTACCGGTATGATCTCCTTGTGGGCCTCAGACTTCTTGCAGTACACAGAAGACAACTGCACGCCAAACCCCTTGAAGATTTCTATCCGCAAGTGTGGTACCGGCACTGGATTCCCAGTGGATGCATTCGGCAATCCGATCCTTCAAGTGACGTTCGATTGCACCGAACTCGGCACCCAGTGTGTTGAACTTTGGGCGATCGATGCAGCGGGCAACGCTGACTTCTGCGAGACGTATGTAATTGTACAGGACAATCTGGGCAACTGCCCGAATGCAGACAGGATCAACGTGACGGGAGTACTGAAGACAGAAATGTCGGAAGGGGTTGAAGAAGGCATCGTAAGTATCGATGGCACGAGCACCTTCGCTCCGCCTTACTCGTACTTTGACCTTTCGGATACCTTGGGTATTTACGCGGTGACGAACTCGATTCCGTTGGCGGCCACTTTTGTAATTGCACCGGAGAAAGACGACAACCCACTCAATGGAGTAACGACCTATGATCTGGTATTGATGTCGAAGCACATCTTGGGCGTTGAGCCGTTTAACTCGCCGTACAAGATGATCGCTGCAGATGCGAACAAATCTGGTTCGATCACGACGTTTGACATTGTGGAGCTTCGGAAGTTGATCCTTGGTATTTACACGGAGTTGCCAAACAATACTTCCTGGCGCTTTGTGGACAAGTCGTTTGTGTTTCCGAATTCGAACAACCCATTCCAGACGCTTTTCCCGGAAACCATTTCGGTGGCAGATGCGATGCTGACTCAAATTGGCGAAGATTTCGTGGGCGTTAAGATTGGCGACGTGAACAACACTTCCATTGCCAATGCAACGATGCAAGCGGAGGATCGCACAACGGGTACTGCCCTGTTCGACATCGAAGAGCGCAGCGTAAAAGCGGGTGAGGAATTCGAAGTGAATTTCAAATCTGCCCAGCAGTTGAAAGGCTTTCAGTTCACGATGTTGTTGAACGGTCTGGAAATGGTCGGTCAGACGAATAGTGATCAGGTGAATGCCAACAACTTCGGTAAGTTCGACGACGCCACGACCGTTTCGATCGATGGTGCTCAGGACTTTACGCTTCAGTTCCGGGCTATTAAAACTGGCAAATTGAGCGAAATGTTAGGGGTATCTGGCTCGATTACCAGAGCTGAAGCATACGGAAGCACTGGTCGTTTAGGTGTAGCCTTCAGGTTTGGTGGCAACACCATTTCAGGAATTGGTTTTGAACTATATCAAAATCAACCCAACCCGTTTGTGAACCGCACGTTCGTAGGCTTCTTCCTGCCAGAAGCAGCAGAAGCTACCTTGTCCATCTTTGACGAATCGGGTAGGGTAGTGTATCAGCAAAAAGGACAGTTTGCGAAGGGGGAGAACAGCATACAGCTGGATCGTGCCCTGATCAATACGACTGGATTGTTGTTCTACACGCTAGAAACCGCTACGGATAGTGCTACGAAGAAGATGATTCAGGCGAAGTAACCTTAGCTGAAAATCAGGCAAATAACCACAGCCCCGGCCCGTTTTTACGGTGCCGGGGCTGTGGTCTTATTGGCGGTGGCTTAAACGGTACACAAAGCAAAGCTGAACGGGTTTGTCATGTCGCAGCGCAGCGGAGACATCTATACAAGCCAAGAAACTTCGAAATCCCCTTTAAATCAAAGCGGGTTTCCTTAATAAACGAGGCATTTTCATTGGACTTGGGTTGTGTGGATGTCTCCGCTGCGCTGCGACATGACAAATCCTAAAAGAGGATTCAATTTGAGTACATGTGCTAGCTTAAAGGCACTTGTACTTCTAATGCCCGTGTTGTCGAGTTCTTCGTATTGCAATATATGGATTATCCCCTATGAAATTTTCATTTTTTGCAATACTATCTTTGCCCCGGCTAGCCTGTGAATTTCTATTGCTAATTGTAATACAATGGACAAAGAACATAGCTTCAATCAGTTAAATACCCCGTCAATCAATCTCCCGAAAGGTGGGGGGCGTTTTGCTTAGGAACGCGGCACCAAATGACTAAGTTATGGGTGCCGCGTTCCTTAATGATTCTGAAGCCGAAATTCTTTTGTTTGGTAAATCTAGTCCTTCGTTTTCTAAAATAGGTATTTAGTTACATTTTTACAGCAGGTTTGCATAATACTGATGTACGTTTGATGGTGATTTTTAATCCGCGTAATGCTCACCGATTTTCTCAGGCAAATTTCTTGAAATATCAGGCAATTTCAG
The DNA here is from genome assembly GCA_038327555.1 of Chitinophagales bacterium. GTDB lineage: Bacteria > Bacteroidota > Bacteroidia > Chitinophagales > Saprospiraceae > M3007. The sequence continues at coordinate 5,192 of JBBQLD010000088.1, forward strand.
CGAGCATTTTCCAGTGATTTCTCTTTTTATTAACTTTACTCTTATGAAAATTTACTACATCGACCAGACCTTTTTTCCAGCTTGGAGAAAAGCCATTCCGGGGTATTTTACAAGTTTCTACAAGGCTTGTAGTGTTTTAATGGTTTGCTGCCTGCCTTTATTGGCACAAGCTTCTCCTGACTTCAGCATTTTTTTAGATGGCAATAGCATTCAGCTGAGCGATCAAATGGGCGGTAACGATATTATTACCGTCACCGAAGTTGCTGGGAATATTCAATTTAATGTTCCCGGACGTACCTACGCCATCAATGGCGGAGTTATACTCAACTTTCCGGTTAGTATTCCATTGGCAGGTGCTACTTCCATTGTAGTATTCGGAGGCGAGGGGAATGACGTGATCAACATAGGTGCATTCAGTACTGCACTGCCAGACTTTAATGTTGGCGGTGGAGATGGTAATGATGTGATCAATTTTAATGGCGACATTACATTTTTGTCAAATGCCTCCTTTGATGTCAACCTTCAAGACGATGCTCCGGTTATCGGCACGGATAGGATCACCGTTGCTGCCGGGGCTAATCTTCGCTTGTCGGGTACAGGTGAAGCTGTGCTAAAGGCAAGTCAAAGTATAACAGTGCTTGCTGGCGGTAGTGTTGAAACTGACGATGGCAACCTCACCGTGGAGGCCAACCTGCAGGCGGCTCCTTCGGTGGGCAATTTCATAGGCGTAGCATTAAGTAATGGTATCCTCGCTGTACTTGGAGATGGATATCTGACCGTAAAAGGAAAGGGTGGGAACAATGCCGCGGGCTTTCAGCACGGCGTGTCAGTCAGCAGTACTTCTACGATAAGTGGTGGCGCTATCCATTCAACCTACATTCAAGGCTGGGGTGGCCCGAGTATCGGAATCCGCAACTATGGCGTTTTGGTGGAAGATGCCTCCGTAATCTCTGGAGGCGGTTCTGTAACCGTGATTGGCAAGGGCAACGGAACGGGTGCTTCTACAACTTCTCACGGGGTGTTGGTCATAAATAACAGCTTGATTATTACCAACGGCACTGGTGATGTTTCGGTAACCGGTACAGGTTGTACCGCATGTGCTGGCATAAACAATGGTGGCGTTGTAATCGCTACCGCCAATGCTCAGATCAGTTCTATTAGTACTGGTGATGTTACGGTCACAGGTTTTGGTGGTGGCACAGCCGCTTCTGGTTCGAATATGGGGGTAAGTTTGGCAGACGGTGGGCGTATCAATGCAGTCCAAAGTGGCAATATTAACGTAACAGGCACCGCTGGCCTTGGTTCTGGGGGAAATTTGCGGGGGGTGAATATAAGCCCGGGAGCGTCTATTGGTGCTTTCGGCAGTGGCTCAGTCACTGTAAAAGGAACTGGCAGAGAAAGCATCGGAAGCTTTAATTTTGGGGTAGGGAATTTGGGTACAATTTCGACCACCAATGGAGATGTGTCCGTGACTGGATTCGCGGGAGGAACAGGCGTCTCCAACAATAACTATGGCGTTTTGGTACAAAACAGTGGTGCAATTCTTGCCACCATCAGCGCTGGGGGTATCGGCAACGTCAGAGTAGTCGGAAACGGAGCTTTTGATGCAACCGGTCTTTCCAATATAGGGGTGTTGGTTAATGGAAATCTTGCGCTGATTGATACAGATAACGGTAATATAGAAATTATCGGATCAGGTGGCGGATCGGGCGCTTCGGGTTTAAATGCTGGGGTTGCGCTTGTGTCTCAGGGAAAGATAATTGCGGGTGGAAACGGGAAAGTTTCTATTCAAGGTATGGGGGGTAAAGGAACTTCTAACGGAAATATGGGCGTAACTTTAGAGTCAAGTTCTTTGGTCAGCTCAGGTGGAGGCGACGTTTCCGTAATTGGTCAAGGTGTTGGAACGGGAACTTCAGGTCAAAATTATGGAGTACAAGTCGTCAATTCAATCCTTCAAGCAGGTACGGGCGGCAATGTCTCAGTCCGTGGTACGGCGGGCAATGCAGTTACGGGAGCTGACAATTTCGGCGTATTGGTGAATACTGGCGGCCAAATATTAGCTAATAATGGAAGCATTGATATTACCGGGCAGGGCGGTGGCCAAGCCCCAGCATCAGGAGGTGTAGGCGTATTGGTTCGGTTAACTGGCCAAGTGATTGCTACCGGCAGCGGTGCAGTTACCATCAAAGGAACCGGCGGAACCGGAGTAGGCCCTTCTAATATCGGCGTTAGTCTCCAAAACACCAGCATTGTCTCCTCTGACAATGGCAATATCACGATCACAGGCATCGAAGGCACCAGCTCACTTTCCAATGGGATCAAGATGAGCGAAACCGCTCTGGTTACCTCAGACGCCAATATCGAACTGATCGCAAACAGCATTTTAATCGGAACTACAGCGTCCATTGTTAATAATGCCAACAACACCGTGACACTTCGTCAGCTTACCAACGGTGTAGCCATCAACCTTGGGCCTTCGACTGACCCATTGGGCGGACCGCTCAATCTCTCCGATGCAGAACTAGACCGCGTCACTACCGGTAAACTAGTCATTGGCAACAATGCCAGCGGAAACATTACCGTAACCAATCCAATAACCAGACCAGCCCAAACCGATGTTACCCTGATTACGGGAGGGGCGATCTATTTGAATGCTTCTTCGCTTAATACAGCTGGCGGGTATCTGACTTTTCAGGCACCTGTGGGCGGGGTATTCCCAACGGTGGCAGGTGTAGATGTTGAAACAGGAACCGTTGGCTTCGCCCCCGGAACAGCCCTGAATATCGCCATCAATGGCCAGGTTGCTGATGTAAGCTATGCACAATTGAATGTAGTGGGGATGGTTAATCTAACGGGTGCAAAACTTTCGTTGAGCGGTTCGTTTATCCAACCCCAATGTGCGCAAGTGGTGCTCATTAAGAACGATGGCGCAGATCCAGTGATTGGAAACTTCAATGGCATGCCCGAAGGTTTTTTGATTGTTAATTATTTAGGGAGCGGTAAAAATGTCTCGATTTCTTACAAAGGTGGCGATGGAAACGATGTAGTCCTGATCGAACGCGTGATTCCAATCATTGCCTGCCCTGCAAACTTGGTTAAAAATAATGATTTTGGCGACTGCGGCAGGCTAATGAATTTTGTCGGTTCGCCAATAGTGACTGAAAATTGCGGCTTTAATTTAAGTAGCAATGCTCCGGGCTTCTATGGAATAGGAGAAACATCGGTTACCTGGGTAGTCACGGACGCGAACAACAACACCGCCTCCTGTATTCAAACCATCACCATTAAAGATGCTGAGTACCCGACCTTCGTTTGCCCGGCGAATATCGTGACCCTAAATCAGGAAGATCAGCATTGTGGTGCTGTGGTGTATTTCGACCTCAGCCCTTCTGACAACTGTCCAGGATATTTTGTAGAACAATCCCACTTCTCAGGAGATCTTTTTGAATTGGGCATCACTAAGATAGAAGCAAGCATTACAGATGCTTCCGGAAATACCAATTTCTGCGAATTTAAAATCTACGTTGATCCTCGTCCAGAAATCTGCAATGATATAGATGATGATTGTGATGGCTTTACCGATGAGATTGAGGAATGGGCACTTGACACCAGGTGGTTTGCCAATGACCCAGCGACCAACAATCGCCTTGGCGAAAGTGTAGACATGAAAGGAGACTGGGGTATTGCGGGCTCTAATCAAACCAATGCAGCCGGGCAACAAATTGGTACGGCTTACCTGCTTTACCGCGATCCAAACTCAGGCGAGTGGTCGAAGGCACTTCAATTATTCCCGGATAATACTTCTGTGGGCGACCAGTTTTTTGGTTCCAAAGTAGCTATGGGTAATGGCTTCTGTGCCGTAGCTTCGCCGCTGGATGATGAAAACGGAATCAACTCCGGTGCAATCTATATTTACAAGTACAATGGAAATAACCCGGCAGATTGGACGCTGTTCCAAAAAATTGTGGGCGTAAATGCTAATGAGCAAATCGGTAGCAGCCTCGATTTTTCTAACGAAATGCTGCTTATCGGTGCTATTTTGAACAGCGACAATGCGCCTGAGGCTGGTGCAGCCTACTTGTACACACAGGTTCCAGCAGGAACAGGCAACTGGAATCTTGTAAAAAAACTAAGCACCAATGATGATGAATTTGGTGATCATTTTGGATACGACGTCGCCGTAAGCGGATCGTATGCTATCGTAAGCGCTAATGGCGATGACGAGAAAGGGGTAAATGCAGGAGCAGCTTTCGTGTTCCGTAAAGATGAGGGCGGCCTCAACAACTGGGGCTTGATTCAAAAAGTCATGGCACCTGATGGAGAAGATGATGACAACTTTGGTGTAAGCGTAGATTTGGACGGTGTATGGGCAGTGGTCGGCGCCAATAAAGACGACGATAAAGGCCAGGAAAGCGGTTCTGCTTATGTCTTATATCAAAACCACGGAAACGTGCAAAATTCTTGGGGCGTACATGGCAAATTGAGGGATTATAACGGGCATAAAGGCGCGCACTATGGGTACTCCGTTTCTATTAACGGCGATTTCCTCGCGGTGGGCTCCAGGTGGAAAAAAGTATCACACTCCCGTGCAGGAGCAGTATTTGTCTACAGTTGGGAAAATGGCGGCTGGATTGAATTTTCTTTACTTACAGATCCAGAGAATGCATACAACGACAACCTTGGCAGCAGCATAGCACTCGACGATAAACGTTTGATGGTGGGTGTTCCTGGAGAAGACTTGGTGCAAAAAAACGATTGTGGAGCAGTCTTGGTGTTTGATGCGGTGTGTGGAGAAAATCGCCCTACAGTAACAGGGAGATTTGACACAGATCAGCCAACAGAAACCATGAATCTGGCGGTTAATTGCTATCCTGTGCCTTTCAATGAAACCCTAACCATTGAGGTAGAAACCGTTCAGGAAGAAAACGTGCAGGTTCGGGTGTTTGACCTTCTAGGCAGAGAAGTAGCCATTCTTTTCAATGGCAGTTCTCAGGGCAAACGCAACCTGCTTTGGAATGCAGAAAACCTTCCCGTTGGCAATTATTTTGTTCGGGTTTCAACCGCCATTCAGACGGTCACCCAAAGCGTTATTCGGGTTAAATAAACTACAACCAATGTTTAGTTCAAAACTGTGCTTTCAATTGATCGGTTCCCAATATGTTTTGTTGGATCCTTCGGAAGTATTGTTTCTTGAAGCAGATAGACAGGTTTGTCACATTTCACTGGCGGACGGCAACAAACTGGTTGCCGTCCGCCACTTAGGTTACTACAAGCAGGAGTTGTTGCAAAGCTTTCAATTTATAGAATTGTCCAAGTCGCTCGTGATTAATGTGCTCCACATCGCAAAGTACTTGCCACGGGATCGCAACGTACAACTTTCCTCGGGGCAAACCCTCACGGTTGCCAAGTCACGGCAAGAAGCTTTGAATAAGATTTTCAGGGAGCTGCATGACCGTTGGAAGCAAGAGGGCAATGAGCAGCCTGAGTTGGAGCAAGGCTGAGTTATTGGTGGCGCGTTCCTAAGTGACCCACACAAACACAACATGCTATTTTCTGAGCCGAAATATTCCAGAATAAGCGCTGGAACACCACTTTTTTCATGACCTATTTGCACAAATTTAAAAATTGGTTGAGTGAACCGATTAACGGGTATGTCATCGGGCTCTTTCGGTTTTTTTATGGCTTTTTCATGGCCTATGAGGTGGGGAATTACATTTTCACGGGCATGGTGCAAAGTTTTTTTGTGTCTCCGAAACTTAATTTTCCTTACGAAGGCCTGGAGTGGATCAAACCCTTGCCAGCTCCCCTGTTGAATGGAATCCTTTATACCATGTTGGCCTGTGCGTTTCTGATTGCATTTGGCGTTTTTATGAAATGGGCGGCACGCTTATTTGCGGTATCTTATTTGTATATGTTTCTGCTGGATAAAAGCCTCTACAACAACCATATTTACCTTTTTATCCTGCTGGCGGTGCTCCTGAGTCTTACCAATGCCGATCAGTTTTTATCGCTTCGTAAGCGCAAACTCCCTGGCATTGTGGTGCCCAGATGGCAACAGTTTATATTGGCCGCACAGGTGATGTGTGTATATTTTTTCGCCAGTTTGATCAAGATGCGTGCAGATTGGTGGGTGCTCAAACAGCCGGCTAGAATGATCTCCGAATCAATACCTGCTGATAGTTTTTTAGCCCCTATGTATAAATCAGAGCTGGGGATCAATTTGATGGTGTACCTCGGTTTTTCACTGGACTTTTTTGCACCGCTTTTACTGTGGTATAAACCCTTTCGCAGGTGGGCAGTGATTCCAATCGCGCTCTTTCATTATTCAAATTCCATTATTTTTGGAGATATAGGCATTTTTCCCTTCGTAATGCTTTGTGCGCTCATACTCTATTTTGAATGGGAGGAAATACCTGTTTTGCGGAGATGGTTCGTCCAGTCAAGCCCCTCCAATACTGCGCTGGCACAACCGATAATAGGTAAATTGACGCTTGGATTTCTGATCGCTTATTTTACTTTTCAACTTTTGTTTCCCTTACGCGGATTGTTTCTGCCTAATGATTTGGATTATACAACCATTGGCAATCGGTTCGCCTGGCGGGTAAAAGCGGATTCGCGTGTAGTTTCTGAGTTTAAATTAGTATTAAAAGACCCTGTCAGTGGTAAAGAAGGCGATATCAACTTTCCCACAATGATTAACAATGTGCAAATTCAAGCTATGCGCTATGATCCAAGGATGATCAAGACTTTCGCACAACGTATACACACAGAGGCAGTGAAAAATGGCATACCCAATGCTGAAATGTATGCCAAAATTAAGTTCAGCTACAATGGAAGACCCCCGCAGTATTTTGTGGATCCTACCGTGGATATGATTAAAGTAGGGTACAGTCCGTTTGAAAAATTAACCTGGGTACTGCCTATTCAAAACGGGCCACGTTAACTGACAAACAAGGCAGAGAAACTGGAAAATTTGCTCGCCATATTCACACCTTGATTAGCCGAACGAAGCACTCGGACTGTAAGTCCAAAAAATAACTAGTTTTGAAATTGATGTATTTGGTTGCTTAATTAACAGGGCTGGTTATATTTCTGAAACAATCCATACAAGGTCAATGTACGTTTGCATATTAGTTTTAATCCATCATTTCGATCTCGTTGAATGAAAGGTTTTCCAGCACTCCACCAGCCGCCCTTCGGACGGGCTGCTTTCTTCTTTAAGCCGGCTTACGAGCCGACTATGCTGGTATTCCCTTCTAGTATCAGACTTCAATTTCTTGTAATGTTTATTTCGAAGCAATTTCGCTTGTTAGCGCTTGTTGTCCTGAAATAGCCTGTTTTGAATTTGCCATT
>JBBQLD010000089.1:0-12522 GCA_038327555.1 Chitinophagales bacterium
TAGACTTGTTGCGGTGGAGGGCTTTGAGTGGGGAAATTTGTCATTTTTTCGAATGCCTAGGCAAATTTTGCAGTCGAAATCGGGCATATTCGGCGAAAAATTTAACGAAGGCATTCGGAAAAAGGACTTTTTACCCGCCAAAGCCATCCACAGCAACAAGTCTAATGTTTAAAAGCAGCGAAACGCTCGTTCAAGGCCAATGCTTTTACCCGAAACGGAAAATCTTCCTCTGCCAGCATTTTTGCGAGTAAAATTTTGGCAGCATCTATTTTTCCAAGTGCGATTTGGCACAATAAATAGTTCCAGCGGGCTTCATACCTGAACTGGAAACTGGTTTGTAGTACCTCGAAATCGTGGGCGGCACCGATAAATTGGCTAAGCTCAAAGCGAGCGTTTGCGCGTAGAAATCGCGCGGTTTCATCTTGATGCACCTGATCATCCGCCTTCAGAATTTCGGCTGAAAGGCGATAGTTTTTTTGGTCAAATGCCTCAGCGGCCAACTGTAGTGGCGTTTTTGGCGTGGGATTAACTTGCTGATTTCCGGCATCCCGCACGAAACTCTGGCTTGGTTGATCGTGAAATTCGCGAGCCAAAGCGATCAGGTTTTGCTTAGGATTTTCTGATGGTTCAATGGCTTGAGAATCCTTTAATTTAGGTGTAATGATTTCGGTTGGTACCGGAGGAGGAACTTGTATCGTGTCGGTTGGAGGTTGGTCGTTTACCCAATTGGATGTTTTTTCGATAGGTAAATTGAAAAACCAAATCGCCCCGACCAACAAAATGAGCGAGGCTGCCAGCGCCCAAAAATTGCGGTTGGCGTAGATTGGAACTGCAGTTGCACGCCGAGGCTGGATGGCAGATTTTACTTTGTTGCGCACTCGGAGGCCCTCCAGACGCTGCATCATTGCTTGGTGTTGTGCCACCGATTTTACCAGCGCAGGATCGGTGGATAGCTTGTTTTCGAAACCTTTTAGCTCGTTTTCAGGCAGTTCACCAAGCAGATAAGCTTCTATTTTTTCGTAAAATTGATCCATTAATTAAAGATTATAAAGTGAAGCGGCTGCGCCGATTTCCACCAGTTTTTTCATGCATTTTGAACGGTGATTTTTTAGGGCGTCTATTGTGGTATATTGAGTCAATTTTGCTTCGATCACATCTTTATCCCGGCGTTCTTCAAGGTATTTAAGTCTAATGAGGTTTTGGCAATTGACTTCCAGCTTTGAAAGCAGTTTTTCGAGCAATTCAGTTTCAGCAAGCCCTCCAAAATTGGGTTCTTCCGCTTGATCTCCAATGTTTTCCAATTCCGTAGTATCATATCTCAATGCGCTTCGCTGGAAGTTTCGCACCTTGTTTTTAGCGATCTCAATGACGTACGAGGCTGGACTAAAGCCCTGAAAAGTGTATTTTCCTGCCCTTATTTTTTGCACGCAAATCGTAATGCAATCACAGATTAACTCTTCGATGTCATCATCCGTTAGACGATAGGTTTTCCCGAGCTTGAAAATCAGGCCCGAAACCCGTGCCGACAAACATTGAATTGCATCCGTAGCCTCCCGTTCCAATCCTGCGAAAAGTGCTCCATGATCTGCATACGGAGCACAAGCGGCATTATTTTTACGGTTCAAGAAGAGGTTGAGCGTTCGTGCCATTCCGTGTTGCAACATTGTTTGAGGCAATGATACTCATTTTAGACACTTGAGCATATATGCCGAATGATTTCGGTTTTGTAACCGAGCACAAGTTTTTTTGAAAAGAAAGCATTGAAACAAGCCTTCGTAACGACTAAAAAACAAGTTACCGGTTTCAGGACTCACGTTTACTAAACCTTCACGGTTTACGTTTACTAAACCTTCAAGGTTTAGTAAACGTAAATCGTGAAGCCAGCCAATCCGCAATTTTTCGGTCATTTGACAGCCTAGGCACCTTGTTCTGGCCGCCAAGTTTACCCTCGCTTTTCATGTACTCGCGAAAGGCATCGCGACGCAAAGGCCTGATTTTCAGTGTTCGGAGGATATTCCCGGCAATCAGATCATCATAATAAATATTCTGTAGGCGCATGGCGGCGTCCACTTGCAAGGCAAATTGTTCGAGATCAACCGGGGCATTATCAAATTCGATAAACCACTCATGATAGGGCAAGCCGCCTTCCAGCGGAGTCACTTGCGGCGCCACCGTAAACTCTGTAATTCGAATACCCGCTGCATTGGCCACTGGAAGCAAACTTTCCTCCACTTCTTTGCCGATCACATGCTCGCCGAAGGCCGAAATAAAGTGCTTAATACGACCGCTTACCACAAGTCGATAGGGATCTTTGCTTACAAATTGCACGGTATCACCAATGTTGTAGCCCCAAAGCCCGGCATTAGTGTGCAAGATGAGTGCATAGTTCACGCCAATTTCTACGTCGCGTAGCCAAAGGCGAGTCGGATTATCCTTGAAAATTTCGTCCGCGGGTACAAATTCAAAAAACATTCCTGCATCCGCGTTCAACAAAAGTCCCTGACTCGGAAAAGTATCTTGAAATGCAATAAAACCCTCTGAAGCCGGGTAGGTTTCCATCGTATCAATTGGGCCTCCTACGAGTTCTTCGAGTTTGGCCCGATAGGGTTCAAAGTTCACACCGCCCATTCCAAACACTGTAAAATTTGGAAAAATCTCTTTAATGGTGCGTTTTCCAGTGCGTGCCAGCAAGCGTTCATAGTACATCTGCACCCAGGGTGGAATGCCAGAAATGAGGCGCATATCGGCGTTGATGGTCTCGTCTACAATTCGTTCGAGTTTTTCTTCCCAATCTTCAATGCAATTGGTTGACCAGGAAGGAAGTTGATTGGTACGCAGCCAAGCAGGCACGAGGTGATTAGAAATGCCGCTCAATCGTCCTGTTGGAATGCCGTTCACGGTCTCCAATTCAGGGCTGCCGGAAAGGAAAATCATCTTTCCATCCAGCCATTGGCCGTTGCCGGTTAGGGCGAAATAGTTGAATGCAGCATTTCTAGCCGTACCAAAGTGAAGCGGGGTACTTTCCTTGCTCATCGGGATGTATTTCACGCCCGAAGTAGTGCCACTTGTTTTCGCAAAATAAGCTGGTCGCCCAGGCCACAATACGTCAGGCTCTCCGCTTTTTACCCTTTCAATATAGGGCTTTAGATCCTCATAATCGCGAATGGGGACGGCTTGTTTAAAATCTTCGTAAGTCTTTATTTTTGAAAAATTATGGTCTCGGCCAAAAGCTGTTTTGCTTGCTTTTGCTATAATCCTAAGCATTGTTTTTTCCTGACATTCAACGGCTTTAGCAGACCAACGAGCGATGGAGCGAGCGATAGATTTGGCAAACGGGCGGACTAGAAAGGAGCGAAAGGCCATAATTTTGTTTGACAGCGGGAGGAGGGGAATGAACGCAAAGATACAAATGTCCTTGTTTGGTAATTTCCCCAGACCTGTTAAGGCACAAGTATCTTGTTAATCCTGTCAAAAAAGGTACTTGTCAGACCATCACGACCAGCCTCAAATCCGCAGCAAACGCCCGCAAGAAACGGCTTCATCCACACGGAGCCGATAGCTAAAAACACCATGTTCCTGCAAAGCTGAGGCGGGGAGCTGTAAGGTCTGAAAGCCCGTTTCCAGATAGTACGTTTCAGAGAATACTCGGCGGCCATTCAAATCAAACACTTCCAGATGTGTATCAGCAGCATTTTCAAGCAAAATTTCGAAGGAGGTCTCGGTAGCAAACGGATTAGGCCGCGGCGGGAAAAATGTAACAGCGGCATCTGTGTTTGAACCAAAATGCAGTAGCATGGGACGGCGGTCCGGCAAGCCCTTTGAGCTGGCAGCATAGGCTTCAGGGCGCAGTTTTTCGGAATTCAAGTACAGTCCATCTGATATCTTAGCCGATTGTAAGGCTTTGACTTTCAGTTCAAAAACCGTCTTTTTAGGGTCAAAAAATGACCCGCGCCCATCTGCCCAAAGGGCGCGAAATTCTTGGCCACGCAGCATATATTGGTCTGCAGGTATTCCAACAACTTCTACAATTTCGAACTTGGTTGGATCTGCTGCAAGCGCGAGCTGCCAACCCTCAAGGGTGACCGATTCAGACAGATAAAAGCCAATGGTAGCTACGTCTCCGGCCTCAAGCCATTGATCCGCTGTACGCAGAAGCAGGGGTGGTGCCGTGTAACGATTGTCGGCGCCTATTTCCCCAGTCAAAAAGGCCGACCCGTTTACATCACCATATTTGATCCCTATAAAATTTAAGTTTTGGAACGTGAGGTCGTCGTTCAGGTTGGTGAGCGTAATCTGGTAAGTATCTTTTAGGGCGCTAAAATTGGCGATCTGGGTAGGATCTGCGACCGGTCGGGTAATGCGCCAGGCGGGTACAAACGGGAAGGTATCGTAAATGCCGAGAATGAGTTTTCGGGTTTCGACAATATCAAACGTCGTAACAGAATTGCTTTTATTTACATCAGCAGCTATTGTTTGGTAAATACTTGTAAAGGGCTCAATAGCCAGAATATGCTTTGAAGTCAACACCAAATCAAAGGTCGTTACACCCACGAGTGGCCCTACCGGGCACTCTCCGCGTATAATCGCACGATAATCATTTCCAAAAGGGATATTGTCGAGGTGTAGCGCAAAGCAGGAATCTTCGATGGTCTGAGCATAATTCGTTGACAACGGAATAGATGCCCCTGGAAGGGTAGAAAAAGCTGTTTTTAGTTTAAAATTAGTAAGTTTCCTGTTCCCAGGTGTTCGTGCACATCCATTAAAATATAAATCGGCGTCGTTATTGCATATACAGTCATTGTTACCATCTTGTATGATGACATAATTGCTACAAAGATTGAGCAGACCGTTGGCATCTTTTGCCCACACTTCGAGACTGTTGAAACCTTTTTCACAGGAGTTAAAGGTCAGGCTTGTCTCCAGGGGGAATCCTGTCCCATCTCCGGCTTTTCTAATGCCAAGTTTAATTTGGTTGGTAGGCGTACAATTATCTGATAACGAAAGAATAAACTGCGAGGCCGCAAAACTTTCTTGGCAATCTGGCATATCTATTCCTTGTGTCAAACCATTGATGCACAACAAATTAGGCGGCTGGCAATCTTTAACACTAATGGTATAGGTGCATTGCAATAGGTTGCCACAATTGTCGGTGGCCTTCCAGGTAATGCGATGCGTTCCTTTCGCAAGGGGACCAGATACTGTATCATTCGACGACTGAATATCAATCACATTGTCGCTATTCAAGTCAATTTTGTAGGAATAATTGATGTTGGGACTGCCACAACTGGTCACAGCCTTTTCCACTAAATATACATCGCCTTGCGCACAATTGCCTTGGTTGAGACAAAAAGTTTGGTCCGCACACGCTGTAGTCCAAAATATTTGCTGTGCAGCAAGTCCTTGGACAAAAAAGAAGGAAAAGAAAAGTATAGCTCGATTCATGGAAAATGATTGTGTTCTGAATGTGCTTGCAAAAATAGTTCCAATAAAAGCAATTTTGGCACGAATTGATTTTGTTTAAGCATTTTCCCTATTAAAGTTAAACAAAATGAGGCCGTCCTGCGTTTAGCCGCAATCTTTGCCACCTTTTGGAATGTATGAAAAATAACTTGTTACTTTGATCCAATTCTTTAAGTTGAAAAAGAACAAAGAATATCCTTCCTATTTTGAAAAAAGTCGTCGTCATTGGTTCCGGTTTTTCTGGCTTGTCCGCAGCGTGCTGCCTGGCCAAAGAAGGTTATTCGGTCACGGTATTGGAAAAAAACGACATTCTGGGCGGAAGGGCGCGTCAATTCGAGACGGATGGTTTTGTGTTTGACATGGGGCCATCCTGGTATTGGATGCCCGATGTTTTTGAGCACTTTTTTGGGCTTTTTGGGAAAAAAGTTTCTGATTACTACCATCTTATTCGACTCGATCCCTCCTATCAGGTATTTTTCGGGGAAAATGATCGGGTGGATATTCCCGCCCAAATGCCGGATTTAGAAGCTCTTTTTGAAAAAATAGAGCCAGGAAGTGCAGCAAAACTTCGAAAATTTCTGACAGAAGCCGAATATAAATACCGGGTGGGTATGGGCGAATTTGTGCACAAACCCAGCCACAATATTTGGGAGTTTGCAGATCTTAGAATCCTTTCCAGTATGATTCGCTTGCAGATGTTTACCAATTTGTCAAGCCATGTTCGCCAACTTTTCAAAAGCGAAAAATTGATCCAACTGCTGGAATTTCCGGTGCTGTTTCTCGGTGCAACGCCCCAAAAAACACCCGCGCTCTACAGCCTGATGAATTATGCCGACATGTCGCTGGGTACTTGGTATCCCATGGGCGGAATGTTCAATATTGTAGAAGCCATGGCCTCGCTGGCTCGCGAACTGGGTGTGGAGATCAAAACAAATCAAGAAGTCGCCCAAATAGAAACCTCCAAGGGAAAGGTTGTTTCCGTGCTTACCATCGACGGAACACGATATGCTGCGGATGCTTTTGTGGGCAGTGCCGATTATCATCATATCGATACTAAATTGCTCGACCCCGCGCACCGAAACTATAAAGAAGATTACTGGAAATCGCGCGTAATGGCTCCCTCCAGCCTGCTTTGGTATATTGGAGTGAATAAAAGGATTGAAGGTTTGCGGCATCACAACTTGTTCTTTGACGAAGATTTTGGCCTGCACTCGGAGGAGATTTATACGACCCCCCAATGGCCTACCCGTCCGCTTTTTTATGCGAGTGCGCCTTCGGTCACGGATCCAAGTGTGGCCCCTCCGGGGTGTGAAAACCTGTTTTTGCTCATTCCGGTTGCGCCAGGACTGGAAGACACCCCGGAAATCCGCCAACACTATTTTGACATAGTTATGGAGCGACTCGAACGCCATACCGGACAAAGCATCCGCCCACATATCGTCTATCAGCGTTCGTATGCCCACGCCGATTTTGTACAGGATTATCACGCTTTTAGAGGCAACGCTTATGGTTTAGCCAATACGCTTTTACAAACGGCTTTCTTAAAACCAAAAATGAAAAATCGCCACCTTTCCAACCTCTGGTACACCGGGCAATTGACCGTGCCTGGCCCTGGAGTCCCGCCTTCGCTCATTAGTGGGCAAGTGTTAGCTGGGGAGCTGAAAAGGTTTTTTGCTTCGGTGGTTTAAGGACTCCGATCAGAAGTGACCTTTTTTTAAAAGTGTCCATGCTAACTCCCACACAAGTTAGCTTCCGAAGGACCGAACTGTTGAACCATCAAACCACAAAACCTTTAAACCTGCTATTGTTATGAATCATCTCGAACTATTTAATCGAACCTGCGCGGAGTGCAGTAGCCTCATTACCAGGCGATATAGCACCTCGTTCTCTTTGGGAATCAAGTTGTTCGACGTTCGTTTTCGCGGGCCGGTTTACGGTATCTATGGCTTTGTTCGGTTTGCCGACGAGATTGTGGATACCTTCCACGATTACCCGAAAGCCGATTTGTTTGCGCGGTTCAAGCAGGATACCTGGCGCGCTATTGAAGAAGGTATTAGCCTCAATCCTGTCTTGCATTCTTTCCAACAAGTGGTGCGGAAATACGGTATCGAACGGGAGCTGATTGAGGCATTTCTCGACAGCATGGAGATGGATTTGACCGAATCTGCTTATGATCCGGAGGGGTACAATGAATATATTTACGGCTCGGCAGAAGTGGTAGGACTGATGTGTCTGCGCGTTTTCTGCGAGGGCAATGATCTGCAGTATCAACAGTTAAAAGCTTCGGCCCGACGCCTGGGTGCAGCTTTTCAAAAGATAAATTTCCTGCGTGACATCAAAAGTGATCATGAAGAGCGCGGTCGGGTGTATTTCCCAGGCGTAGATTTCACTCGATTCTCTCAGGAGGACAAATGGCGCATCGAAGCCGACATCAAGGAAGATTTCGACGCGGCTTTGGTTGGTATACGCCTGTTGCCAAAAGGATCACGGCTTGGAGTGTACCTGGCTTATAAATACTACACGCATCTTTTCATGAAGATCAAGAGCGCGCCCCCGCAGCAGGTGGCGCAAGAGCGCTTCCGGCTTTCGAGCAAACGGAAGGTCTATTTGTTGTGTAGTTCAGCATTGAGGAATCAATTTGGGGCTTTATAGCTGGGCTTGAACTTGTTTTTTTTAAAAACAATACCTTTGGATGCGATGCACCAAGGGTATTGTTCGTTTTGGGGAATTTTCGTTGGAAAAAGCGTAAAAAGTAAAGTGAGAACTACTGTTGAAAGGTTTATGGCTACCAATACCTAAAAAATCCTGTTGCTTTGTGGCCAAATTCACAGCATAAATGCCTTACAGAAACGCCCCCATCCACCCCATCCTTCGCCTGATTTATGCCTGGCTCCGGCTCACGGCCTGGTTGGGAATAAGGGTCTTTTATCGCCGCCGCCTTGCACTTGGGCGCGAACATTTGCGCTTTGACGGGCCAGCCATCATTGTTTGCAACCATCCCAGCACCCTGATGGATCCGCTAAATGTGGGCATCAACATTCGGCAGGAAATGTTTTTTCTGGCTAATTATGGCTTGTTCAAAAATCCGGTGAGCAGCTGGATCCTTACCCGACTTTTTTGCATCCCGGTCAAACGAAAAGAAGACGTGGCCGAAGGCGAGGCTCGGGACAATGATGTTGCTTTTGAACAATCTTTTCAACATTTAGAAAAGTTCGGAGTGCTTTTTATCGCTGCAGAAGGAGCAAGCTGGATGAATCGGTACGTGCGCCCATTCAAAACCGGTACTGCTAGAATTGCCTTTGGCGCTGAACGCCGAAACGACTGGTTACTCGGGGTAAAAATCATTCCCGTTGGGGTCAGTTACGATGCCCCCAGACTTTTCAGAAGCCGGACCACCGTAGAATACGGAGCTCCCATCGACCCGAAATTATGGGTAGAGGCTTTTCAAAAAGATCCGGAAAAAGCCGTGGAGGACTTCACCATCGAGATTCGGAAAAGCGTAGCCTCACTTACGCTAAATTCTGGCAGTGAAGCCGGCGACGAGTTTGTGAACCAGACAGAAATTATGGTTCGCAATAGCCTTCCATACCTCTCTGAGCGAGATCAATACTTGCGCCTAAAAGCCTTTTTGGCAAAAAACATTGAAAACCAAGGACTTAAAAACAAGGTAGCCACTTATTTCACCGCGCTCGAAAAAGCCAGGCTAACCGATGCCGGGCTGTCAAAACCCGTTCATCCATTATCGTTCATCGCGCTCCTACTAGGCTCCCCGTTTTTCCTGCTGGGCTACGGATTTTGGTTTTTGCCCTGCTGGCTGCCCTGGCTACTCTGCAAAAGGCTGAAACTTTACCCCGGATACGATAGTAATGTAAAGGTATTGACAGGGCTATTCACGTTTCCGCTTGCCCTATGGGGCGGCTGGAAATTAGCTTTTTGGGTTTTCGGGCACACGCTTTGGGCCTGGGCATCATTGGCCGTGCTGGTACTTTGTGGTTACCTGGCGGAGGTTATTATGGATAAAGCAATGGCCTGGAAAGAAGGGCGGGCCGCAGGTATGTTTCAAAAGAAAAACCCTGAAGCATGGGCCAATCTTAATGCGCAACGAGAAATAATTTTAGCACAAATATCTAACTATTGAACCTGTTTTATGCCAAACCTGGAACAACTCCGCGCCGACACCCCTGCTTGTGCCCATAAAATCCACCTAAATAATGCCGGAGCAAGCTTTCAACCAGCACCAGTGCTGGCTGCTGTGCAGCGCCATCTGGAACTTGAATCACAATTGGGCGGCTATGAAGCGGGCGATGCAAAAGCCGCTGAAGTGGCTGGTTTTTACACCGCTGTAGCAAGGTTGCTTCATGCCCAACCGCGCAACATTGCCTTTACAGCAAGCGCGACAGACGCTTATGCCAAAGCACTAAGCTCCATTCCCTGGTGTGTTGGCGACGTGGTTTTGACCACAGAAAATGATTATTCCTCCAACCAGATCGCTTTCCTCGCGCTGCAAAAACGCCTTGGCGTTCGGCTGATCCGAGCACGTGACCTTCCTTCCGGTGGTGTTGATATCGAAGATTTTGATCGTCTGATGCGCCAATACCGTCCGGTGCTTGCCGCGGTGACCCATGTGCCTACCAACAGTGGCCTGGTGCAACCAGTGGAAGCCATCGGTGAAATATGCCGCGAACTTGAGGTGTGGTATCTCGTAGATGCCTGTCAATCAGCCGGACAAATGAATTTGGATGTAGCAAAAATCGGTTGCGATTTCTTGACCGCCACGATGCGCAAATACCTGCGTGGGCCACGTGGCACAGGTTTTCTTTTTGCCTCCGATCGAGCATTAGAGGCAGGCCTGGAATTGCTCCTACCCGATATGCGCAGCGCAGATTGGACTGGGGCAGACGAATATCGAACCGCCGACACGGCCCGGCGGTTTGAATATTGGGAAATGCCCATCGCATTACTGTTAGGCAGCAAGGTGGCCGTGGATTACGCGCTCGATGTAGGCCTGGATTTTGCCGAAACCCGGATCAATCAGCTTGCAGTACTTACCCGTCAGTTGCTTTCTGAATTGCCCGGCGTTCGAGTTTTGGACGAAGGAACACACTTGTGCGGCATCGTAACGGCACAAGCCAAGCATTGGGAATCCACGATTTTGATGGAAAAACTTCAAGCGGCAAACATTAACTGCCGCTTGTCTCCTCGGGTGGCTGCGCAAATTGATTTTTCCAGAAAAGGGGTTGATTGGGCTTTGCGGGTGTCGCCTCATTATTACAATACGGAGGAGGAGATCCGGCAATTCATAGGCGTTTTAGGTGGGTAAATTCAAACTTCTTTTTCCCCAAATAGCCACTCCAAACTGTTTTTGAAAAACACCCGCTCCAAAGTTTCCTTTGGCAAACCCATGTCTTCGATGAACTTTCCAATTTCGAGGTCGCCAAGCGGAAACGGGTAATCTGTACCCAGGCAAACCTTTTGTGCCCCGACCACTTCCAAAATATACTGAAACAGTTGCGGATCGTGCGTTGCAGAGTCATACCAAAACCGTCGAAGATATTCACGGGGGGAGACCGGATTGTCCATCGCTACCAGATCTGGCCGGCAATTGTATCCATGTTCAATGCGTCCAATCGTGGGCACAAACGAGCCTCCTGCGTGGGCAAGGCATACCCGCAACTTGGGTAGTCGCTCCATTACTCCGCCAAAAACGAGTGAACAAGCTGCCCGGCTTGTTTCGGCAGGCATGCCCACGAGCCAGGGAAGCCAATATTTGCGCATTTCAGCCTCGCCCATCATTTCCCAGGGGTGTACAAAAACAGCCATGTTAAGCCGCTGACAGGCCTCAAAAATGGGAAAGAATTGGGCTTCGCTCAGGTTCTGCTGATTTACATTGGACCCAATTTGAACCCCCGGAAACCCAAGACTGTGCAGCCGCTCCAACTCCTGAATGGCCAAATCCGTGTCTTGCATCGGAATTGTGCCGAGCGCGATGTAATGTTCCGGGTAATCGTCCACAACACCGGCTAAATGATCGTTGAGATACCTGGAAAGATCCAAACAATCCGCAGGTTTTGCCCAATAACTGAACATGACCGGGATGGTGCAAACCACTTGAACGGGGGTTCGAAAATGCGCGTATTCTCCAATGCGCACCTGAGGATCCCAGCAATTAGATGCGATTTCGCGAAAAAACGTATCGCCTTTCATCATTCGTGCAAAGCCTGGAACGTGGTGCTCCAGGTGTATAAATTCTCCGTACCCGAATTTTTCTGCAAAATTGGGCAGCCGCTCAGGCAGGAGGTGCGTGTGCATGTCTATCTTTTTCATCGGAGCAATGATAAGGAAGAGTCAAGTGTAGTCAACCCAATTATCCAAAGTCTTTTTTTGACCGAATTGAATCTGAACTTTCTGTCTTTGTTTTATTGCTGTAGTGCCCCTACCTTAGCCTTTGATAAGTAAATACTTTCATTTATCTCACCCTATTTTTTCACCAAAAATTTTTAACTTTTGAAAAACTTCATTCCAGCCGCGCCATGCACCACTCAATTCCTCCTCGCCTGCCTTCTGAGCCTTCTCGTGGGCATAGGTCAAGCACAAACTACAAGCCCCTGTGAAAGCCTGACCACTGGCTTCGAAGGGCCGCCAGGTAACAATCCGCTCTGTGAGCAACCTGTGCAGATGGGCTTCGATATCAAGATTGGCAAAGGCACACCTTACCCAAATTCGTCCAACCTGCCGATGTTGCCAGTCAACCCAAGAATAGAGGTAACAGGCAACTTCAATGTGAACACTCACTTGAATTGGGAGGGTGCAACCATTCGGATCAATCCGGGTATTGCCATCAATATTGGAACAGGTGTTCTAGGACCTGCAAGCCTTACGCTTGACAACTGTCACCTTTATGCCTGTACTGGCCTTTGGAATGGGATTTTTATGAACAACGGCACAGCCGTGAAAACATTTAACGGAACCCTAATCGAAGATGCGGAAGGGGCCATACAAGCCATACATACCCAAAACGCCACCCTTGATATTGAGCATACGACCTTTAACCGGAACAAAAAT
>JBBQLD010000090.1:0-12508 GCA_038327555.1 Chitinophagales bacterium
GCTAAATTAAGCGTTACTGTGCTATCGCAACCGTTTGTTCCGGCTACAGTAGCTGTGTAAGTGCCTGCATCTGCAAGCACCGCTCCATCAAATTCGTAAGATTCGCCTGCACAGATGGAGATATTCAACGTAGATTCAAGTACGGGAAGTTCTATCAGCGTCAGGGTCACGGTACTGTCGCAACCATTAGCTGCCACGAATAGTTGGCTGTAAACGCCAGAAGAATCTAGTATTTCGCCATTAAAATCATACGTTTCATCAATGCAAATGGTCACTTGCAATGCAGTAAATGATAAAGGAAGAACAGTTAAAACTAGCGAAACTACCGAATCACAACCGCTAGCAGCCGTATAAATCTGCTCATAAACGCCTTCATCGCTAAATGTTTCGCCATTGAAATCGTAGCTGTCGCCGGAGCAAATACTGGCTTCGATCACCGTATTTGGCACTAGCAGCACATTCAAGGTCAGCAGCACTGTAGAATCGCAGCCGTTTACACCCGTTAAGACAAACTGATACAAACCCGGATCTGTGAGGTCGGTGCCATTATAGGTAAATGTTTCGCCTTCACAAATGGTCGCTTCCACGGCATTATTCTGAGTCGGCAGTACGGTCAAAGTCAGCGTCACCAAAGAATCGCAGCCACCGATTGCCTTAAATGTGTTGATATAAGTGCCTACAGCTATGAGCTGCTGCATTCCAAAATTATAAATTTCGCCGTCGCAAATGGTAGCGGCAACTGCAATATCGAAAGACATTACCACACTCAAATCAAGTATTACGAGCGAATCACAGCCATTCGCAGCAGCGAAACCGTAGGTATATAAACCGCTTGAAGAAAGGGTGTCACCTTCAAAAACATAGGCGCTTCCTTCACAAATGCCCACTTTAATCGTCGTAACCGGGACAGGAAGAATGCTTAATGTAAGGGTCACGATCGAATCACAGCCGCCAATTGCGGTGAGTGAATCAACATACACCCCAGCATCACTCAGCATTAGACCGGCAAAAGCAAAGGTCTTCCCATCGCAAATAGCCGCTGTTTGTTGAATATCAAAAAAGGACACCACAGCCAACTGAAGCTGCACAATAGAATCACAACCGTTTACGGATTGCAAGATGGCCGAATAAAGCCCTGCTTCTGTAATGGTATCGCCCTGAAAAACATAGTTTGTTCCGGCACAAATACCCGCATTCAGTTTGGTAATAATATTCGGGAATACGGTCAATTTAAGCGACGCAATAGAATCGCAGCCATTGGAACCAGACAAGGTGGCCAAATAAGTGCCCGATTGCGTGTACTGAACCCCGTTGAAACTATAGGATTCGCCTTGACAAATGGAGGCTGTCACATTCCCCTCCAGAACGGGCAATACCTCAAGCACAAGCGTTACGGTGGAGTCCGTACCATCCACAGCCTCAAAGGTTGCTGTGTAGGTGCCTGCTGTGTCGAGCAATTGATCGTTAAACAGAAACGTCTCATTGGCACAGATTACGGCCGAAAGGGTGCTGTCACCTGGCAAAGGTGATGTTGTACTTGCCCAGGCCGTGTTGGCCAAGCCCCAAAAAACAAGTGCTGCCAGAACCAAGCACAGCCGACTGCCAAATGTATTGGCGTTTTGGGCGAATGCCCGTAAGGTGGTAAGGTGATTAAATGTCATTGATTAAATTTTTAAAAGTGAACGAAACAATTGGAGAATAGAAGCTGAGCACGAACCCGTAACCGGGTTGAGTCAGTTTGTTATCAATCTAGTGAATTTGGATCAGTGCAGTGCGAGCAATCTTTGATTCGCGGGGGGGCGCTCAGAAGGTTTGTTCAGGGAATAGTAAGCTAGAAGACAAATTTGATGCCACAGCAAACCCTTGGTGCTTGAACAATATTGGATTAAATTTACAAAAGGCTTATTATCAATAGATTATAAAACCTGTGCTGCGCAAATTTATACGCTTTATTCAGTTTTTATTTGCAAAATTTGAAAAAATCACTTCTGCAAACCTTGAATGATCGCCAGCACCAACATGACTTGCTCTTCCTCTGCCGTAAGGTTGCGAAGCAGCGTAACTGCACGTGGAATGGGCGATACCGCACGCTCCAAATTAGTGATGGTAGCCGCCTCGTTGTTGCCTAATAACACTGGCCACTGTCTGAGTTCGGCATCCAATTCCAATTTTGCCAGCAACCGGCTTTGTTTACCCGAGGAAAGCAGGGTGCCGTCAACCAAAACAGCATAAGGCTGCCCGTTCTGCCAAACTTCCGTTTCTTTCCCTTTTTGCCTGAAAATAAACTCCTTATCGCTTGTTTTTGCGACAACGACGGAGGTTTTACCGTTTTTTTGCCCTGCAAATACTGCCACAGGTTCCTGATAAATGGTGCTAAAAATGCCTTCAAATATAGGATCGCGCCAGCCCGCTTTTTTAAGAATTTTCGGCTTAAGGGATAAATGTGCAAGTGTTTCGGCATCACAGGCCAAAAGCGGATCAGCCAGCTCAGTAGCGCGAAATTCGTTTCGCTTCTTCAGCCTGTCACGAAGTTTAGCCAATAATTCTTGCCAAGCCCGCGATGCGGGGTTGAAGGCGATGCTGCTTATTACCCTTGCAATAAAATAAAAAACCCCGGTAATGAAGAGCCCGACTATAAGGGCGGCAAAAAGCAATCTGAGAAGAGCTGTCATGTTTTTTTGAATACAAAAGTACCCACAAAGCTAAGTCGGGCAGGCTTGTTTGTGGCCTTAAAAGTTCAAAGTGGGCATATAACTTGTGAACTTTCAACTTTACTACGCCTAGAAAGATTCTTTCTCTACTTTTGCACCCGTTTTTATCAACTTTCACGTAAAACAAATTTAAAGGGATGAGTTCTCTGGTTTACTTTTTACCAATCTTCGGATTAGTGGGTCTCGTGTATATGTTTATTCTCCAGAAATGGGTGACCAAACAAGATGCGGGCGACGAAAAGATGCAAAGCATCGCCAAACACATCGCAGATGGTGCAATGGCTTTCCTTAAAGCCGAATATCGCATCCTCGGCATTTATGTAGTTATTGCGGGAGCGCTTCTGGGCTGGCTCAGCACTCAAGCTGACACGAGCCACCCGCTCATCGTGGTGGCATTTGTCATCGGGGCGTTTTTCTCTGCATTAGCTGGCAATCTTGGAATGCGTGTGGCCACAAAAGCCAACGTGCGTACCACTCAAGCGGCGCGAACCAGCCTCACAAAAGCACTCAATGTGTCTTTCAAAGGCGGTTCAGTGATGGGCCTCGGTGTAGCCGGTTTGGCTGTACTAGGCTTGAGTGCTTTGTTCGTTGTGTTTTATGTCTTCTTTATGAATGGCACATACGGTGCTGATGGTCCTCGCACCATGTCTCGTGTACTTGAAGTGCTTGCAGGTTTCTCGCTTGGCGCAGAGTCTATTGCACTTTTTGCACGTGTGGGTGGTGGTATTTACACCAAAGCAGCCGACGTAGGTGCTGACCTTGTGGGTAAAGTCGAAGCTGGTATTCCAGAAGATGATCCACGCAACCCTGCTACCATTGCAGACAACGTTGGTGACAACGTTGGCGACGTTGCGGGCATGGGCGCCGACTTGTTTGGTTCTTATGTGGCCACAGTTTTGGCTGCCATGGTACTCGGCAACTCGGTAATTCGTGACTCTGGCGGCATTGACGATGCATTTGGCGGCATTGGCCCCATTCTTCTACCGATAATGATTGCGGGTGTCGGCATTTTGCTTTCTATTGTTGGTATGCAATTTGTACGCATAAAAGATGGTGTTGAAGCTGATTCAGCTACCGTTCAGCGTGCGCTGAACAACGGCAACTGGGTAAGTGTTATCCTCACCGCAGTGGTTTGTTTCCCTATCATCAAGTGGATGCTTCCTGAAACGATGACGATGCGTTTCTTCGGTCAAGGCTCGCAGATCATCACCAGCACCAATGTTTTCAACGCAACCATGGTGGGCCTTATCGTAGGGGCACTTATTTCTGCCATTACTGAATACTACACTGGTTTGGGCGGAAAGCCTGTGATGAGCATTGTTCGCCAATCCGGTACTGGCCACGCGACTAATGTGATCGCTGGTTTGGCTACGGGCATGATGTCTACCTGGATGCCTATTGTACTGTTCTCAGGTGCTATTTGGTCGGCTTACGAACTAGCTGGTTTCTACGGGGTGGCCATTGCCGCTTCTGCGATGATGGCTACGACGGCCATGCAGTTGGCTATCGATGCTTTCGGTCCAATCGCCGACAATGCAGGTGGTATTGCCGAAATGAGCGAATTGCCAAAAGAGGTGCGCAGCCGCACCGATGTACTCGACTCTGTGGGTAACACCACAGCGGCCATCGGTAAGGGTTTTGCCATTGCGTCGGCAGCCTTGACGGCACTTGCGCTGTTTGCAGCGTACGTAGATTTCACAGGCATCGAAGGCATCAATATTTTCAAGGCAAAAGTGCTTGCTGCATTATTCCTTGGTGGCATGATTCCAGTTGTATTCAGCGCATTAGCTATGCAGAGCGTAGGTAAAGCAGCGATGGAAATGGTGGAAGAAGTACGTCGCCAGTTTCGCGAAATCCCTGGCCTTTTGGAAGGTACGGGCAAAGCTGAATACGAAAAGTGTGTAGAAATTTCTACCAAGGCTGCGCTTAAAGAAATGCTTGCTCCAGGTCTTATTACCATCATTACCCCTATTTTAGTTGGGTTCATCATGGGCGCTGAAGCCCTCGGTGGCTACATGGCGGGTGTAACGGTGAGCGGTGTAATGTGGGCGATTTTCCAGTCAAATGCTGGTGGAGCTTGGGACAACGCTAAAAAATCTTTCGAAAAAGGGGTTGAAATCAATGGCCAGATGTACTACAAAGGCTCCGAGCCACACAAAGCCGCTGTTACTGGCGACACTGTTGGCGATCCTTTCAAAGACACCTCCGGTCCTTCGATGAATATTTTGATCAAATTGACCTGCCTTGTGGGCTTGGCTATTGCACCAATTTTGGGGCATCACGGTAGCTCAACCAGCAGCCGGGACAACATCAAAATGCAAATTCGGGAGAATCCGGTTATGCCTATGAAAGGGCAGCCGCAACTACCCAACGGCTCCAATACTACGATCATAAATAATGGAGCATCGGGGCTTGGAGATCCTGCAAAAAACACCTACAATACACAGCTGACCCCAGAAATGAAAGCAAAACTGGAAGAAGCTAAGCTTAGAAATAAAGCAAATGGCGGGAATGCTCCGACTAAGCTTCAGAAGAAGGAGTAAGTTCATTGTATTGCCTTGCTAGATAATCCACCGCCCCATCTCGCAAAAGCAGGATGGGGCGGTTTGGTTAAGGGAAACTCAAATTTTCACAACCTTGTACACTGCACTCCTGTGATAACCCTCCATTTGTAGACAAACAAAGTACAATCCACGCTGCAACTGGCTTGTATCAAACTGTGCCACACCTTCTGAAATAACAAAAGGACAGGCTTGCAATCTGCCAGATACATCGCTCACATAAGCACTCAATCCATCTTCACTGGGCACCTGCACCCTGAAATATTCCTGCGCAGGGTTTGGACTCAATGTGCCAAAGCCAAGAGCAGGTTTATCCTTTGTGCTCAAAAAAGTGGTATCGTTACAAGGGCCTGGGCCATAGAAAGTGGCAAAAAGCAGGCCTGGAAGAGATTTCAACCCTTGCCCTTCTACTTCTTTTTCAACAAAAAGATAGTTCCAGCAAAGGAAGGGGGGAGCAGCGGGTGCAAAGCCTTCTACAAAAATCGAAGACCCCGCCATGCAATGATACTCGCAAACATCCCACCACTCCTGCAAGAAAAAAATATTCCAGTCTCGGGACAAGATTACATTTCTACATGTTTCAGCTTGAAATAAGGTGCTGTCGTAAGTGATTTTAACGGGCGGAAACTTGGTGTTTATTACAATTTTTATGTAGCTGGGCAATTCGCAGGAATCCCAAGAAAGTATGTCCGCTCCTTCAATTATCTTCTTACTTGTTCGCGCTTGTCCATCGTCTCCATGCGTGGCCCTTACTTCAAACACACTATCAAAAGGAGTCAAAAGCGAAACCTCCCCGAATTGGGGGTTTAGATTTTGGGAAGAAGCACTTGGATCGTAGCCAATGATGAGGGAGTCTTTATTGCCTATTGAATCCTCAAAATATAAGTAAAATTGGAACAACGGTGTAACTTGGGCAAAGCCCAAAACAGGGCAAGCCATGAGGCTTACCAGCAGGATGCGGGCAAGTATCTTCATGGCTCAAATTTTTACGATATTTTTAGTATAAACAGATCCGTTAAAGACCGCCCGCAAGGTATAGTTGCCATTGGGGAGGCCAGCGGTTTGAAAATCCTGCTGATAGGTGCCCGTACTGACTTGTGTCGGTGATGTAAGGGTGGTTGTTGAACCCGTGAGCACATTGATAAGTGCCAAACTCAACACTCCATTTTCCGGGGTACTGTAATAAACCGTCAAATAGCTGTTAAAGGGATTTGTAACGGCCATGTCATAACAACATGGTGGTGGATTGGAGCAGTTGTTGTGGGTATAGACCAGTTGTTCGTGCACATCACTACCCGGACACTCCGTGTTATCCACCGTGAGTTTGATTTTGTAGATTTTATTCGGCTGGAACGTGTACAGCAGGGACAAATGAACTTTGTCTAACCCCCCCACCTGCCACCCTGAAGTGAAATATCCGGCATTACAATTACTTGGCAGGCTTTGGAGAACCTCACAAATTTCTATCAGGTATCTGTTTTCATTCACTGATGGTTGACCGTTTAAAATCACGTTGCTCCCACCTAATAATGGGGGGCATATCGCCTGTGGACTAGGGACGTAAAAAAACGCTTGTGAAGGGGCACAACCGTTGCAAGAGTGGATATATGCGTTGCCGTTGCCTTCGAGATTTTGATTTATGCGCGCTATCTGACATTCTGTCCAAGCTGGATCGTATGAATTATAATCCATTACGTTGTTGGAAATTTTAGACCAATCATCACAGGGCTTTCTTGGGCAACCCGCAATGCTCGGTCGGTAGTCCCAACAGTTGGCTTTTACATTGGTCGTGCATATCCCCATTTTCAGGTTGTCATAAATATAGCCCTCAGGTGTGTCGTTGCACAAATCCGGGCCGCTCCAAGTATGGTAGAGGTTAAGTGTATGCCCAATTTCATGATTCAGACTATGAGCCGTATTAATCTTTGACCAATCTCGGCAATTGGGTTTTAGATAAAGATAATAGTCATTGAGATAAACAAACTTATTAGAACCCCCAAACTGAAAGCCATTGCCATCGTAACCAAGATTCGGCCTATGAATGCAATAAATATCAAGCACTTGGTTGGTTTGCACATCATACTTGGCGTGAATTTGTTGTTCCGGCTTAGAGCCATCGAAAGCTTCATTGTCACGATGAAAATACACTCCCACTAAAAGATACTGAATGTTGATGGCTGGGTTTTCAGGATATGCAATGCCTGAGGCTTTGCGCCATTGCGTTTCGTTGGTGGCCAACATTTCATTCGCCAGACCAATGAAATTCTCGGCATGTTGGAATCCAGTATAGGCAGGGTTTCCTACACCGTCATTCGTCTCGGTAAAGTTGCCCGGGCCAACGTAAGGAAGGGAATATGGGGGAATAGCTGAGGAACAATTGTCTGTAATGGTTTCAGCCCAAGTATCCTCCCTGAGCAGGAAGTGTACAGCAACCCGAATGTAACGAACAGCACTAGGATCGCTACAAATAGGATTTTCTGGCCCTCCTCCAATAGGCCCAGAAACACCTCCAATTGAGCCGCACACATATTCATGATTTAAGGGCTGAGCATCTACTTGTAAAATCCACCCAGAGGTGAGGAAAAGACAGAGCATCAGGCGGAGAAGCGGAGAAGCGGAGAAGCGGAGAAGTTTTGGTCGTTTCATAATTTGGCAATTTTTTTATGGTGAAATATTTAGTTAACAGTTTAAAGGTATAAGAAAAAACCTGAAGACTAGTTTTGAGGATGGTTAAGTTTAGTCAAATTAACGTTTTTAATATTTAGATTTTTACAATTACCCCATTGGCCCGCTGAGCCTTTAAATCACCTTGGTTTAATTTTGAACAAACGTTTTCCCAAATATCATCGTTCTTTCCGACAAAACAGCAAAAATTCATGACCCTTTTTCGCCAAATCTATTTCTCCTTCCCTATACGCTTGCTCGTGCTGCACTTGCGCAATCACTTGGTTCTGTTGCTGATTTGGGGAATTTTGGCGGCATTTAGTACCGGAATGATTGGCCGTTTTTTCGGCATGCACTATCTTATGCTTACCCCAGAATACCACGGCAGGGTTGACTTTTGGAGTTTCTTCCTCACCGGAATGACCTTTGGTGGTCTGGTTATGGTCTGGCATCTGACCACTTATTTGCTCTGCTCGAATCGTTTCCCGTTTTTGGCCACATTGGGTGCGCCATTCACCAAATATTGCCTCAACAACAGCCTCGTCCCCTTGGCTTTTTTGGCCGTCTGGCTCATTTGTACCACCTGGTTTCAGTGGCACGACGAACTCACTTCTACCCTAGAGATTGTCTGGAATATCGCGGGATTTCTTGCTGGCTCAACCACCATAACTGGTTTACTGGCCTTGTATTTTTACTTGACCAACAAGGACTTAAGCTCTTTTCATTGGACACCTAACCCGGGGAGTCGGTTGCTTTTCAGTCAGCGGCTACCAAGCGTCCGGGAAATTCAGATCGGAGCAACCCGTTGGCGGGTGGATACCTATCTGACCGAACGCGGACGCCCGCGTTTGGTGCGCAGTGTGGCGCACTATGATGCCAGGGTGCTTGAAGAAGTTTTTCGTCAAAACCACTGGAACGCCGTGGTGGTTCTGATCGCCGCACTTTTTT
Source organism: Chitinophagales bacterium (assembly GCA_038327555.1). Classification (GTDB taxonomy): domain Bacteria; phylum Bacteroidota; class Bacteroidia; order Chitinophagales; family Saprospiraceae; genus M3007. The sequence continues at coordinate 8,885 of JBBQLD010000090.1, forward strand.
TACTGATGGCACAAGGCGCATTTATGGACAGCAATTGGGCCAGGATTCCCGCCGGAGGCACCTTGTTTTTATTTGCCAGCATTGTGATGGGGCTTTACGGCGCCATCCAGTTTTGGTTTCGGAATTGGGGGACTGCCGTGTTTTTGGGCTTGATTTTTACGGTAAATATGTTGACGGGCTGGGGATTATTCAACTATCGAAACCGCGCCTACGGGCTTGATTATCAAAAAGAAAATCGCGCCGCGTACAATTACGCCGCTTTTGAAAAAATCTGCTCCCCCCCAAATATCGCTCATGACAAAGCCGCTACGATCCAAATCCTGGAAAATTGGCTCGCAAAAAATCGGACAGCAGAAAACCCACGTCCCAAACTCGTATTCGTCTGCGTGAGCGGCGGCGGCCATCGTTCCGCGCTCTGGACCATGCAGACCCTCCAAAAAGCGGATATCGCTACCGGAGGAAAATTACTACGTCAAACCGTACTCATGACCGGAGCCTCTGGCGGATTGCTTGGTGCGGCACATATCCGCGAGGCCATGCTCAGACATGCGGATGGCGATCGTTTGGCCCCTCAAGATCCCAGCCTGATTGACGACATGGGTAAAGACCTGCTTAATGCGATCAGTTTTGCTGTGGTGACCAACGATCTGTTTTTCCCGATCTCCAGTTTTCAATATGGCAGCTTTGCTTACCGCAAAGACCGCGGTTATCTTTTTGAACACCAATTGAACGAAAATACGCACGGCTTTTTCTCCAAAAAAATCTGGGAGTATCGCCAGCCGGAGCGGGAAGCCAAAATCCCAATGCTTATTGCCAGTCCCTTTGTGCTGAATGATGCCCGGAGGATGCTCATCAGTCCGCAAGGGTTGAGTTACCTTATGCGCCCAAATGCGGGTCGTTTGATGCCACAGGTTGAAATAGACGGGATAGATTTTGGTCGTTTTTTTGCCGCCCAACAGGCGGATAGTCTGGCGTTCAGCAGCGCCATGCGTATGAATTGCACGTATCCATTCATTCTACCCAACGTGTGGTTGCCCACTATCCCTGCGGTAGAAACCCTGGATGCTGGTTTTCGTGACAATTACGGACTGGGTTTGGCGATCCGTTTTGCCCATGTTTTTAAGGACTGGATTCGAGAAAACACAGGCGGAGTAGTCTTTGTCCAAATCCGTTGCTGGGACAAAATTCACACCATTGCCCCCAGCGATGACAAGGGAGTTTTTGAAAACATGCTCACCCCGGCACAAGCCGCAGGCGGCAAAATGACCGATATGCAAGATTTTGAGCAGGACAATGGAATTGCACTCCTAAATGATGCCATGGGCGGCAACCGAGTAGAAATGGTTCGTTTTCATTACCGCCCGGTGCGCAAAAACCGAGAAGCATCGCTTAGTTTTCACCTAAGCCGCCGGGAGAAGTTGGATATTTTTGAGGCGTTTTATACGGCGGATAATCAGGCTAGTATTAAGGCTTTGAAACAGGTGCTTCATTGAAGCTGACAATTTTGCATTTTCCTGTTAAGTGCTGGGGCATATTAAATTAACGTGAGTTTTGGATAGTAAGGCGTCGACTAGGATTGATTCTCAATTAATAGCCGCATCGCGGCGTAGCGTCTGTAGAAAAACCAATGTAAAAACACAGGTGCATAGCACCGGAGCAATTGTTGCGGTGCTATGCACCTCCATCGCATAAATCGCTTGATTTCTACAGACGCTACGCCGCGATGCGGCTACAAGGGTATCCAAAACTCATGTTCATTCATCTAATCGCCAAAAAGCCACTCCGAAGCTTTAGGAAACTCCAGGCCCCAGCGGTCTTCAGTATGCCTGCCCTGTGGGTCAGTTTCCAACTTTATTTGGAGTTGCGCGGGGTCGTATCCGTGCTTTTCCATGTATTCTTTGAATCGGTGCACGTTGGTAATCATACCTGAGCCTTCTTTGCCTCCTGCATATAGGTAGATTTTGGTCTTGGAAAAAGCCGAGAAACGAACCGGTTCAAAGTAGACTTTTGGCGCTGCCCAAAGCGAGGGCGAAAAAATCATGAATTTTGAAAAGACCTGTGGGTATGCAATGCCTGCATAGATGCTAATCAGACCACCCATACTGCTGCCACCAATGCCCGTATGTGCACGATCAGACAGGGTTCGGAAATGTGTATCAATGTGTGGCTTGAGTGTTTCGGCAAGGAATTGAGCATATTCCTGACCAAGCCCTTCGCCCCATTTCTGCGAATCGTATGGAGAAAACTCCCGAACCCGTTCGCTGCCTCCATGGTCAATGGCTACAACGATAAAGCCGCCTACACCACGCTGCGAGAGTGCAGCCAATCGGCGGTCTACTGCCCAGGTTCCAAATGGGGCAGTATCTTCAAATAGGTTTTGGCCATCTTGCAGGTAAAGCACGGGATAGCGTTTGGTTGTTGAAGCGTAGTCCCAGGGAAGTAAAACTGAAATTCGGCGGCGGCGGCGAAGTTGAGGTACATTAAATCGCTTGGATACGACTTGGATATCGGGGTAAAACTGCGGATCGTAGCCTCCTGAGTGCGCTTTCCAGCGCGGCACCACGTCGTTGACTTTGCCACGCGGCGTTTCCATACTCCGATTAGTGGGTGGAAATCCGTTGGGGGCAAGCTCCTCCGCTTCCCAGCCGCCTTTCACATATTTATACTCAAATTTGTCGACAGTAGGAGGGACTTCCTTAAAGATATATTGGTAATGTCCGTCCTTTATTTTCAGCATTTTGTACTGCTCATCACGGGTGGCCCAACCGTTGAAGTTGCCAGTGAGGAACACCGGGCGGGCATCGTCGTTTGGGGTAAAAAGTTCGAGCGTGAGCATTGCCGGAATAGAAATTGCGCGATTGCCTGGCGTGTTAGGAGGAGTGCGCATAAAGCGAAAGTATATTGGCTATTGGAGCGTGCAAAACTAATGCCAACGATGAGAAATTTTGGGTAATCTTCCTAAGTTATTGCTGCCCCGTTCCTTAAGAAGATCACCCTAAATTATTCGCGAAACTTGTCGAGCAAAAGTGCCAAGTCCAAGGCTTCAGCCTCACTGAGTTTATTGCCAGTAGAACCGTTTCCATCCATAAATCGTGCCTGTTCGATTTCGGAGAGCAATTTTTTGCCCGCGTCAGAAATCGTAACAATGACCATTCGTCGGTCTTTCCCGTGTGGCACACGTTCAACATGTTCAGAAATACGCAACTTTTCTACCAGTCGGCTGACATTGCTGCTTCGATCAAGCATCCGACTTTTGATATCAAGCACTGAAAGGCCCTTGGGAGCACTGCCGTTGAGGATACGCAAAATGTTGTATTGAGGACTAGTTATGCCAAAAGGCCGTAATTGACGAGTGATGGTACAATCGAGCCAACTGGCCGTGAACAATATGTTTAACATTGCCCGTTGATGAGCAGGCATAGGCTTAATACTTTTGAGTTCCAATTCTAATTTCATGACGCAAACTTAGATGTTCTAACACCAAAACAAAAAAGGTTTTGAAGGGTTCATTGTATAGAACGCTTCAATCGAGATACTTTTGCGGTTCTTTATGAAGTGATGGGGTGATGGGGTGATGGGGTGATGGAGTGATGAAGTGAGCTTGAACATTCGAGCAATTCATTC
>JBBQLD010000091.1:0-12469 GCA_038327555.1 Chitinophagales bacterium
AGAATGACGATAAATGACGAAAGAAGACCAATTACGAATGACGATTAAATGACAAATCCCTACCAATCCTTCTTCAAGCGGGACGGCCTGTTTGCTGGCGCCAATTCCCGATAAGCTCCGGCATTTTTTTGCTCTTCAGAAAGTACTGCCTGATTGAGCAATCGTCGGGCTTCTGCCGGGGGTAGGTTCGTGGGTGGAATTTCTTTTTGCCGCGAAGGAGCGGCTTGGTCGAGGTACTTTTGACGCGGCCGCGGACTTGGAGGCGGGGGCGGAGGCGGAGGCGGAGGTGGTGTTTTGGGCGGAGGTTCTTGAAGCTTTCGCTTTGCAATTTGCAGATTTTTCTGTGCATCCGGGCGTTTGGGCACTAATCGAAGACTTCGTTCGTAGGCCTCTATGGCTGCTTGAAAATCACCCTGGAGGAGGCAGGCATTGCCAAGATTGTAAAGTGCGTTGGCCTTATCGGAAGCCGAAAGACTTTTTTCAGCGGCTTCTCGGAAGAGTTGAGCAGCTTCCGTGTGTTCGGATTGAAGGTAAGCGGCATTTCCAGCATTGTAGCGGGCTGCGCTGCCGGTGGATTTTTGATACGCCGTTTGAGCTTTTTCAAAGTTACCCTGATCGTAGTAGCGTTCACCCTGCCGCAGGGCACTGTGTTCAGATTGAGCAGATAAATACCCTGCAAAAAGCATAATTATCGCCGTCGAAACACCTTTTTTCTTCCATTGCATCACTTGTTCTGAAACCAAAAGTAGCAGGGCTGCCAACAACAGCCAGGGAAAAAAGTAGATCTTTTTGCTCGTAGCATTGGCGGTTACTGCACTTTTTTGAAGACTATTTACGCCCTTTTGGATAGCTTCGATAGCGCGGCTCGGGTCGCGAAGATTGAGGGCTACTCCCCCACCCGCTTCGGCTATTGATTGCATGAGAGATTCATTGGCGGAGCTGCGCACCGTTTTTCCCATTCCGTCACGCCTAAAAACACCCTGCCCATCAGGAATATTCACGCCTGCGGCTGAACCAACCCCTACAACAAAAATTTGCACTCCAGCTTCACTGGCTTCCCGTACGCGCTGCAGGACTTTTTCTTCATGATTTTCACCATCGCTGATCAAAATAATGGCTCGGCCAGTTTCTGCATCTGTTTCGAGTATCCTTTTGCAGGATTCAATTGCCGCCCCAATGTCGGTACCCTGATCGGTAATGAAATCGGGCTGAGCATTGCGGGCAAACATCAAAAGCGCCTCATAATCTGTAGAAAGTGGCATTTGCGGAAAAGCTTCACCGGCGAAAAAAACCAGCCCAAGTCGCTCCCCGTCCAATGCCGGCGCGAGCCGTTGGATAAAACTTTTGGCTTGTTCCAATCGACTAGGCTTCACATCGGTGGCCAGCATACTATTAGAAATATCGAGCGCAATGACCACATCGGCACTGTTTTGGGTTTTACCAATTTCCCGTTCTATACGCACCGGGCTGGCAATGGCAAGAATGACCAGCACAATGCCCCCTACAAACATCAAATTTTTGCCCCAAAATCGTTTTGCTGAAAAACCTTGCAACAAACGTTCCTCCAACGCAGGTGAACCCAAGCGTCGCAACGTACGCTGCCGCCAACGCCAATAGGCCCATAGCAAAAGGGCCTGCATGGGCACTATGGCCAGCAGATACAGCAGGTCAGGACTTTCGAAATAAAATGTGGTCATTTATTGTATGTGGCTCCTGCCTCTGCGTTGCACGCTTTGGCGGGTAAAAATTTGGTCAAAGTGATCCCGCGCCTTTGTAATTTGTTTTAAAACGGGTAAAAACTCACACTGTAATCACGCGCAATGGGCCCCAACGGAGTGACATTTCGAGCAAAAGCAAGCAAAATACAGCGTTCAAAAACCAGAAAAACAATTCTGAGGTACGTCGGACAGCGGTTTTCACTATTTTGGTTTTTTCCAGGTTTTCTACCTCATCGTAAATTTGTTCTAAATCTGAAGCTGATCGAGCGCGGTAAAATTTTCCATTCGTTATCGAAGCGATCTCTTCTAAAAGCCGCGTATCAAAAGTCATCTGGCGTGGGGCAAAAGCAAAACTTCCATTCTGGTTTTGGTAGGTCGGAGATTGAACCACACCGTCGGTTCCAATACCAATCGTATAGACCCGAACGCCCAGCGCTTTTGCAACTGCAGCAGCAGTGAGCGGACCCAAATCGCCTGCATTGTTTTCACCATCGGTGATCAGCAGCACGATTTTGCTTTTGGATTTCCCTTTGTCCAAATGTCGAACCGCAGTAGCCAAGCCCATTCCAATTGCGGTACCGTCTGGCAAACGCCCGACTTGTAAGTTGTTGATAAACGCTTGTAAAATACGCCGATCATCGGTGAGTGGACATTGCGTGAACGCCCCCCCGGAAAACACCACAAGACCCAGTTGGTCATAAGGCCTACGACCGACAAAACTCGCGGCGACTTCCTTTGCTACTGTCAGGCGATCCGGCCGAAAATCTCTTGACAGCATACTTGGCGACACGTCCATCACCATCATAATGTCGATTGCTTCCGCTTCGATTTCTTCCTCGTGCCAGAGCAACTGTGGGCGTGCCATTGCAATGATAATCAAGGTTATGACAGCCCATCGTATCATTTGAATCCAGTTTCGAGCGTACACCACCCAAGTTTTTACCCCCTTCATAGCGGTCAATCGCGACACTTGCAACGTGACATGCCGACGCTTAGCCTCCCGCCGATACTGATAAATCAGCAAGGGTAAAAGCAGTAAAAGAAGCAGCCAAAGCGGTTGAGCGAATGACATATTTTGTGGATGTGGTTATTGGGGGATTTGTGGATTTGAAGTGCCCTAGCTCGGATTTAGTATTGAATCTGGTTACAAGGGCTCATACTTTCCTGATTTAGCTTTGGGTGGAACAGGCGTTTTTGTTGCTGTTTTTGTGCGTTCTTGAGGTTTTACTTGGCCCGGTGCTATCAAAGCTCGTGCTTTGAGCAATACTTGCTCATGTACCGCCTCTGCTGGCTGGGATTGGGCATATTTCACCAGATCTGTTTTTTTCAAAAGTTCCTTCAAATCAGGACGCAATCCAATTGGAAAATCAGTTGCCGTCAACATTTTTTGAATCTCATCGGTGGTAGACTCCAGTGCGGCAATGCCGTAGTGCTTTTCCAAATACTCCCGAAGAATCAAACTAAGTTCGGCATAATGCTCCTTTGTTTGCCCATTTTTCCAAAGCTGTTTCTGTTGGAGCTGGGAAAGTTTTTGCAAAGCCATTTCAGTGGCAGAAACCAATGGAAGTTCCGATGTGATTTGAGATACAACAGGTTCAGGCTTTGCCTTTCTTTTGCCCAACCTCCAAACCAACAAAATTAGCCCCGTCAGCACTCCAATTGCCCAAGGCCAATAGTCCAGCCAAGATTCCGGCTCTCGACGGATGTCACGAATCTTGGCCATGTCGGTAATCTCTCGCCCAGTTCTGGTAGGAAATACGGTAAGCGTTAATTCATTCGTTTCCAAGGGTTTTCCTGATGCTATACGGACATTGAGTGGCGGCAATTCCAGCCTCGCACTATCGAACGCGATGAGGGTAAAGCGGCGCGTCCATTGTGTACCGCTGCGCCGCCAATCAGAACGACCAATGATATTAGAGACTGGAAGAACAGCTGCCCATGGACTAAAATCTAGGTCTTTAGGCGCTGAATTCAAGCCCGATACCAAGATTAACAATCCTGTGGTATCCCCAGTTTCGATACGTTCTGGTTGAAGCGATGCGAAGGCTTTGGGTTGGGCGGTTAAGTGGAAAGTCGCAAGTAGGCAAGTTGCAAGTATCAAGCAAGTCTTGCTTGATAGCATAGCCTTTGGTCTGTCGGGAAAGGCGTCGTTTACGAGGCTTAAAAGTTCCAGCAGGAGCGTAAACGCCCCTTTTCCCGACGGCGTAAACGCCATGCTACCAATAAGTCTCAGATTAGCCATGTGCAACAATTTTAGACCGCTTGGAAAAAAACTGCAACAACGCATTCGTGTAAGGCTCGTGGGTACCAACGCTCAAAAAATCAGCCCCAGCACGGCGAAACAGGCTTTGTGTCGCAGCAGTATGCGCATGGAAAGAATGCCAATATTGTTTTCGGAGGTCGTAGCTCGTGGTATCTACCCAGATTTGTTCGCCCGTTTCAGCATCAGCGACCCGAAGCAAGCCCACATCGGGCAAATCGCGTTCTAATGGGTCCCAGCAGTGAATACCGATGCAATCATGTTGTTTGGCAAGTATGCGCAAGGCTTCTTCATAGCCTTCCGCCAAAAAATCAGAGAGCACAAAACAGACACAACGCTTTTTCACGCCAGTATGGATGTAACGAAGGGCTTTCCCCAAATCGGTTTTTCTGCCTACTGGTTGTATGCTGAGCACTTCACGGATAATCCGAAGAATATGCTGACGACCTTTTTTGGGCGGGATATACAATTCTACTCGGTCGGAAAAAAGCATCACCCCCACCTTGTCGTTGTTAGCGATGGCCGAAAAAGCCAATACCGCGCAGAGTTCCGTCAAATACTCCGCCTTAAATTGAGCATGGCTGCCAAACACGGCAGAACCACTCACATCCACCACCAACATCACTGTATTCTCCCGTTCCTCTTCAAAAACTTTAATAAAAGGCTCCCCTGTTCGTGCCGTCACATTCCAGTCAATGCCCCGCACGTCATCGCCAGGTTGATACAGCCGAACATCGCTAAACGACATTCCCTTGCCCTTGAACGCACTTTGATAACCGCCCGAAAACAGGTGACTGCTCAAGCCTTTGGTCTTGATTTCTATGCGGCGGACTTTTTTTAGCAGGTCTGTGGTGTCCATGTAAAATGTTTTGTACCCCGGAACGCCGTTCCGGGAAGAGCAGTACCCCGGAACGCCGTTCCGGGAAGAAGAGTACCCCGGAACTCTGTTCCGGGAAGAACAGTACCCCGGAACGCTGTTCCGGGAAGGCGCTCTCCCCGGAACAGAGTTCCGGGGTACTTACGGAATAATGATCGTACTCAAAACTTTAGCAATAATCTCCTCCTGTCCAATATTCTCCGCTTCTGCTTCAAAAGTCAATCCGACCCGGTGCCGCAAAACATCCGGGCAAATCGCTCGTACATCATCCGGAGTAACAAACCCCCGTTGGTTGAGAAAAGCCATAGCACGCGCTGCTTTTGCCAAGGCAAGGGTGGCACGTGGTGAAGCACCATAGCTGATCAGCGGGGCGACTTGACCCAAGCCGTATTGCGTGGGTTCACGGGTGGCGAATACAATGGAGAGGATGTATTGCTCAATTTTTTCATCCAGGTAAATTTTCTTAACCGCCTCTCGGGCTTGTAATAAAGTTTTGACCGACAAAATTTTGCGCACCACTGGCTCTTCGTCGTTCAGGTTTCGGCGCATGATCATCCGTTCATCTTCAAAGGATGGATAGCCAATTTTTACTTTCAAAAGAAATCGATCCGCCTGAGCTTCGGGCAATGGATAGGTGCCTTCCTGTTCGATTGGATTTTGAGTGGCGAGCACGAGAAAGGGCTCTTCGAGCTTGAACGTCTGGTTACCAATGGTAATCTGCCGTTCCTGCATCGCTTCGAGCAGGGCACTCTGCACTTTGGCTGGCGCTCGGTTAATCTCGTCTGCGAGCACAAAATTGGCAAAAATTGGTCCTTTGCGCACCGAGAATTCCGAGGTCGCTGGACTGTAAATCGTAGTGCCTACAACGTCGGCGGGCAGCAGGTCTGGGGTGAATTGAATTCGGCTAAAATGTGCATCCACGGCCTGCGCCAAGGTTTTGATAGCCAGCGTTTTAGCCAAACCAGGCATCCCTTCCAGTAAGATATGTCCCTTGGTGAGCAGCCCGATGAGTAGTCGGTCGAGCATTTGCTCTTGCCCCACAATGACATTGGCGGTTTCTGCTTTTAGTTTTTCGAGGAACGCGCTTTCTGTTTTGATAAAATCATTGAGCGCGTCCATGTTGGCGGGTTTCTGCATTGAATTGATTGATATGGTTTGTCGGAAAGACAGGAAACGAAGGTTCTTTCAATAGATTATAGAAGCCGTGCATAACTGGGTGCGAAAGCACGAATATGGTGGTAAACCCTGAGTACCGATGAGATAACAACCTAAATGGGAAGCCAAATTATTGCCGCCAAACCACTTTTTGAGTGCTTGAAGCGCCGCCTTCCAGTGATATTTTGACAAAATAGACGCCCGATGGCAGCACTGGCGTCAGTCGATTTTCGCCTGAAATGATGGTTTTGGAAAACACGCGACGCCCAAGCTGATCAAATAATTCCAAAAAAGCGCTTGCGTCATACAATACGACGGTCATCCAGCCATTGGCCGGGTTAGGAAAAACTTTCGGGGTTTCCACACCTGGTTCTGAGGTCTTTATGGTTGTTTTCCATGCATTGTAAAGCCGTTGCAAAGAATCAATAGGCTCCATTCCAGTCGGAAGTGAAGGCACATTTAGATCCAGGGAGAGGCTGTCGTCAGCATCGCCGGGTTTGGCTACGCGTATAAATGCAGAAAGTGAAGACGTGCCGTTTTGCAAGCAGCGACTATCTGCTCCTGGCACATTCGCCCCTTGCAGGCAGGCCATGAGTCGATCAGAAAGTGGGCCGGTAGCCGCCAAAAAACGGGCTTCCATGCTGTCCAGAATTTGTGGCCCAAGTAGAATATTCCCTTGAATCGAATAGTTAGCCCCCAATCTATGCCCTTTCCAATTCAAACATCCACTCCCTGTCAATGCAGCAGAACGAGGATGCCCTTCCGGATCAAAATCTACCACACCATATTGCCGATTTACCCAGGAAAAACCACCCTGCGCATCATTGGCTTTTAACCACGCAATGACCTCTGTTGGAGAAAGTCCTTCTTCCATCCGCATCCGTGCATTGGCTTGATTTGCGGCAACCCAGTACGATTGCGTGTGAATAGCGCCGCGTCCGGGCAAAATATCGCTGATAATGATCGCGCCATTACTACCTGGAAACTGGATTTCATCAAGACAACTAGCCCCCGCGCTGCCAATTTCACCAGTGATGGTATCCAAGGCTACAATGGAGAAGGTATCTTGAGCAAAGGATATGGAGGCTAGAAAAATGAGCCCGAAAAATGCGCTTAAGTGTTTCATATTCAAAAAATTGTATTTATTGGATAGCTCAAAGTTGGTTGATGTTGCTGTGCGGCTGAAACTCACCCGGTGACTCGGAGTCACCGGGTGAGTTTCAGCCATTTGTCATGTCGCAGCGCAGCGCAGACATCTACACAACCCAAGCGACTTAGAAATCCCCTTTAGATCATAGCTGGATTCATTGATAAACGAAGCATTGTCATTGGACTTGGGTTGTGTGGATGTCTTCGCTGCGCTGCGACATGACAAAACGTTCAGCTGCTGGCTAAAGATTCAGCAAAAATCCGATTGTAAAGTTAGCGTCCCAGTCAAACACAAACTGTTTGCAACCTGTGGCCTCTGCAACAGCTGCATAAATATTGAGGCCTGCTTCTTGTTTGGCGCCATCCGCTTTGTAGTCGGCCGGAGCTTTGAGCACGGTGTAACGCTCTTTGCCATTTCGGTTTTGCTTAGCGAACTCATAGGGCACACCACCAATAATGAAGCAGGTGCCGCGCAAATTGGAAGGTACTTGGCTGGCTTTGCCTTTTACTTCCTGAAATACTGCGCCGGGGCTTAAGTTATTCTGGAAATACTTTGCTCCAGGTGCTTCAAGGGCTCCATTGGGCGGCCAGGCAATTTTGGTATTTCCAGAACCAATATCAACCACAAATCCACGGCCTTGAAAAGATGGGGGAAGCGCAGCCCGCAAAGCGTATTTAGCCTCTTGCTCTGGAGTTACCACATTTACCACATAGCCCATACTTTTTAGCGCGGCATTGATTTTCGGTATGATAGCTTCTTTCTGCGCGCCACTGCTCACCATGAAGTGAATATCACGTGCACCCACGCCAAAAGACAGTATTTCCGCGATGTAATTTTTGAGGGTCGCTTTCACATCCTCGTCTGTAGTGAGACCTTCTTTTACCAGGCTTACCCCGAAAATTGCTTTTTCGAGTTTCCAGTTTTTCTGGGCATCTATCTTGGCAATGAAGTAGTTAAAGCCTGTCGCGCCCAATTCAACGATGCCTTTTAATTTGCCGTCTACTGGGGCTATCGCAGTATAATTGAAGGGAGCAGGGGTGGAAGCGCCTGAAGATTTGCCCCAAGAACTAGAGGAGCCAGGTGCTGTGCCATTGTCTCCTGAGGTGCTTGGAGATGCAGGCTGTTCTGTGGAAGCGGTACTTCCTATGCCGGGGATATTGCAGCCGGGCAGGAATTTTTTGACCGCAAAAAATACTGCTCCTACGAGGATCAGCGTAATGAGCAGCCTGGAGAATGTGGTTAATCGTCCCATAGTTTGTTAATTGTTGTTTACCCGCCGAAGCCTTGGCGTAGGAGGGTTGATTTGTGTTAACTGGTTGACTGGTTGATTGGTTGATTGGTTGATTGGTTGACTAGTTGACTAGTTGATTGAAAACTAGTCCAAAATAGATCTTATTAACCGTGTTTCAAACAGGTAATTTGCCTTTTGAAACTTTTAACTTGAAACTTTTAACTTACCACTTCATTCCTTTTACGCCTTCGACCCCGCAATCTCCACTTCTTTTCTTTCAATCGCCGGAACATTCTTCACCACCATGTGCATGGTATTGCGGATACGTTCCTCAAAAAGCACAATCTTCCCTTTTTTCAGGTTAGCAATGGTTTCTTCGGTGTAGTGACGGATGGTGATCAGTTCAAGCCCTTGTTCGGTTTTGACTTTAAACTCATCAGACACGTCTTTGCTAAATTTTTCAATTCGATCTGGAACGTTGGGCACGCAAATCGTGAACGAAACAGCGGTGTTCTGCATCATGTTCACAAAGATACGCAGGTCAGCCGCTTTGGCAAAAAGCCGTGCCATGTGATGCTCCGCCACAAAAGAATAGTCCAGCGTACTGATATGCAGCAGGGCCTGATTTTTCTCTACCACCACGATGGGCGGGTAGTTTTCTTCCGTGTCGCTGCTAATTTCAGTACCCGGCGCGCTGGGATCAAGAAATGATTTTACAAAAAATGGAATATTTTTGTTCTGGAGTGGCTTGATTGTTTTGGGGTGAATGACCTGTGCACCATAGTAAGTCATTTCGATGGCTTCTCGGTAGCTAAGCCGGTCAAGTTTGATGGTGTTGTCGAACATCCGAGGGTCAGCGTTTAACACCCCCGGAACATCCTTCCAAATGGTCATAGCCGAAGCATCCAGGCAATGTGAAAAAATAGCCGCCGAATAGTCCGAACCTTCGCGCCCCAGGGTAATGGTGAAGTTTTCGGAAGTGCTGCCAATAAAACCTTGAGTGAGTACGAAACCGCCTTTATCCAACATTGGCTGAACTATTTTCAAGGCATTGGCCTTTGTTTTATCCCAAATAACCCAGCCTTCCCGAAATGTATTGTCTGTTGCAACCACATCGCGGGCATCAAGCCATTGGGTTTTGAGTCCGATTTTATTGAGGTATGCCGTCACAATTTTGGAGCATACGAGTTCGCCCATACAAACGATTTGATCGTACATATAGTCGTAGTTGTCGGAAGGCGGCTCCTCCAGCACCCATTCCCCTTCAATGAAGGTATCATTTACGGTTGTAAAAGCCTCATCAGATGGCTCAAAAAGCTCGCGCATGATGGCGTAGTGCTGCTCCTTAAAGGCATCATATAGGGTTTGTGCTTCGCCCGTTTGTTTAGCGTGGGCTGCTACAACCGCCTCCAGCGTATTGGTCGTTTTTCCCATCGCCGATACGACGATGATAAGCGATTGATTTTGATATTGTTGTAAAATTGAGGCGACGTTTTTTACACCTGCTGCGTCTTTGAGGCTTGCGCCGCCAAATTTAAAAACCTGCATGTTGTCGGGACGTTGGATAGTTTGACGTTTTATTTTAACCCCTGGCACATGGATTTAGTACGCCAAGAACCAATAATGGTTCGCAAAGGTAGGAAGGCTTTTAAGGAACGCGGTTGGAATAAAGTAACAATTAGGTGTATGGCAAGTTTACTCAACAGGGGGGAATTTAATTTCCACACTATCCGACGGAGGCATCATAGGAGGGATGCGTGGGTACTCGATTTCATAATCCTTGGCCGGTCTGGCTTTCAAATGAAGCGAAGAAACAGCGGGATGATTTTTTCGAAAACTACCTGCAGAAAGGGTAAAAATTAGTGCAATTACAGACCAGCCCATCCAATCGGGTGGACGAAACGGAGTTGGTGGCCTAAACTCAAATTGCTCGGGGTTTTCTCCAAGATAAGGCAGGCTGTTTTTAGACGCGGGTTCAATCCCCAGCTCGCCATGTACAGGATGATACCGATAAAAACGCGACTCGTTTAAGCGCACTTGAATTACTTTTACCAAAGCAGAAATTTGCTCCGTCACCAATAAATAGCCTTCTTCCGAACGCGTAAAATCAGTTAAAGGAACGCCCAAGGCCAGTGGTTCGAATTGGGCCAGCCGAGACTCCTCCTTCCAGCGCGAGGCGCTAAGCAGCACTGGCAAAACCAAGGGTGCAAGATCATCCCATGCACAGTCTATCCGGCGGCTCACAGCCAGCGTAATGTCTTCTTCCACCTGTTTGTTGGACAAAGATTTGTAGCTGGTCAAAAAAACGTAGATGTGGGCGTTTTCGCGCCTTTTTTTTAGCGTTTCAGCATACAAAACCCGAGGGTCAATAGGTCGATACCAAGGCAGGAGCATTCTCCAGGAAAGCGCCAATGCTTCAGGTGGTTTGGGCGGATTATAATGCCACACATTCACTTCATCACGCATGGGGTAGAGCCACTCCAGAAGTTTGTCTGCCGCAGGTTTGTCCGCAGGCGCATGAGAAATGAATATGTTGACTTTTATCGGAGTCATTTTGGATTGTGGATTGGTTATTTGGGGATTTGGGGATTGGGTTATTTGGGGATTTGGTTATTTGTTGTGCCAGCGCTTGGTATTGGGCGTGCTCAAAAATCGTCGTAAATGATGTGTTTTAAAACACTAAGGAACTAAGGGGCACTAAGTGTTACACTGAATAAACCCCGCTTAGTCTTAGTGCTTCTTAGTTCCTTAGTGTTTTCAAAATGTCTAGTAGTGCGCGCACACGTTCCAAAAAGCTGCACAAAATAAATGAAAATTCCTTGAATTTCAAAAACTGTTGCGCAAAAAAATCCCAAGCGGGATGATATTTCGGAGATTTTCTGCTGTTCGTCTCTTTTTTGAGACAAAAGCAGCAGGACATCTACTCTTTTGCCCTCGAAATTTTTAGGTGTCTTTCGCTCGAACACCCTACGTTTGCTCAAGTTATTAACGATACGTTCCTTAATCACAAATTACCCAATCAACACATCCTCCTGCCTACGCTACGGCTTCTGCGGGTAAAAACTCAACAACAAAATTATGATTATCACCCAATCACTGTTTTCTACGGAAGGAATTGACCCGCGCAGCCTCGAATTCATTGTGCAGGCCATCGAAAAAAACAACCTCCCGGGTTTCGATTATTTCGAATTCAAACGCGCTGTGACGCAATTGGCCGAAATGAAACTCGACGAAGCCACCGCCCACAAAAGTGCCTTTACCACTGCCGCCACGCTTGGTATTACGAAAGAAAAACTCATCGAAACTGCTGGCTACTATCGCAATGTGGTAGAAAAAGAAAAAGATGCTTTTGCCAAAGCACTTGAAAATCAACATGCCACGAAAGTCGCTGCCCGCCAACAGGACGTTAACCGCCTACGTGATCAGATCGAACGGCACAAAATTGAGATCGCGCGTTTGCAAGACGAAATCGGAGGCTACCTCAACCAGGCCGATGCCGCCGATGCCGCAGTGAAGCAAGAAAGCGAAAAACTGGAAAAATCTAAATCTGCTTTTGAAAAAGCACATGAATCCGTTTTGATGATTATTGATGGCGATGTGGAGAAGCTGCATAAACATCTTTGATTATTAGGAACTAATCTTAAAATTCTAAAAAAATCCTACCAATAATTTTGGACAAGGCCCTACTTTGGCGGCAATAAAAAATTGTTGCCGTGAAGTCTACCGATATAAAAGACCCCGAGTACTTCCACAAAGTGGTGGATTGCCAATACGCCTGCCCTGCGCACACGCCGGTGCCTGAGTATATACGCCTGATCGCAGCCGAGCGCTACACCGAGGCATACATGATCAATTGGGAATCCAATGTATTCCCCGGAGTACTTGGCCGTACCTGCGACCGTCCCTGCGAACCCGCATGCCGCCGTGGACGTGTGGAAGAAGCCCCAGTGGCTATTTGCCGACTCAAACGGGTGGCTGCAGATTTCAAAGGCGATGTAAAATCGCTCATGCCGCAGGGCCCATTCCCAAAAAATGGCAAAAAAATCGCCCTCATCGGCGGCGGCCCGGCCTCCCTTAC
>JBBQLD010000092.1:0-12448 GCA_038327555.1 Chitinophagales bacterium
AGTATTAAGGAATTGCACTTTTGATCAAAATCAGGCGCAAGTGTATGGTGGCGCAATATTTAAGGAAGGCCCTACTAATGAAAGTGACACATTTTTTCTAACAGACTGCAAGTTCATCAACAATTATGTTTATGCTTTGGATGGAGGAGGCATATACTTTGCAAGAGCTTATGACTCTAATATTTTTTTAAAGCGATGTTTATTTGAGTCAAATACATCTTTGGGTGGCAATGGAGGAGGTTTCTACCTCCCTACTTATACCCCAGGAGGGTACACGATTGACATCGTTTTGGATAGCTGTATTTTTAGAAAAAATTCAGCTCCAGAAGGCGGCGGGTTTGCTTACGATGGCCGATCTTTTGGAGATCCAGATGTGGTGTTGAATCTGCGTATTCAAAATTGCCAGTTTGAAGAAAACGAAGCAAGAAATGAAAACGGGAGCGCGTTTTTGGTTTCTTCTGCTGAAAATGGCCTGATTAATGCAGAAATCAGGAACAGTCAATTTATCAAAAATCGTGCAAATAGTTATTTCTCCTCTGCCTTCCTATGTTATGATGAAAGCGAGGCAAGTGTTCTTGTAGAAAATTGTGCATTTTTAGGAAATGTCAATAAAACTGACCCAACAGCTTACTGCGCAGCGTTTGATGCCGGAGGCTACAAAGTAAACACTCGTATCAATAATTGCCTTTTTGCCTACAATGGTTCTGCAATATTTGCAGGTGGCGATGAACAGACGAAGGTGCTTACTCAAGTTACGAATTGCACGTTCTTTCGCAATGGGGAACGGCCTTTTGGCAAACGTTGGTCCACCTCCTTCAACCAAGCGGGAGCCGTCTACTACAATAAAATGAATTTCTATAACTGCGTGATTTGGGAGCCCGGTGTTAGCTCCTATCTCTTCTACAATAATAGTCTCAATAATATAAACTGTTTCTGGTTTTTCCTCGATTATTGTACCCTGCATCCATTGCAGCCAGCGGCTATCCCTAACCATACTATTATTTTTGGGGATAGTATATTCATAGGGGAATACCCAAATTTTGTGGACACTACAACTGCCGATTTTCGCTTAAAAACCTGCTCTCCCGCCATGAATAGGGGAAATAATCAACTAACAATGGATGCTGGCCTTTGGGCTGATTTAGATGCACTACCGCGTATTCGGTTTAGTAAAGTAGATATAGGGGCCTATGAAACCCAAGATTCCTGCTTCACCGTCAGCAGCCAGGAACCGGCCAAAACATTTGAAAAGCCCTCTATTTCGCCCAACCCAACGTATTCAGGTGGTACGTTGAACGTTCAAGTGAATGGCTTGGATCAAGCAACTCTTGAATGGAGAATACTTGATGCCTATGGCCGAAATCTGGCCTCAGGCAGGGATGTTCTTTCGCAGAAAAACACCTTGAGCTTGGAGGCGCCCAAAATACCAGGCATATATTTTCTAGAAATAAAAGAGGGGACGCAAATGTCCTGCTTAAAATTTGTAGTTCAATAGCAGCATCTGCTCCCCAAAATGGAAAGTTATATACCACACGTTCCTAATTCTACTTTGTCACTTTAAACTTGAATTGTCATGTCGCAGCGAAGCGTAGACATCTACACAACCCAAGGTTACCAAAATCTCCTTAGCAAATGGATTCTAAACAGCGCCTAAGTTGTGTAGATGTCTACGCTTCGCTGCGACATGACAATTCGCGGGCAAAAAATTTAATGAATTTCAAAAGTGACAAAGCAGAACTACCCGCCATCATCCAAACCCTCCTCCTCACCTCGAATCAATAACTCCGACACTTTTCGCTCCCGCTGCATTTGGCACCAGGAGCAGTCTTTTTTTCCGCAGCCGGTGTCGAAGGCGCGAGCTTGGATGTTTTTGTACACTTCCTGAATCAGGCCTTCTACAAAGTGTAATTCCTCCTGGGTGAAACTGATTTCAGTGATGGGGAAGCTCCCACGTTTGTCGGGCGCGAGCCAGGAAATGGCCGTTTTTCCTACGGATTCCGGGTATAAGCGAGCTTTGTCTAGCAGGATTTGGTAAAAGGCCAATTGCCGCCAGTAATCCCCGCCATGCGGTTGACTTTCAGTAGGTTGGGCTGTTTTTTTAGGATCAGGCGTGCCGGTTTTATAGTCTACAATACGGAGTCGACCAGCATCCAGCCATTCTATTTTATCGAGGATGCCAGTGAGCGCAATGCCGTCCAGCTCCACCCGGTCTATCCTTCGCTCCACAATAGCTCGTTTGCGCCAGAACGGCACTTGCTCCACATGAATGCGTCGCAAATATTCCTTGCCCAAGGCTAATCGCTGGGCAAAACCATGCTCAGAAAAAAAGCCGCGCTGCCGCGCCATTTCCTGCCCGAAAATTTTCAAGAGCGCATCAACAGCAGGCCACTCAAATTTCTTGTGGCTTTTCATTTTTAGCAAAAATTGCTGCAAAGCCCCGTGCATGGCCAGGCCAAAGGCCGCCGCTTCACTCGTTGCGCCGGGCACTTTCAGCACATCTTCGTAATAAAAAGCAAGGGGGCAACGCAGGTATCGGTTGATTGCGGTGATACTCAGGGTAAAATCGGCCAAAAGCGCGTCCAGCAATGCGGGCGCTGGCAGCCTAATCACGGGATTCGGTGCTTCGAGCAGCAGTAAACTTTGGGCTTCTAACAGGGCAGGGTAGGGGGCATCCTGTTCCTGAATGGGCAAGCCGGTTTCAGCCAAAAACTGGCTCTTTATCAAGGCTTTACCCGCATCGTCGCTGCGCGGGAAAGAGATTTGAAGTTGAAATTTTGCCCGGGTCATGGCCACATAGAACAAGCGTCGACGGGCTTCCAGCACGTCTTCCTCACCCGAGCGTGTGAGCGTTTCCGGAAGAAAAAAGTGGCCCCGATTGCCGCCCGCATTTTTGTCCCAGGTATCCTCCGTGCAATCCAGTAAAAAGACATGGCCGTATTCCAGCCCTTTGGCAGCGTGTGCGGTAAGCAATTGAACACCAGTGACTTGTAAGGCTGATTGGTTTAGCGGCAGGGGCAACAGATTGTCGTCCATACTATCCAAAAGATCCAGGAGTTTGCTGAGCGAACGACGTGGGTTGCGGAGGGTTTCGTTGCGCACAAACTCCATAATCGTGTGGAGTACCTGTAAATACCAGGCTTTGTCTGGCTGTTCCAAAGCCCAGGAAATCAAGCCAGTTTGGGTAAACAATCGTTCCAGGAGCTGAGGCAAAGGCAGGTTTTGAACCTCGGAAATCCAGGTGTTCAATTTTGCACCCAATTCCCGGAATGGCAAAGCGTCCGAAAGGGATAGCGTATGCAAGGCTTCCTCCTCGGAAAGGATTTCGCGCCAGTGTTTTTTCTTTCCGGCACCTGATCCTAATTTCAGATAAAGTTCATCGGATGCTTCGCTGCGCTCGGAACGACATGCGAGCGCGATTTTTGCCAAATCCAGTGCTGAAAACCCCCAAAAAGCGGCGTGGAGCAAGCGAAACAACCGGTGTTCTCCAGAAAATGGCCTGGTCGATTCTTCCAGCAAATAGCTGAGCAAAGACCTGAATTGCTGCACCACAGGCAAATCCAGCACATTCACCGGGCGTTTGGTTTGGTACGGAATGCCCTTTTTTTCGAGCAAATTCAATAGCCGTTCGGCTTGCCGGTGGCGGGCGTACAATACGGCGATTTCGGCGGGCGATGTGCCGCTAGCAATCAGTTTTTCAATCTGTTGTACGACGTGGGTTGTTTCGTGGAGCCGGTTTGGAAAGGAAAGGATAGCGACACTTCCCTGTGTTTCAGGATTTCCGTGCAGGTGCTTTTGCGGGGCGTTTTCAAACAAATTCACCACCCGCAGCATATTCTGCTCAATCACCTGGCTAGCCGCATCCAGAATGGGTTGGGCAGAGCGGTAATTTTCTTCCAACACAATGGTTTTTAGGCCTTCATGATAATGTTGCTGGAACTCGCGTAAGTTTTGCAGCCGGGCGCCCTGGAACTCATAGATACTCTGGTCGTCGTCGCCGACGATGAAAATATTGGGCGTGGCCCAGAAATCGAGCAGCAAATTGAGCAGGTGGAATTGGGCTCCGTTCGTGTCCTGGAACTCGTCGACCAAGATATACTGGTAGCGTTCCTGATAGGTTCGGAGCAGGGCTTCGTTTTTTTCAAAGGCCCGGGCCACCCAGAGCAGCATATCCTCATACTCGTATCGGGCGGCACGCTCCATCGCGTGCAAGTACTTGGGGAAAAGATCGGCGGCGGATTTGAGACGCTCTATTTTCTCCGTTACTTCCTCGATTTGGGCAGTTTTGGGATCGCCTTTTTTGAATACTTTGCTGTTGCGCTGATAAATATAAGCAGGGTTGGCGGGCAGGCCTTTCAAGAATTCGTCTGACTTTTTCAGCACAAAACCCGGCGACCAGCCTTCTTTTTTCATACTGGAAAACAGGTCGCGCAAATGTTCCTCGAATTGGAAAATGTCTCTTTTCCCAGCGCGTAGGGGGTGTTCTGGCTGAAGTTTGGCCAACAAATCGCGCACGATTTCGATGCGTTCCAGATCCGTGACAGGTTCTGGGCTGCCTTTGCCAAAATACTCGGCATTTTCCTGAATCACCCGATTGCAGAAGGCGTGGAAGGTAAAAATAGGCACCCGTTGTGCCTCCGGGCCAATGCGCTGGAGCAGGCGTTGGCGCATGGCTGATGCCCCGGCATCCGTGAACGTGAGGCAAAGAATGTTTTGAGGCCGGGCATCGGTGCGAAGCAGAATATTTCCGATTCGGGCCGTGAGCAGATGCGTTTTGCCAGTTCCTGGTCCGGCAACCACGAGCACAGGGCCTTCCACCTGATCTACCGCCTCGCGCTGGGCGGGATTCAGGGTGTTGAGGAAGGCGAGGAAGGCGTCGTTGCGTTGTTGGAGGTCGAGCATGGGTGGTAAAATCGGCGCAAAAGGTACGACAGCGCTTGAATATTCTATGTCGAAGGGGGTGTTTCGTGTAATTGAAACCTCCTACATGCCCTCCATACCTTCCTCAGATCGCGTATTCTTCCTCCGGAACAACGACACATCAAATTTGCCAAAACGGTAAGAGAAGTTCAGGCGCACTAATTGTGGGTCGCGCCGACGCCAGGTGTCTTGCACAAAAATATCGGATGATTCAGTGTGCGACCCCGTTTTGCGCGAGCGATAAATATCTTGTATGCTGAGGGTCACACTGGCCGTACGCTTCCAAAAATCTTTGCGAATAGAAGCATCTACGAACCAGACCGGGATCGTGTAACCCTGTGCTGTGCTGCTAGGGCCACCATATCCGCCACCACCTCGTCCGCCACCACCGCCACCAGTGTCAAATGCTGTGCGGCTTTGATAGGATCCGTTGAATTGAAGCGTAAAATTTTGGAGCAGTTTGAGGCTCAGGTTTTCTTTGAGAAAATAGGTGAACTGCTCGTTGCGGAGGTTAGACTCAATGTTTTGAGCATTCAGTACTGAATTGTAAAAGTTGAGGTTTGTGGTGAGCTCAAGAATTTTCCAAAAGACGTTTTTGGAGGTCAGTTCTACCCCATAAGCCTGACTTGAATTGGTGTTGGCGTAGGTCGAAATTACCACGTTTCGGTCCAAAACAGGGTCAAATTCCTGAAAAGCGTACCGTGTAATCAGGTCATTTGTTTGCTTGTAATACGCCGATACCAGGAAATTATGGCGCTTGGATAGTACATTTTGGTAGGTCAATTCAACCGTATGGGCAAATTCAGGAATCAACATTGGGTTGCCCCGTTGCAGAATGAGCGAATCGGAAAAATCTGTGAATGGAATGAGCTGGAAGAACCCCGGGCGGTTGATTCGGCGTGCAAAATTGAGTTGAAGGTTGTCCTCTTCATTCAGCTTGTAACTCAAAAACACACTTGGGAATAAGCTGAAGGGGTATTCATTGCCAAATGTGGTGTTGCCATCAATCAATCTCCCGATGTACTTCGAGGATTCGGCACGAAGTCCCAACTGATAGCCCCAGCGCGGAAATTGCTGACTGAATGTGCCATAAGCGGCGCCCACGATGTCGTCAAATTCATAGTTATCCGCAAAAGTGGGTGTTTCCACGTATGTATTGAGTTGTGGATCAAACAGCGCGTTTTCGTTGTTGGAAAAGAAATCGCGAAGGGCGATTCGGGCACCCATTTCAAGTTTGATAGATTTGCTGAGTGGATTTATGAAATCTGTTTGGGCGGTAAACAATTGGTTGCCACCATCACCAGATTGGCGTTGAAGGGCCTCTGGCGAAATGCCAAGGTAATCTGTGCGGAATGTGCCGAGATTGTCAGATTTCGAACGGTTATAATTGAGATCCGCAGTCCATTCCTTGCCCTCTTTAGGGAAAAGGTGTTTGTACAGTAATTGGGTGCCTAAGTTTCTAAAATTCCGCTCACTCTCCGTATAACGCACTGATTTACTGGAGGCAAAATTGCTACCTGGTTCACGCAAAGAATCGGTCTGACTAAAAATCTGATCTTCATTTTTGAAACTACCGCCGTGGAAATTTCCACTGAAAGTCAGGGTGTTGCGGTTGTTGATGAACCAGTCAATGCCACCTCGACCCATTGCAAAAAAGCCATTGTTTTCCGGGCTTTGTGTCTGAAAAACATTGGTGTACCTGCTGCCAATTGGAAGTAATGCTGGCAGGTTGTATCGATCCGTTGTTCCAGTGCTGAGGTTGCGGCGCTGGTTGAAGTTGCCGCCAATAAAAGCGTTGACTTTTCCTTCGCGGGCATTCAGGTCGCCACCGAGGTTGACCCGGCCACGCATATCGACCCCGGTGCGTATGGAGCCGTTATAGCCGATGCGGCGGTCTTTTTTTAGTACGATGTTCACTATGCCGGCACCACCACCTGATGCGTCGTATTTGGCAGAAGGATTGGTGATTACCTCCACGTTATCAATAGCGTCGGCCGGTATTTGATCCAGGGTGAGGTTGGTGGGTCTGCCATCCACAAAAATTTGTGGGGCAGCATTGCGCATGGTCAGGTTGCCATCAATGTCTACATTTAGGGAGGGAACGTTTTTCAAAGCATCTTCTGCCGTGCCGCCTGCTGCAACATTGTCCTTGTCTACCCGATATACTTTTTTATCCAGCGCAAGTGTGACCTTGCTTGCTTCACCAAGCACTTCTATTTCTTTCAGCATTTGGCTGGAAACGCCAAGTTTAATATTGCCTAAATCCTTGTCCACCGCTCCGGCCATTGCGCCCATGTTGCCGTTGGGTTTTCCGCCTAAGCCAAAAGAGACTTTTTGTTCGTAGGTGGCATAGCTTAAATAAGTAATTTTCAGCGTGAATTCTCCCATGACGGGTAGCTTTTCTAAGCTAAACTCGCCGTTTTCTCGCGTCAATTGACCCGCAATCATGGTTTCTTTCATTTTTCGGCTGATGGTGTCAAATTTCATCCCAATCAGCTGCACGGAGGCATAAGGCAAAGGTTCTTTGGTCGTTTCATCCATTACTTTGCCGTAAAACCGCCCTATGTTGGCTTGGGCAGGGTTGCCGCCAGGCCGCCCGGTGCCCATTTGAGGGATTTGCGCAAAAAGGGTGAGAGGAAGCAACGTGATAATCAGCGCCGTAAACATGGTCTGGCGACTGAGTAAATTAAATATATACATGGGTGATATTTGTAAATGTCGATCTAAGTTCGACATTATTTACGCTAGTAGCGGGGGCAAAAGGGGTGGGATCAAAAATGGGGTAAAATTTTGTTTTGTTTTCTTTGGCGAAAAACCTCCTAGGTTTTTAAAACCTAGGAGGTTTAGCATTCGAATAGAATTAAATTTGTTCATTTTCCTATCGATAACCTTTTGACACAATTCCAACCTGTAGACTTCTATCAAAGGATATTGTACAAAGCTTTGCTGAAAACAATAAACCGCATTTCAAGCAACGCCTTACTTGCGTTGCAGCACGAGGCTGTCAGCAGGATATTGAGCTTTTAAGGAGTCCATATTCGTCTGAGCCCAAGAAACAAGGGTTTGTCGTTGTTGTTCGCTCAGTTTTGCATCGCCGTGCGTCCAAGTGTAGGAATTTAAAGGCATGTCGCCTTCTTTCACTATTTCGATGATCTCCTCAAACTTGTGATTTTGTACGGCTAACTTGCGCTTGGTGAACTCAGAAAAATTGAGTTCGCGCTTACCTTCATGCATGTGATTCGCAAGCCAGGCTCCCACGGGTTGAATCTCAGCATACCAAGGATATCGCGTCAAATTGCTATGGCAATCATAACAGGCAGGCTTTAAAATAGCCTCCACAGCAGCAGGAACGGGATATTTGGTAGACACATGATTGGTCTGATCATTGGATACGTTGCGCATAGGGCGATACAATTGAGCCAGAATGAGCAGGGCCAAAAGGCCAAGAAGGGCGGGACGAATGAATTTTTTCATCGTGCAAAAGAACGAAGGGCAATTTTCCAGCAAGGTTAGAGTAGATGAAAGGGCGATTTGTGGAGATGATGGGGCAATAAGCGGATTTCTCATCGCCACAATCCCCTGCTTGGTCGTCACCCTTACCCCTTGCAATTTTTAGCAAGCTTACCTTTGGAACGCGATTGGAATAATGGTGCAATCCGCGTTCCTTAGCAGCACAAATTTGAGCTTATGTTAATGATGGGAAAAGGGAAACTTGTACAGCCGTTGGTACGCTGGTTGTTTCTGCTCGCCTTTTGGGCGGTCTGGCTGGCTTTGCCGTTTATTATGATTGATGAGGACGATAAACAGCATCGGGAATTGTTTATCAAAATCATGCCAGCGTCCCTAACCAATGTGCTCTTGTTTTTTTTCATCGCGGAGTGGCTGGGGCCGTACTTTTTGAACCAGCAACGACTGAGAACTTACCTGCTTGTTGTGTTGGGTCTGGCGGTGTTTTTTATTGTGGGACAAGGTTTTATGAAAAGTTGGCTGCTGTTCCCCGACCACAGAGGCATTACGTTTCATATTTTTCGAGGCATGGTGCAAGTTTTGTTTGCTGCGGCCCTTGGGATCGGATATGCCCTGATACGCCATACATTTCGCGAAGAAAAAGCGCGTCAGGAGCTGCAACAAGAGCGACTCAAATCCGAACTTTCCTTCCTTCGCTCCCAAATTAGCCCACATTTTATTTTCAATATTCTCAACAGCATCGTTTACCTCATTCGGTCTAAATCTGCGTTGGCCGAGCCCGTAACTTTGCAGCTTTCAGCCCTCATGCGTTACATGCTTTATGAGCACGCAGATGCTCAAATACCACTGGAAAAAGAGATTGGATACTTAAAAAATTACGTTGAGCTTCAAACTATCCGCTTTGAAGAGGATGTTGAGATCCGGCTGAAAATTGAGGGTCAGGCTGCAGCACATGTCATAGAGCCAATGTTGATCATACCCTTTGTAGAAAACGCCTTCAAACACGGTGTCGGCCTGGTTAAATCGCCTGTGATCGATATTTCGGTAAACATGACGGAAAAACACTTGTCATTTGTCGTCCGAAATAAAATAACCCTGGACTGCCCAAAGAATAAAGACCGTAACTCCGGAATTGGTCTTCAAAATGTACGCCGTCGCTTGGAATTACTTTACCCTGGCGCACATGAACTGGAAATTGGGGAGAAAGAGGGCTGGTTTATAGCTCGGTTAAACCTGGTAATCCAATGAACTTACACCATGATTGGCATCCAAATCCCCAAAATCCCCAATCCTAAAAATTATGAAACTTTCCTGCCTAGCCATCGACGATGAAAGTCTGGGCCGTAAGATGTTGGAAGATAACATCCGGCAAGTCCCGTTTTTGGAACTCGCGGCCACC
Source organism: Chitinophagales bacterium (assembly GCA_038327555.1). Lineage (GTDB taxonomy): Bacteria > Bacteroidota > Bacteroidia > Chitinophagales > Saprospiraceae > M3007. The sequence continues at coordinate 9,785 of JBBQLD010000092.1, forward strand.
TGCAAAAATGCATTTGAGGCCATGGAGGTCTTGCAAGTCAAACCCGTGGATCTTATGTTTTTGGACATCCAAATGCCTGGAATGTTGGGAACGAAATTCCTCGAGACCCTGCCTGAAAAGCCCTTGGTGATTTTTGTTACAGCGTATTCCAATTACGCTGTGGAAAGTTATGATTTGAATGTGGTGGATTACCTGATGAAGCCTGTGCCGCTCGAACGTTTTATCAAAGCAGCGCAAAAGGCTTTGGATATCAGGCAAAAAAACCTGGCTTCCACTCCTGCGCTTCCTGTTGATACCTCTAATTTCTTTTTTGTCAACGTTGAATATTCCCTTGTAAAAATTATCGTGCCCGAGATCACACACATTGAAGGCATGAAAGACTATGTAAAAATCTATCTTGCAGGTATAAAAAGACCGGTTTTGACCAAATCCACCCTGAAAGGAATCGAGGGAAAATTACCAGCACAGGAATTCATGCGGGTACATAAATCGTTCATTGTCAACCTGAGTCGCATCGAATCTATTCGCAATCGGGAACTTAAAATCGGCCATTGGGAAATCCCGGTTGGCGAAGGAAATGTGGAGGAATTGATGCGATTTGTGCATTCGTAAAAATAGGCAATAAGAGCCTTAGAGACACTTCCTGCTATTAAATCAGCAGGTTACAACCGCTTCTTTTCAATCAATTTAAGCAAATCATCGCGGTAGTTCTTTCCGATGGGTAGGAGTTTTGGTTTGTCTTTTTCAAACACCTCCACCATATTGCCCTCAATGGCCAACACTTTGTCCATGGCCACGATGAATGAGCGGTGGATGCGACGAAAAAGATGTTTGGGCAGGCGCTCTTCCAGGTTCTTCATGGTTTGCAGGGTAATTACACGGCCTGCTACCAATCGAATAATGACATAATCCTTCAAACCTTCGATATAGATAATGTCATCAAAATTGACCTTTACCAGTTTCTTGTCGGCTTTCACAAAAAAGAAATCAAGTCCATCGTTGACCGCTGGCGCACCGCTTTGGCTGTGGTCGGCATTGGCAAGATCTGCCTGATCTACAGCCTTGTTGACCGCTTTCATGAATCGTTCGAGCGAAATAGGTTTCAGCAGATAGTCCAACGCATTGAGGTCAAAACCTTGTATCGCGTAGTTAGGATAGGCCGTTGTAAACACGATCATGGGTGGATCGATGAGTGTTTTAACGAAGTCAATACCCGTCAGTTGGGGCATTTGAATATCGAGAAACATCAGGTCTATCTGGTTGGTTTTCAATGCTTCATTCGCCTCAAGTGCATTGGAACAGCGCTTTACAAGGCGTAGTTCGGGCATTTGGGAAATGTAGGTCTCGAGTACGTCGAGTGCCAGCGGTTCGTCGTCTACTATAAGCACATTCAGCATAAGGAAGGAATTTCGTTTCTTTTGAAAAGAGTGATTTATTTAAGCTATATTCGGAACAGATTTTTATGCTGCCGTTCCTTGTTAGGGTCTTAATTTGTCGAAGGGATTTACTTTAAATACCATCCACCATTCGTCCCAAACCTCCGAGAATGCTGCCTTCTTCTTTGCCGCCGCTGCTGTAGGAGGCGAGTTTGGCCGCCAAACGACTCACTGGAAGCGATTGTAACCAAACTTTACCAGGGCCACGCAAAACGGCAAAGAATAGACCTTCTCCACCAAAAACCATATTTCGGATCCCTTTTACGAATTGAATATCGTAGTTGACTTGCTGGGTGAACGCTACGATACAACCGGTGTCTACCCGCAACGTCTCCCCGGCACGAAGCTCGCGCTCAAAGATATAACCGCCGGCATGGACAAATGCCAATCCATCTCCTTCAAGTTTTTGCATAATGAAACCTTCTCCACCAAACAGGCCTGTACCTAGTTTGCGCTGGAATTCTATGCCAATTTGCACCCCTTTGGCTGCACAGAGAAAAGCATCTTTTTGGCATATTACTTTGCCACCAAGTGACTGCAAATCAAGTGGAACGATCTTTCCAGCATAGGGCGCCGCAAAGGTGACACGTTGTTTTTCGCCTCCATGATTGGTGTAGGTGGTCATGAAAAGGCTTTCTCCGGTGAGTACGCGTTTGCCAGCGGTCATTAATTTGCCAAAAAAACCTTCAGTGCGGCCACTCGCATCACCGAATACGGTAGCCATTTCAATCATATTGTCCATGAACATGAAACTGCCTGATTCCGCAATAACGGTTTCTTGTGGGTCAAGTTCAACTTCTACACACTGCATCTCTTCGCCGTAGATTTTGTAATCAAGTTCGTGATTTCTGCGCATTGTGGGTTTCTAAAATTGTGAATTTAGCTGTAAATAAAGATGAAATAACTGGAGGCAAAAGTGGAGAAATAGAAGGATAGTACCTAAGGATTTCCCGACGAGGGGGCACTTTTTGTCGCTGAAACTAGGTATTTGCTAACAAAACCTAAATATTGCTGACCATTTCGCTCAAGATTTTACAAAAAAACAGTCTTGCCGTGTGCCAAAGGGCTTTGCACAGCAAGACTGAGTGAGACAAGTGCAAATCTGAAAAGCCTTTGCTTTTTCATAATTGAACTAGTGGCAGGGGCACGAAGTCTTTGATAGTTTGGTCAGATTATTTTGAGATGAGACTAGGCGCGACGAAGGATTGTAGCGGGCTCTCCATGACTG
>JBBQLD010000093.1:0-12410 GCA_038327555.1 Chitinophagales bacterium
ACTCCCGCCTACATGGATTAAGTATTGAGGCCAGACAAAAGCTTGCGCACACGCGCCCGCGAACCATTGGTCAGGCAAGCCGGATTTCCGGGGTTAATCCGGCGGATGTTAGTGTTTTGTTGGTGCATTTGGGGCGGTGAAATAATTGATGGTGGAGAAAAGAGTTTGGCCGTTTTTGATGACAGCATCAATAGGTGCTATGTTTATTACAACTCTTAACCCTCAAATCCCCCGCCGCTTCACCTCCTCCCGCACCAATTTCAACTCCCGCCCAGCATCCCCCGTCACAGAAGTATTTTCCTGCGCCCGACGAATGAGATAGGGAATTACTTCTTTTACCTGGCCGTAGGGAAGATACTTTGCCACTCGAAAACCCGCTTTAGCGAGGTTAAAAGTTACATTGTCGCTCATACCATAAAGTTGGCTAAAAAGCGTGTTCGGGTGATCATGCGCTATTCCTTTTTTGTCCATCAACTCTACTTGGAGCAAGGCACTTCGAGCGTTGTGGCTCGCGTTGCAGACCGCCATCGTGTCTAGATGGTCTATGCAAAAACGGAGCGCAGTATTGTATAAATCGTCCGTAGATTCTTTATCGGCGTTGATGGGATCTGGGTAGTTAAGTTCTTGAGCACGAGCGCGTTCTTTTTCCATGTAGGCACCACGCACCAGTTTGGCCCCCAGCAAAAAACCCTCTTGGCGAGCACGGTCGTAGCTCTCCGTCAGAAATTGAAGTCGATCATGACGGTAATACTGAAAGGTATTGTACACTACCACGCGCTGTTTGTTGTAGCGGCGCATCATGAGCCACACCAAATGATCAATGGTATCTTGAATCCAGCTTTCTTCGGCGTCAATAAACACCGATACATTCTTTTTGGAGGCGTGGTAACAGATGGCATCCAGGCGTTTGAGTGCGTTGCGATATTCTCCTATTTCCACTCGTGTAAGCATTTCAGCGGCTTGAATACGCTCTAAAAGTCCAAATCGCATTAGCCCAGTTACTTTGGTACTGATGACTGGGATACTTTTCACAGAACGGGACGCAAAGTCAATGGCCCGGATATTCTCGTTCATCGTGTGGTTGAAATCGAGTTCCGTTTCTTTTGCTTCAGCACCGTAGTCCAGGATAGTCAGCGTATTGTACTCCGCGAGTCTTTCAATGCTGGGCTGGCTATCCAAAAGCGTAGTGCCGCCAACAAATTGCTTAAAAACGGTCTTTTTCACCGCCCATTCGGCAGTTGGGATACCATTTTCAACGGCCCATAACGCGAGCGCAGATCCGTACTTAACCAGCCAGGGTTTGTTCATCATGTTGAACAGCCACGCAGTTCTTTTCAATTCGCTGTTCGAAAGATGGGCAAATGCGATCTCGGTATTAGAAAAATCAATTGTAGGCATAATGGATGGTTGAGTATTTCCCGCCGATGTGGGCAGAAAAGTCAAGGATCAAAAGTCAAGGATCATTTTTTTTCCAAACCTCCCAAGCGGCTTCGGCTTGTAACTCCAACATTTCCAGACCGTTTTTCACGATACAGCCGCGAGATTTAGATTCGCGCAAAAGTAGCGTTTCAGCGGGATTGTATATCAAATCGTATACGAACATTCCGGGTTTAAAAAAATCTGGAGGGACAGGCGGCATTTCGTCGATGTGCGGGAATGTACCCTGCGGGGTAGCGTTGATTATGATTGATGCTTGGTGATGTCTGGCACTCGGGCTGTTCAAATCTTCATAGCTGATTTCATTTTCGTTCTTAGCGTTTCGGGAAACAAACTTGAAGGAGATGCCAAGTTTTTTCAGGACACAGGCCACGGCTTTTGAAGCCCCTCCTGTACCAAGGATGAAAGCAGTTTTTTCCTCCACTTTCCAGAATTCGAGCATTTGCCGCGGCAGCGATTGCTCAAAGCCGACAACATCGGTATTGTAGCCCACAAGTCGTTGGTTTTCAAGTACTTTTATACAATTTACAGCACCTACCGCTCGGGCGGTTTCGTGCAAATCATGAAGGAAAGGAATAACCGATTCTTTGTACGGGATAGTGACATTGAGGCCACAGAGGCCAGGATATCGGTTTAACAAGGCTGGTAAATCTGCTATGTTTTCTAATGGGAAAAGTTCGTAGTGGGCATCGAGCAAGCCTTCTCGTTCAAATTTTTCATTGAAGAATTTCTTTGAAAAAGAATGACTGAGTGGGTATCCGATGAGTCCGTAGAGTTGCATGAGGCTTTTCTGAAAAACATTTAACGCCAAAATCCACCAATCACCAACTAATACTGCTTCAGCCCCATAACATAGTACATATCCATCATGCCCTTGTTTTTGGCGGCTATTTTGCCCCGGTGCTGCCATTCGAATTCGTACTTGGCAAGCCAATAGGCATCTTCGCTGACATTGACGCGACCGGGGTCACATTGTTCTTCGAGGCGAGCCGCTGTGTTCACCGTATCCCCCCAAATGTCGTAGGCAAACTTTTTCGCACCCACCACCCCTGCTACCACTGGGCCAGTATGAATGCCCACCCGGGCATCAAAATATGGCAAACCCTGGCTCAGGCGTTCTGCTTTTAAGCCCAGAAGGAAATCTTGAATTTCAAGGGCTGCCTTGACCATATCCGAAGGGCTTGCATTCATGTCCGAGAGGCCGCTTGCACAAATATATGCATCTCCCACGGTTTTGATTTTCTCAATTCGGTAATTGCTGATAATGCCGTCAAAGTTAGAAAAACAAAGATCGAGCTCTTCCACCAGGCGTTCCGGGCTAAGCATTTCTGCTATGGTTGTGAAGCCTTTAAAATCTATAAACATCACTGTTGCCTGGTCATATTTTCTAGCAGCTACCTTGTTTCGGGCTTTCAATTCTTGCGCTATGGCTGGCGGCAAGATGTTGAGTAAGAGATTATTAGAACGTTTTTGCTCTTCTTCAATGAGTGCATTTTTCTCTGAAAGTTCGTTGGCTGTTCGCTTTTTAGCCCGAAAACGAGCATAAAAAAGGATGGCAAAAAACAGCACGAACAGTACAATTAACCCAAGGATGTTTCGAATATTTTCACTCTGCTCCCGGAACAATTCTGCTTCCGCAAGGCGGGCTTTTTGGGTTTGTATCTCCCGCTCTTGTTGTGCCTGCACGATGGAGTCGATCATTTGATCTTCTGTCATGTTTTTGAGCTTGAGCGAGTAGGTGCGTGCAGCAGAATCGGCTCGGAGGGCCGTTTTGGAGGCCTGAGTCAGGGCTACATCTTTTTCGGTAAGGACTAGCTGGCTTTTTTCTTCTACTGCTTTGAGTTGGGTTTGATAGGTGTTTTCCAAAACCTGGGTTTGCCCGGTGGCAGAAGCCAATTGTTCACGTAAAGCCCGGTTGTCAGACTCTGCAGAAGCCAACTGATTTTCAAGTTTTCGCAAGGATTCACCGCCACCTCTTGCGCCACCACCAGATTCTTTGAGGTATTTCACGGTTTCGCTGCTCCACTTGAGTGCTTCACGCAAATCGTTCTGTTTCAATGCAATATCCTGCAATTTCTCCGCGCTGGTCAAGACCAAATCCCGGAAACCATAATTACGGGCAGTATTCCAGGAGCGATTGAATCTGCCAGCAGCCTCCTTATAATTGCGCAAACGATATTCAGCATCAGCAGCCATGACAGCCGCATCTGCTTCTTTGCGTTTATCACCGATCTCTACCGCCAATTGATTGGCCCGCACGGCATAGTCGGAGGCCTTTTTGGCATTTGTAGCAATGGTTTTTTCAGCTATTTGGTAAGCATAATTCATGCGCTCGTTCTTGGAGGAAGAACGATTAAACTTAGCTTCAAGCTCGGCTACTGATTGAGCAGAGAGGGTATTCAGCCCTAAAAAAAGGAATAGAGTAGCAAAGGCGGAGTAATATTTCATCGTCGCGGATTCAGGCGATTGGGGCTTTGTGTTACAAACGAAAGGTTGCAAAAGTTGTTTTTCAAGAGAGACAACGGTTTGCGGAACGGCGGCAAATGTCGAATTTTCTGGGCAATAATTGTGCAAACATAAAAACTGGCTGTCCTTGCAATGCAAGAGCAGCCAGTAAGAAAACGTAAAGCGAATTTCCGGATTTAACGCTGTAGAATAAATCGCTGAGAAACAAGCCCTGACGGAGTTCTAGCCAAAATATAATACACCCCATTTTCCAAACCTTGAAGGTGAATGGATCGGTCAGGAAGCTGGCTTGATGAAAAACGAAGTTTGCCCAAATGATCAAACACTTGGAATTGCAAGACCACTTCTGGCAATTGTAATTCAAAATTCCCGGAATTCGGGTTTGGTGCGATGACCATTTGAATGCTGCTCGGTTGATCCAAGTCTTTGGATGCCAAGGTGAAATCAGCCACTGAGCGCTGCCATACACCTTGGTCTCTGACGGACAGGAATACATTTTGACTTGTCGAAGTGATTGATAAGTAACCATATACTGCGTAATATCCTGGTAAGCCGTCTATTTGTTGTTGCCAGGTCTCGCCTCCATCCGTGCTGCCAAAAATACCTTGGTAACCATAACTCATTAGCAGAATATTGCCTGCCTGAGCAAAGCTTAGTTCTAAAAAGTCAATGCTTTGATCATCATAATAGGGCAGACCTGAATTGGGCTCCTTCCATTCCAGGCTATCTTTATGCCGAATCCAATAATTAGTCGTATTAAAACCACCCAAGGGTGTCGTTGATTTAGTAACAATCACCAAATAATCTGCCGAGCTATAAAATTGTGCATTCCAAGTTTTTTGCCCATTTGTCAAAGGAAAAAGCCCTTGAATCTCATCAATCCAGTTAAGGCCTTTATTTGTGGAGCGATAGAAACCATTTTCAGCAGCAATATACCAGTCCCCTTGAAAAACATAGATATCTTGAATGGGAGCTCCGATTTGAGCTGTTATATTAGTACCAATTTCAGTCCAGGTATTCCCTAAATCTGAGGATTGATATAATAGGGTGTCTCCGTAGTTTCCGCTTTTTAAAAAGATGTCTTCTTCTCCGCCAATAGCTTCATTAAAGGTGATAGCAGTATCTACCAGAAGTGGCTCCCAGCTAACGCCATCGTTTATAGAACGGAGTAGTGTATTATAGCCCACGTATGCAAAAAGTCCATTCCCAACTTTGAAGAAATCAAAGCCGCCTGCAGTATAAGGGCTGGTATAATGGGATATCGTATCCCAATGAACATTTTCAGCCGCTGTTTTGATTAAATGAACAGGAGTTGAAGCATATAAGGTGTCTTCATAAATTTTCAACCTGCTGGAAGATGCCACTAAGTTCCGATTGGCTGTAACAACCGATTTTCCAGCATCATCTGACCGATAAACACCGAGCGAATACTGAGAACTAACTAAAAGGGAATGCCCAAAGGCGTCCATTCCGCTAAATCTTAGCGGGGTATTAGTGGCACTGGTCGGATACCAATCTTGCCCATTGTTGTCAGATCTTAAAATTTGTCCATTGAACCCTTCAAGTCCTTACAAACTGCCATCCAACCTTACATACGAATATATATAATTTTGACTCGTAATCAACGACCATGTACTACCCTTATCAGTAGAACGATAAGTTTTGCCAAAATAAAAATGAGCGATGAGTAAGCTGTCTTCAATAAAAAGGTGGTCAATAAAATAGGATTCCCCCACATTTACCTCACAGAGGAGCGTCCAATTTTCAGCATATTCGTCGGAAATGAATATCTTATTATCTTTCCTCGCATAAAAGTGGCCGATTTGGGAAGCTTCTGTTCCATAGGTGTATGTCGGAACTAATGGAGCTTGGAGAGGCGTCTAGCTAGCACCCTGATTTTTTGTCATGAGCTCCCCGTGATCGGAATCTATGATGATCACTTTTCTATTGCTGAATAAGCCCCAAAAAAAGATCGGCGTATAAGGAAGATTGATTTCGACCCATGAGACTCCATTGTCATTACTTCTAAACAGCCGGGAGTTAGCCATATTATTCTCATGGGAGAGCGTGTTGACCAAAAGGGTATCTCCCCAAATGATCAAATCGTAAGCACAAAAAGCTTCTATGGGTAGCCCTACAGACACTTTTTCCCAGTTTTGGCCTTTATCGGCGGTGCGAAACACTCCGTTACAAGTACTGGCAAATAAATACTTGTCATTTGACTGAATACTTGAAACATTGCCTCCAAAAGGGCCATCCGTAGGTTGCCATTGGGCAAAGAGGCTCGTGTGGAATGAAGATAACCAGCAAAATAAAAGCAAGACGAGGTTTTTCATAAGTAAATAGATAAGTATCAAAGATGAAAGAGTGGGTAAAAATAAGAAGCCCTCTACGCTCACAATTTCTTATTTGCTAGTTTGACTAGGTTCTTACAAAAAAAACACCTTGTGCAAAATGCCGAACAACTACAACACTTTTGATTTCAGCAAACCCTCACTCAATCGGGTTTCCAACTCGTCGCCTGGGTGAACATCCATGGAAGACGCAATGGCTTTGCCATTTTTGAAGGTAATACTATAACCCCTACGAAGCACATTTTCAGGATGGAGATTCAGATAAATAGCCTCCATTTTTTCCAGCTCACGATCGTGTTCCCGAAGAATTTGGGACGTAATAGCGGGCAATTTTTCTGCCAAAAAACTAAGGTTTCGGACAGCATCCTTAGTTTGCTCGCGGGCTGTAAATCGAGTAGTTGTTTCCGCTCGCTCCAGTTCTAAATCTTTGATTTTTAGAATATTTTGAGCAATACTTTCCAAATCGCTCGCCGCTTCGAGTACATTTCCTTCAAAAATCAGATTGTGATTTATCAGAAAATCCGCCACGGCAGTAGGCGTTTTAAGCGAGGTATGCGCCACCAAATCGAGTACCGATTCATCCACGTCATGCCCTATCCCGACGATGAGTGGTAAGGGTATTTGGGCTGCTTTTTGGCAAAGTGCCAGCCCATCAAAAGCCATGAGATCAAGCTTTGCTCCACCGCCCCGAACCACCACCACACAGTCAAATTTTTTCGGGCTTCGGCCTATTTTTTCCAATGCCTCTATGATTTCCAGCTCCGCGTTTTTACCCTGAACTGCTGCGATAAAATATTGACAATCAAATGTGTATCCGAAGGAGTTGTGCTCCAAATGTGCTCGAAAGTCTTGTAACCCTGCTGCGTTTTCGCTGCTGATGACGGCGATGCGCTGCAATACGATCGGAAGTGGTAAGCTTCTGTTTTGATCAAAAAGTCCTTGTTCTCTTAAAGTTTGGATGGTTTGTCGGCGCAGCAAATCGAGTTGGCCAAAAGTGTGCGCCGGATCAATATCTGTAATATGTAGCTTGAATCCGTAGCGCTCGTGGAATTCCGGTCGTACTTGCATCCGCAATTCCAGTCCCTGCCGAAGCAATGGAATTAAACCTAAGGGAAATCGGGCATTGATCTGTTTAAATTCAGCAGACCAGAGCGCGGCTTGGGCTTGTGCAATTACATCGCCATTTTCGCCCTTTTGCACCAAATCCAGGTACCGATGGCCCCGGGATTCTCCTACCTGGGCCAGCTCGGCCACAATCCAGACTGGTTGCTCGAAATTGAGTGCCAGTATCCGGCGGATGTGTTCGTTGAGTTCAAAAAGACTGTGCGTGTGCATGGAGCGAAGGTATTATTTTTGGGCGCTTTACAATATGGTCTTGACTCATCCGTCATGCCTTTTATAAACAAAGTAAAAGTTGGAAATCGAATTGGCAAATCAGCAACGAGACAGCAAAATCACCGAATGGTTCGGGCAGTATGGCCGAAGGGTATTGGCTTTTGTGCGCTCCAAAATTCGCGATTTTGAAGTGGCCGAAGATACGGCTCAGGATGTGTGGCTGCAGCTCACACGGCAAGAAGATTTGGACGAAATTGAGCAGATCGGCAATTGGCTTTTTACTGCCGCCCGAAATCGTGTGACGGATTATTATCGAAAAAAGAAAACCGTACCATTCAGTCAAATCGCCCCGGAAGGCACCGAAAACCAGGAATATGACCCAGAACAGGCCGATGATCTGCTCTTCGACCATTGGCTGGAGCAAAACTTACCTGATACGCTGTTGGAAACAAAAGAATTCTGGGATGAGCTAACTGCGGCTTTAGAACAACTGCCCGAAGCGCAACGTGAAGTATTCGTAGCGCACGAACTCAACGATGTGTCATTCAAAGAAATGGCCGAGCAAACAGGAGTCTCTATTAACACCCTTTTGGCTAGAAAACGATACGCTGTCATGCGATTACGAGCGCATTTTGACGACTGGCTAAGCGATTAACAACAACATTCAATCATTAAAATCAACATTACAATGAAATACATGAAATGGCAATGGGTGGCAAAAGGCATCGTCTTCGGCACCCTATTTATTACCGCAATCACGCTGGCAACTATGCTGCTTTGGAATAACCTGGCAGCGGTCATTTTTGGACTTCCAGTGCTCAGCTTTTTTCAGGCACTCGGCCTGATGATTTTGGGTAGATTACTCACTGGCGGATTTGGCCCACGAGGCGGTCGAGGCGGCTTCGGTCGGATGCGGGGGCACCACATGCGAGAACGCTGGCAAAAAATGAGCCCCGAACAGCGCGAGCAATTCTCCCAACGCTGGGGAAAACGCGGCTGGGGCAATATGGGCGGACAAGAAAGCCCTGATGAAAATCAAAACGCTACGGTGTAAATCCGGGAGCGTCAACCTTCACCATTAAAATTTTAAGCAACATGAAAAAAATACGCTGGATTATTGGCATCTCTGCCGTTCTGCTCTTATCCCTTGCAGCCAAAGGAATTGGCTGGTATCGATGGTCGCATTTGTCAACCGCTGAAAAAGCTGGTACAATCACGGAAAAATTAGCACGCCACCTGGAACTGACCGAAGAACAAAAAGGCAAAGTCTATGCTTTCAACCTCCAAAAAGTACAGGCCATTGAATCCGCCAGGGCTAATGGTGAACATGAGCGCGTGGATTGGAAACAACTGCATGAGGATTGGAAAAACAACCTTCGTAGTGTACTGACAGCTGAGCAGCAACAAAAAATTTGCCATTAGATACTTGGCGAAATAAATTTCGTGCTACTTGTTAGCGAAATAAATTTCGCGCTACATGTTGGCGAAATAAATTTCGTGCTACTTGTTAGCGAAATAAATTTCACGCTACTTGTTAGCGAAATAAATTTCGCGCTACATGTTGGCGAAATAAATTTCGTGCTACTCTTTTTCCCACTCCTGAAAATAACGTATCGCGTTCTTTTTCAGGAGTTTTTCTTGTTGGGACGTTTCCTGTTTAGGCATTTCCAAGGCCTGGCGATAATGTGGCCAACCATCTTCATCGCGACCTACGAATTCAAAAAAGCCTTCCTGACTCAGCAAGCGGCACACTGCGATATGCATCAAGTCTTGTTTTTCTTCTTTGGAAAACGCCCGTTTCCAGCGACCCAATTCTTGTATACCAATCAAAAAGAGAACGGTATTCAGGTCGGGGATTACCTCTCGTTTCATGGTATCTTTTAGCATGTGCTGCGTCCGGATCCATTCAAAATCTATTTGCCAATCTTCCATAGTTTATTATTGTCATTAATGAAAAAACTACCTCAAAAACTCTCCCACAGGGCTATCTTTCTTGAGGTAAGTTTTGAGTCCGGAATATGGCACGAGCAATGTCTGTCGACCATATTGTGGATGAAACAAGGTGCTGATTTCCAGTCCTTCGCGTCGGAGCGCAAAGAGTGGGAACCCTTCTTTAGTTAGCCATTCCCGGTAGCCTGGGTCGCTGGCGAACGATGGGAGTTTGGGCATTTCACGGTTTGCCCAGTCGGTGAGATATTTTTGCGCATTGAAACCCTTGTTGAAAAGATCATCAAGGCTAACCTCTTTGTTTGTCCGCAAGTCGTAATTGAAGGAAAGACCTTGCGCCTGTTCCGTCCAGGTATCAGAAAAAGTGACGTAGCCCGCCAAAACATTGTCGGTCCAGCAAACAATTTCTGGCCATGCACTGGCTCGCTGTCTTCCGCGATTTGCGGAAGTTAATGGAATTTTTTTTGCTGAAAATGTTGCTTTACAGCGCTCTATCCATTGATTTACCTGTTTATCAAGTTGGCTGTTGCAATGGGCACAAGGGGTACGCGGATACAATACATCATAGCTGGTGGCATAATCTGCATATTCGTAACAGCCGAGCAAGAAGTGATCTTTAAGGATAAACTTGAAGGCTCGTCGCTCGCCACTTCCCACCCAATTACAGTCTGTATTTTGGCCAGGTTTTAGATTTCCACTCAGCAGGGCTGCAAGGCGATCTCCAGAGCCCAGTACTTCCATTTCGTAGGCACCATCGGCTTTCAAATCGCCTTTAAGTCGGTAAGTACGGCTATCCGATTCCACCCACAGAAAACCATCTAGCGCGCCATTTTGAGTGCGTACCAGCACCATGTCGCAACGTGCGCCGTTATATCGGGTGATATAGCGATTGCTCCATTTATTATCGGAACAATTGAGTGCAATGACTTGGCCTTGAGCTACTTCTTCCGCCTCCAAACGGCTCCCAATCGTATTATCTGCGTTAAACCATTCAGCTTCAATATGTCGGTTTCTAAACGTTCCGCGCAACAATCCTGTAACACCACGCGCCATATCACGCTCTTCAAGCGTAAAACCAGCGGTATCCAATGCGCCAGAAAGGTTGAATCGAATGAGGCTTTTGGAGTAGCTTAGATACCCTCTGCAATTGCGCCCATCGAAGCCTAGTGCAAGATCTACTACAGTGGCATCATCTAATCGGCCTTTGAAATATTTGACCCATTTGATGTCGCCTGGTTTTTCAAAAAGTTTTAAAATCGCGGTATCTTTTTTACCCGCCGAAGCCTTGGCGTAGGCGGGGTTACCCGCTGCATCCTTGGCGTAGGCGGGGTTACCCGCTGCATCCTTCCCATTGGCCGGGTTACCCGCCGAATCCTTCCCATTGGCCGGGTTACCTGCCGAATCCTTCAAAGCAGCAGGTTTAACCCCAGAATCCTTAACTGAACTAGGTGTTATGACAGGTTTCCCATTGGAAGGCGGATTTGTTTTTTGGGCATAAAGAAATGCCGGAAAAAGCAGGAGTGCAAAAGCGAGTTTTTGTGTGCGATTCATTTGTAAGATAAAATCTATGAACGATAAAACGGGGCTATTCTACTTCCCAAGGCCCATGTTGACCACCTTAACAAATTAGCCAAATTTTTTCCAGCCGAGTACGCGCAGGAAATCTCAGTGGGCGGGAGCGAAGGTGGGTTGTTCAGGCTGCTAATTTCCAATCCTTCTCCACCTCAAAAGCTTCATGGAGAATGTCGTAAAGTAGATCATGGTATTCGGGATAATCGGGCAGGTTGTTATGTCCTGCTCCAACGATGGGGTGAAGTGTGATTTTCTCAGGAGCCAACGCTTTGAGCATCTCGCATTGGCGGTATGGGATGAGGCGATCTTTTGTACCGCCAATAATGTGTATGGGGCAACGTACTTTTTTGATAAACCGGTCTGTTCTAATTTGATAACGCAACAGCCATCTAATGGGCAAAATAAATGCATACCGCGAAATATGGTATAAAAAGGAATAGTACGGACAGTCCATGATGACCATTCGAGGCCGATTCCAGGACGCTACCCGAGCCGCAAGCCCACTGCCAAGCGAACGCCCATAAAGCACGATCCGATCTTCACTATATTCGTCAGCAAGCCATTTGTAAACATGTTGGAGGTCGCTGAAAAGAATTTCCTCCGTGCGGTGGCCACGGCTTTTGCCAAAGCCCCGAAAATCAAGGATGAAAAAATCGAAGCCTTTGCCAACAAAGTCTTTTGCAAATTTCCCCCAGCCTTTGATGCTGCGCGAATTCCCTTTGATGTAAAAAACTACTCCCTTGCTGTTTGGCACACGAAAATGCAGGGCATTTACCATGCCGCCGTCTTCCATGTCAAAATTAACCTCTGTAAAAGGGAAGGGATATTGGTAGGTAAAGGATTTGGCGAGCCGTTCTGGACGAAAGAAAAACAAGTCTTGTCCAAAGTAGAACACAAGACAAAGCCCAACATATAGGGCGACAGGCCAGAAAAATAAATTTACCCAGAACAGCATTTGCGGGCAAAAGTAGGTAGACTGAGGGGTATTTGGTTATTTGTTGATTTGGTTATTTGAGTGGCAAAGCTTTGGCTTCCCAAATAACCAATTACCCCCTATTCTACCGCACGACCAGCTTCTTTTCCACCATGCCTTCTTCAGCCCGAATGCGTACGGTGTATACTCCACTTATCAAGTCCGATACTTCCAGTCGCGTACTGCGGGTACTTGAGGATTGGTAGGCGCGCACTTTTTGACCCAGGCTGTTTAGCACCTCTATGGCTTCTACGTGTAGATCGGAAGTGTAAAGTTCCGTTACGTCAACCGCTGGATTAGGACTGAGCAGCACTTTAGCGCGCAGT